>JBFFXF010000338.1:0-7113 GCA_041569895.1 Planctomycetota bacterium | reverse complement strand
CGTCTGGCCGGCGCTTCTCCGCCCTGGCTTTGTCGCTCGGCCTCGACGATACTCTCCGCTGTATCGCCTCGGCCTCGCTTCGCGCCAGGACGAAGAATCGCTCGGCCAGCCACACCACTCAGAATCGCGCCGCGCTATTTAGCGGCAGTTCGACGTCGCGCAGTCGAGCGCGTCGTTCTCCTCCACGGCGCACTGCCGGAACGGATCGGGCGGCCGCGGGCCGCGGCGGAAGATCCACTCGAGCAGGAACGTGGCGTCGGAGATGTCGACGGCGTCGTCGTTGTTGGTGTCGTAGGCGGAGGCGCAGTCGATGCCGGGGTTCGGCCGGCCGAAGAGGTCCTTGACGATAATCACCGCGTCGGTGACGTTGTGCCTGTCGTCCCCGTTGACGTCGCCGCGGTTGAACGGAGTCTCGGCCACTCCGAAGTTGATCCGGATGATCTGGTTGATCGGGCAGGGGTCTCCGGCGCCGGTCGCCGGGATGACCTTGTTCTGCGCCGCCGTCAGGTCGGCGACGTAGCCGGCGAAGAAGCCCTCGCCGACGAGCGGCTGCGTCTGGACGACGAAGAAGTCCTGGACGCCGGTGTCGACCGTGACGCCGACACGCTCGCCCGAGCCGATCATGTTGTCGCCGGCGATGGACGCCGTGTTCGTCTCGCTCGGGGTGTTCGACAGCCCGTCCTCGTCGGTGATGATCAGCTCGCGCAGGTTGTCCGGCCCGTCGCCGATCTCACCGCTGACGAAGCTGAGCGAGTTGCTGTCGTTCTTGACGGCGAGCTCGAACGCCGCGGCGTTCTTGACGTTCCGCATGCTGACCAGGAAGCCGGTCTCGGCGGCCCCGATGGCGAGATTGTCCGTCGTCGCGGCGTCGCCGAAGTAGAAGCCGTACTCGGCGCACTCCGGCGGCGGCGGTCCGCCGACGACGAGCCCGTCGGTGACCTGATTCGGGACGCGCGTCTCGCCGGCCACGGTCAGGTTGAGGCTGACGTCGGGGCCGCCGGAGGCGGTCGCCAGCTCGCCGTCGGCCCACTCGATCTTGGTGCCTTCCTCGGGCAGGTTGCCCGAGACGGTGTAGGTCGCGGTGAGCAGGACGATGTCATCCTGGACGGGGAGCACGACCGGCATGGTGAACGAGAGCACCACCGCGTGCCCGAGGCCGCGGTCGGGGTCGGTGCGCTCCCGCTGCGGGCAGTCGACGCGGTTGTTCGTGCACCCGAAGGCCTTGGCGTGAACGTTGAAGTTGGCGTTCCTGATGAGAGCGTTCGAGTTGTCGGTCGACGTGCCGTTGATCGTCAAGATGCTCTTGTCGTGCTTGATGGCGTAGGAGAAGCCCTGGATGCCGTCGCTCTTGACATCGATGGCCACGGTGGCCGTGAAGTCGCCCGACTCCTGCTCGAGGGTCGACGACCCGTTGGCGAACTTGACCTCGAGGAGGTCTTCCGAGCAACAGTCCTGGCCGGGCGGACAGTTGGCGGGAGCACAGAAGTCCCTCGGCTCCTGGGCGCCGAGCGGCGTCCGGGCCGCGAGGCCGATCAGGGCCACCGTGATCACGCTGCAGAGAAACCTTTTCATGTATCTCTCCTCGATGAAACCGAAATCCTCGAGCGGACGTCCAGCGCCACTCGTTTCCTGCCAGTCGGGTAGCCGTGCGGCTGACGCCGAAGACCCATGATGACGTTCGATCTCGAAACGGAGCGAAGCTCGGGTCGAAAACTCTTCTGTGAGCTGACGAGACCCCCGGTCCTGGGGTGCCGGACCGGACCAATCAATCCTCACACACGCGCGTGAAGTGTCAACAAAGTTCCGCCGCCACTCGGCACCGATCGGGACTCGCCGCCAGGAAACGTGCGCCGGGAACTTGCCTCACTCCGACGACGGGGACAATCGTACCGATCCGCCGGATGCCCGTCAACGAGGAAACGCGCCTCAAAACCGTCAACTCGCAGGACACCGCGACGGCCGTTGGGCCACCACGCTCCCGTCCGCGCGGTCGCCGGAGTGTCGCGTTGTCGCGTCGTTTACGACGAGCGCACCGATCGGGAACGGGACTTGCCTGCCGTCCACTGTCTGGACGCCAGCGCGACCGCCTGCCGGCGGACGCCATGGAACGCCCGGCGTCGAAAGAGCGACGCGGCGGCGCTGGCCGCCGATTCGACAGAGACCACCAGCAACGAGGCCACCACGATATGGAACGCACGCCGACCGACCGATCAGCGCACAGCGACTCGGAGCTCTCTCTCGACGACGCGATCCGCCTGGCGAGCCGCTCGGTGTCGTCCCGGGCGCTCGAGCGGAGCGGCATCTCGAGAGTCCGCGTCCTCAGCGAGTCCCACTTCCAGAGCCTGCTCGCCCAGATTGTCAGGAAGCTCGTCAGCGAGGAGCTGCAGCGCGCCGGCCGCGGAGAGCGTGACCTCTGCGACGTGCCGGTCGACGAGGACGGCATGCCGATCATCGTCCTCGAGGAAGTCGACACGCCGGACGCCGCGACCGCCGAGACGCCCCTCCGCCAGGACGAGATCGCGACCATCCAGGAACGCATGGAGAAACTGGCCGGCCGATTCGCGAGCATCGAGGGCTCGCTGAAGACCCTGCGCTGCCTCGTGCGCCCGCGCCGCGCCCGCGTCCGCCGCCGCGCCTGAGACCCGCGGGCGACCGCGGGGAGATCGAGGCAGAGACAGAGACAGAGGTCCGAGACCAGAGACCAGAGACCAGAGACCAGAATCGGATCTCGGTCATCGGAGTCGGTATCGGAGTCGGTCATCGGAATCGGAATCGGATCGGATCTCGGTCATCGGAATCGGAATCGGACTCGGAGTCGGGTCACGTGCACGGGAACGGGAACGGGAACGTGCACGGGAACGGGAACGAGAGTCGGGCCCGGGGACCCGCGTCACCCCAGCAGATCCGCAACGCAGCGCGCGATGATCGCCGCCGCCGCGTCGATCTGTGCCGCATCGTTCTCCCGACCGGTCGACAGGCGGATCGCCGACTCCACCCGCCCGGGCGGCAAGCCCATCGCGCGCAGCACGTGGGAAGGCTCGCGCGCGCCCGAGGCGCATGCCGAGCCGGACGATGCCCGCACGCCCTCGAGGTCGAGGCGCACGAGGAGTGTCTCCGCCCGCAGTCCCGGGAACGAGACGTTGAGCGTGTTCGGCGTCACCGCGGGGGCGTCGCCGTTTCGGATCGCGGTCGGACAGGCGGCGCGGATCGCCGCCCACAGCCGGTCACGCAGCGCCGGCGAGGGCAGCTCGAGGTGCTCGATGGCGCTGGCGAACCCGGCCGCGCCGGGGACGTTCTCCGTCCCGGGTCGCAGCCCCTTCTCCTGCGGACCGCCCCCCCACGGATGGCGGACCGGGATGCCGTCTCGAATCCACAGCGCGCCGACGCCGCGCGGACCGTAGACCTTGTGCGCGGAGAGCGTGATGAGATCCGCTCCCAGACCCGCCAGGTCGAGCTCGAGCTTCCCGAGCGTCTGCACGGCGTCGCAGTGGAACGGCACGCCACGGGATCGGCAGATCTCGCCGACCGGTCCGACGTCCTGGACGACGCCGGTCTCGCTGTTGGCGTGGTGCAGCGACACGATCGCCGTGTCATCACGCATCGCATCCGCGATGTCGCCCGGCGAGACGCGCCCGTGCTCGTCCGGCCCGACCCGCGTGACCCGGACGATCCCGTCGGCCTCGAGACGGCCATAGATGTCGAGAGTCGACGGGTGCTCCGTGGTGCCGACCACGGCGTGCGGCGCCTCCCCGGATCCGGACCGGCGCCGGCCGCGAGACGAGAGCGCCCCCGGGGACCGCGCGCTCAGGACGCCGGCGATGGCCAGGGCGTTCGACTCCGACCCACCGGACGTGAAGACGAGCTCGCCACCATCGCCGTGGAGTCGCGAGAGAACCGCCTCACGGCTGTCCTCGAGGAGGGCTCGCGCGGCGCGACCTCGGGCGTGGAGACTCGACGGATTCCCGCCGCCGGGCTCCATGGCCCGCGCGACCGCCGCGATGACGTCCGGGAGGACGGGGGTCGTGGCGTTGTGGTCGAGGTAGATGTCGGCGCGCATCGGGGGCGTGGCGACGCGCCCGGGAGAGGCAGTCGACGGAAAGAAGTCGAAAGGCTAGGTGGCGGGCGACGCCTCCGGCGCGCCCTCCTCCTCGGCTTCCTTCTTCTTGGCCTCCTTGGCGCGCTTCTTGATCTTCAGGACGCGGACCTTGGGGAGGCCGTAGGGAGAGTTTCCGTCCGCCGACCACTTGCCCTCGCGCTCGAGCTGCTCGATCCGCTCCCAGCGGCTGAGCACGTTGCGCATGCGGACGAGCCGGCCCTTCGCTTTCAAGCTCTTGTGAACGCTCATGGTCTGCTCCGGATCACGTCTGGCGGTCCTCGCGGAATCCCCTATTCAACCACAGCGCTCAGTTGCGCTCAAGGAAAAGGTCACCGATGTCCGCCGCGAGCTCGCGCGCCATCACCGGGCACTTGATCCGGAAGAGGTACCAGATGGTCTTCTCGCGGCCATCCGGGCCCCGGGCGTCGGCCTCGAGGGTCTGGTAGACCGCCTGGCCCTTGGCGACGACGACGTCGGAATCGCGGAATCGGTCGCGGAGCTCCGCGGAGCACTCCGACAGCGGCAGGCCGAGGCACTCGAGCCCCGGATCGAGGATCTCCGCGACCTCGTTGATCCCCATGGCGACGGCGTCCTCCCGGGTGGCGTCCCCCAGGACGCTCGCCGTGCGCACGACCGAGGTCACCCGGCACTCCTCGCTGGCGAGTCGCGTCATCTGCTCGATCAGCAACCGGTCGAAGAAGAGCTCACCGACCGAGTCGTGTATCAGGAGCAGCGACGTGGCGCCGCGCACCGACTCGCGGAACTCGTCGACCGCGTCCGGGTCGAGCCGCGCGCCCTCGATCTGACCGAGCAGACCCTTCAGCGTGGTGTCCTCGCGCAGCTCGTCGTCGACGACATTGGCGACGATTGCGGCCGTGAGCGCCTGCGCGAACGGATCATCGGCGCCCTCGACGCGCTTCCGGATCGACTCGACGTTGGCGAGCACCTCCTGGCGCCACCGCTTCTTCTCGCCCTGATAGGGATCGGCGCTGCCGAGCGTCTTCGCCGTCTTGCGGAAAACGTCCTGCATCACCTCGGGCGGCGTCGACTTGTCGTCGACGTGCGCCAGATCGACCATCGTCTCGCCGAGGATCTTGCGGTGCAGCCACTCGTCGTCGGTGACCAGCGCCGACATCGTCAGCACCCGGCGCAGGAAGCAGGGAATGCAGTGCGGAGCGTGTTTCATCGCTCGTTTTTCCGGCCTTCGCCCCCATTTGGCGATCGGGACCCCGCGAAAGTATACGGCAAATCCGCGCGTGCGATTGACCCAAAAATGAGCGGCCGATACCGCCCTGCGGGTCTGCTGGAGGGATTACCGGAAGGCGGTCCTCATGTCGGCACGGGCCGAGACCCAGAAACGATGAAAACGGAAGCGTGAACCACAGAGGCGCGGCGCGAGCTGGCGCAGCGACGCGCTGGGGAGCGACGCACGAAGAGAGGTCTCTCTGGTCTTCAGTCCGATTGACCTTTCGCCGCTCAACCCGGCCCGCCAACTCGAGCAAGGCCTTCGAAGCCGCCTCTGTGCTCTCTGTGCTTTGGTTCTCTGTGGTCTCTGTGGTTAAATCCTCTGGAGACTGTCGCTTCTGGATTGCGCCCCCGAGCTCCACAGGGGTTTTCGAAGCAGCGCCTCAGGGGCGGACGAAGCGCTCGAGCTCCTTCGCCTGTGTCTCGCCGAAGCGCTTGTCGAGCGCGTCGTCCAGCGATCGCGGCGCCCGGGGCTTGCGCAGCGGCCGCATCCGATACTGTCGCTTCAGGCGGCGCTCGTCATCCTCCGTCGCCTGCGACGAGTCGTACGGGCCGATGAACAGCTTGTACTTCTGCTCGGCGACGCCGGGCGGGTACATCGGCAGGCGATAGAGAGACGTCAGGCCGACCTCGTCGGCGATGTACTCGGCAAGCCGCCGGCAGATCTCGTCGTCCAGGAAGGAGTGCACCTGGATGAACCAGCGGCCGGCGTACTCGGCGTTCCCGGCGGGCAGGAAAGATGGCCGGGCGTCGGGCCCCGCCACGGGCGGGCCGTCCCCCGCCCCGCTCACCTCGCGGATGTCGGGGAGCGGATTCGGATCGGGCAGGTGGGCGTCGGGCAACGGGATCGCCGCCTCGTCGACGGTGCGGAAGACAGCCCTCTCCTCCGCGATCTCCTCGAGCGAGCTGCCGCTCGGCGTGATCCCCGCGTCTGCCCCGGCGGTCCCGGGAGCGAGTGAGTCCCGGGGCAGCGACGCGGCGGTCTCGCCGAGGTCCCCGCCCGGGAAGTCCTGCGCGAGCCGACGCTGCACCGCGAGCACGATGATCACCGCCGAGAGGACGACGACGACGAAACCCACCACCAGCGTGCCGGCGCGCACCTCGAGTGGCCGGCGGAAGGCGCCGACGACCTCGTCACCGAAGACGCCCTCGACGGCGCGCTTCACCCGTCGCAGCAGCTCCGGTCGAGAACGGGGCGCGGCCGTCTTCGTGTTCGCGCTTCTCCGGGACACCCCGTCTTCCGCGCGCTGCGCGCCCGGGGCGGCGTCGGCGCTGGCGGGCGGCGATTCGTCGGTCCGCTCGGCTGTCGCCGGGGCCGCCGACTTCGGGGCGGACTTCTCGGATCTCGCCGGCGGCTGCGGAGGCGCGGGCGGAGGCGCGGGCGGCGGCGGCGACGACGGCGCTGCGCGCGCTGGAGGGCTCGGCGGCGACGGCTGGGCGATCCGCCCGGGCCGCGGTTGCACGGGTCGCGGCTCGAGCGGTCCGCGGTGCACCGGCGGCGGATCGGTGACCGGGGCCCGCGCCGTCAGTGGCGCTCCGGGTGGTGGCGCTCCGGGTGGCGGCGCTCCGGGTGGCGGCGACGACGGCGGAGGAGGAGGCGATGCGGAGGGCGACGGCGGCGTTCGAGGCGCCGTCATTGGCGATCGCGTCGGCCCCGGACCGCGCCCCGCCGCGGGTGGCGGCGGGGGCGGGGCCGGACGGCGGGCGACCGCGCGCTTCAGCTGCTCGGCGGAGGCCGTCGGCGTCGCTGGCGCCGGCGTTGCTGGCGCCGG
>JBFFXF010000337.1:0-7143 GCA_041569895.1 Planctomycetota bacterium | reverse complement strand
CTGCGCGGTCAGAACCACTACGACTCCTACCACCTGAGCGGCGTCTCGGGTCACGGCGCGCGGAGCTTCTACTACCCGCCGAAGGCGCGAGAGAACTGCGCGGAGGGGTGCCACATGCCGCTCAAGGACTCGCTCGACTTCGGCAACCGCAACGGCAAGATCCACGACCACCTCTTCCCGGGCGCCAACACCGGTCTCGCCGAGCTCCGCGGACACGAGCCGACGCGCCGCGCGCACGAGGAGTTCCTGCGCGACAACCAGGTGCGGATCGACATCTTCGGTCTTCGTGAAGGCGGCACCATCGACGGCGAGCTCATCGCGCCTCTCCGGCCAGAGCTGCCGGCGCTCGAGCGCGGCGCGACGTACCTCGTCGAGGTGGTGGTCCGGACACTCGGCGTCGGACACCACTTCACGCAGGGGACCGCGGACTCGAACGAGGTGTGGGTCGACGTCGAGACGCATGACGCGTCGGGCCCGGTGGCGCGGAGCGGGGCGATCGACGGGCGCGGCTTCGTCGACCCCTGGTCGCACTTCGTCAACGTGCTGATGCTCGACCGCGACGGCAACCGCATCGACCGGCGCAACCCGCAGGACATCTTCGTGCCGCTCTACAACCACCAGATCCCGCCCGGAGCCGGCCAGTCGATCCACTATCGCCTGCGCGTGCCGGAGAGCGCCACCGGCTTCATCGAGATCACGGCGCGGCTCAACTTCCGCAAGTTCGACCGCACCTACATGGAGCACGTCTTCGGCGCCGAGAACGCCCCCAACCTGACGCCGGTCGTCATGTGCGAGGACCGCGTGCGGCTGCCGGTCGCGGGGTCGACGCTCGACGCCTCGCCCGCGTCGCAGCCCGCGTCGCAGCGCTCGGAGATCCCCGAGTGGCAGCGCTGGAACGACTACGGCATCGGGCTGTTTCTCAAGGGATCGGGGGGCTCCGAGAAGGGCGAGCTCCGCCAGGCGGAGGAGGTCTTCCGGCGGGTCGCCGCGCTCGGACGCTCGGAGGGCTGGGTGAACCTCGCGCGCGTCTTCGAGAAGGAGGGACGCCTCGACGACGCCGTCCGTGCCCTGACGACGGCGCGCGAGCACCCCGACGCGCCGTCGTGGACGATCAACTGGCTGAACGGACTCGTCAACCGCCAGAACGGCAACCTCGACGCGGCCATCGCCGACTTCGAGCGCGTGCTCGAGACGCGCGTCCCGGAGCGCGGCTTCGATTTCTCGCAGGACTACCTGGTCCGCAACGAGCTCGGCATCACCGTCTTCCAGCGCGCCCGCAGCGAGCGCGGCGATCCGGCGCTGCGGCGGACGCTTCTCGAGCGCGCCCGCGCCGAGTTCGAGAAGACGCTCGAGATCGACGCGGAGGACCAGACCGCGCACTACAACCTGGCGCGCATCGCGAAGCTGTTCGGGGACGAGGAGGCGTTTCAGCGACACCAGAAGCTCTTCGATCGGTACCGTCCCGATGACAACGCCGAGGAGCGCGCCATCCGCATCCACCGGAGCAAGCACCCGGCAGCCGATCACGCGGCGCAGTCGATCGTGATCTACGACCTGAGGGCCCCCGCGCCGTGAGACCCGCCGCAGCACTGGCCCTGATCGCGTTCGTGGTCGTCGTCGGCGTCCTCGTCTGGAGACTGTTCGACACCGGACCGGACGATCCCTACATCCCCCTTCCGGTGGCGCCCGCCGAGTTCGTGCGTCGGGTCGAGGATCTCCCCCGCGACCTGAAGCTCGTCGACGTCACCGCGGAGGCCGGCATCCGGTTTCGCCATCACAACGGCGCGCGCGGCCGGAAGCTCCTCCCGGAGACCATGGGCGGCGGCTGCGCGTTCCTCGACTTCGACAACGACGGAGACCAGGACCTGGTCCTCGTCAACTCCGCGCCGTGGCCGGACGACCCGTCCGGCGCGCGACCGACGCAGGCGCTCTACGAGAACGACGGCACGGGAAAGTTCGAGGACGTCACCGCCAGGGTCGGCCTCGACATCGTCCTCTACGGCATGGGTGTCGCGGTGGGCGACTACGACGGCGACGGCGATGACGACATCTATCTCACCGCCGTCGGCAACGACCGCCTCCTGCGCAACGACGGCGGCGAGCGCTTCGTCGACGTGACGCGGGAGGTCGGCCTGCCGGTCGTCGAGGCGGAGTCGTTCGAGAAGGGCCCGCACCCGTGGTCGACGAGCGCCGCGTTCCTCGACTTCGACAACGACGGCCGGCTCGACATCTTCGTGTGTCGCTACGTCACGTGGTCCCCGGAGCACGACCTCGCCCAGGGCTTCCAGATCACCGGGCTCGGCCGCGCCTACGGCCCGCCGACCAACTTCGAGGGGACCTTCTGCCGTCTCCACCGCAACGTCGCCGGCGGCTTCGAGGATGTTTCCGCGGCGGCCGGGATCGAGGTCCGCAACCCGAACACCGGCGTGCCGCTCGGCAAGTCGCTCGGCGTGTCGGTGCTCGACATGGATCGCGACGGCTGGGTCGACATCGTCGTCGCCAACGACACCGTGCAAAACTTCCTCTTCCACAACCAGCGTGACGGCACGTTCGAGGAGATCGGCGCGGAATCCGGCGTCGCGTTCGACAACCAGGGGAACACGCGCGGCGCGATGGGGATCGACTGGGCCCGCGTCGATCCGAACGGCACGCAGGCGATCGTCGTCGGGAACTTCGCCAACGAGATCACGGCGCTTTACATCAGCGACGACCCGCTCACCTTCGGCTTCACCGACGACGCGGAGCCGCTGGGGATCGGCAACCCGAGCCGTCGCTACATGAAGTTCGGCGTCTTCTTCTTCGACCTCGATCTCGACGGCCGGCTCGACATCTTCGAGGCGAACGGCCACCTCGAGAACGAGATCCAGACGGTGCAGTCGGAGCAGCGGTACAGGCAACCGGCGCAGATCTTCTGGAACGCGGGACCGGGGGCGCCGCGGCTCTACGAGGAGCTGCGCGCCGCGCAGGTCGGTCCGGACATCTTCGAGCCGACAGTCGGGCGCGGGTGCGCGTACGCGGACGTCGACGGAGACGGCGATCTCGACATCGTGGTGGTCGCGAACGACGGCCCGGCGCGACTCTTCCGCAACGACGGCGGCAACACGAACGGCTGGATCCGGCTGAAGCTCGAGGGACGCCCGCCGAACACCAACGCGTTCGGGGCGCGCGTCGAGGCCGACGTCGCGGGGCGGACGCTCCACGCGACGGTGTCGAGCGGTCGCAGTTACCTCAGCCAGTGCGAGCAGCCGGTGACGTTCGGGCTCGGCGACGCGCCACGCGCCGACGCGGTGCGGATCTGGTGGCCGGGCGCCGCGGAGCCGCAGCAGCTCGGCGCGATCGAGGCACGCACGTCGCGCGCCGTGAGGCAGCCGTGACGCGGCCGCTCCGGTATCTCGCGCTCGCCGCGCTCCTCGCCGGCTGCGACGGGGATCCGTATCCGGCGACCGGGCTGCGGCCCGAGGTCCCGGCGGGCTGGTCGCGGTGGCGCGGCGAGCCACCGATGGTGCCGGGGACCGTCGTCGACGCGTGGCGCGTGCCCACGACCGGCGAGGCCGACGGCAGCCTGATCGTCTTTCGCAGCCCCTACCTGCCTCGCACGACCGCGGCCCAGCTCGTCGAGCAGCGCCGGTTCCTGCTGCTGAATCTTCCCGAGACGGAGCTCCTCGACGCGCGCGTCATCGACGTGGGCGGCATCGACGTGGGCGGCATCGACCTGGGCGGTGTCGCGGCGGCGTTCGTCGAGCTGCGGGCCGCCGGAACGGGCTCCGCGCTCGCGCCGACCGGCCTCGGTCGTCCGGTGGCGACCGGAGGCGAGACGACCCTGATCCCGACGCGGCGTCTCTGGGTCGCGATGCCGCTGGACGCCGCTCGCGGCACGATCGAGATCGTCCTCCACTGCCCCGACGGGGCGATCGACCGGCTCCGGGACGCGTGGGCCGAGATCCTCGGGTCGCTCCGACCCGCCGAGCACGGAGGCAATCCGTGATGGCGCGACGCGGCGACGGCGACGATCCCGGGATCCGCGAGACGCTCGGCCTCATCGGTCTGGGACTCCTCGGCGACGCGCTCGCCGCGCGTTTCCTCGCCGCGGGCTTCGGCGTCATCGGCTGGGACATCGACGAGGCGCGCCGCGGTGCGCTCGAGGAGCGCGGTGGCACGACGGCGCGGGATGCGGCCGACCTCGCCGGGCGGTGCGAGCGCGTGGTGCTCTGCCTGCCCGACTCGACGGTCGTCAGCGCCGTCCTCGACGAGATCGATGATCGACTGCGACCGGGGCAGCTGGTCGTCGACGTCACCACGGGGCTGCCCGCCGATGCGGAGGCTGCCGGAGAGCGGCTCGGCGCGCGCGGGGTCGGTTCGATCGACGCGACGGTCGCCGGATCGAGCGCCCAGGCGCGGTCGGGCGAGGTCGTCGTCATGTGCGGCGGTGACGAGACGCACGTCGATGCCTGCCGCGACATCCTCGAGGGCTTCGCGCGCCGCGTGTTCCACGTCGGCCCGCGAGGGTCGGGCTCGAGGATGAAGCTCGTCGTCAACCTCGTCCTCGGCCTCAACCGCGCCGTCCTCGCGGAAGGCCTCGCCTACGCGGAGCGCTGCGGCATGACGCCGGCGGCGGCGCTCGCGGTGCTGCGCTCGACGGCGGCGCGCTCGGAGGTGATGGAGACCAAGGGCCGCAAGATGGTCGAGGGCGACTTCACCACGCAGGCGAGGCTGGCCCAGCATCTGAAGGACGTCCGCCTGATCCTCGAGACCGCCGACCGCGCGGGCGTTCCCCTGCCCCTCTCCCGTCTCCACGCCGACATCCTCGAGGAGGTCGAGCGCCTCGGGCACGGCGACGACGACAACAGCGCGGTGATCCGCTACTGGAGCCGGTGAACGGATCGCTCGCCTTGAAGCTCTCCGGGGGACGACTCAACGCTGGCACCGCTTGCAGTAGAAGGTCGATCGGCCGGCGAGGACCTTGGTGGCGAGTGGCGCGCCGCACTGCGGGCACGGCTCGCCTCGCTTTCCGTAGACGCGGAGCGAGACCTGGAAGTAGCCGGCGTTGCCGTTGCTGTCCTGGAAATCGTTGAGCGTCGTGCCGCCCTGTCGGATGGCGTCGTCGAGGACCGTTTTCACCGACGACGTGACGCGCTCCCACGTGGCGCGACTGACGCGACCGACCGCTCGCTGCGGGTGGACGCCGGCGAGGAAGAGTGCCTCGCTCGCGTAGATGTTGCCGACGCCGACGACGTGACGCGCGTCCATGAGGAAGTTCTTGATCGGCTTGCGCAGCCCGCGCGTGCGCTCGAAGAAGTAGCTCGCAGTGCACTCCTCCGACAGCGGCTCGACGCCGAGATCGCGGAAACGCCGGTCCCGTTCGATCTCGCCGGCGCGCAGCACGTCGACCAGACCGAAGCGCCGCGGGTCCTTGAAGCGCAGCTCGCGCCCGTCGTCGAGCGCGAAGACGACGTGCACGTGCGGCTCGAGCTCCCGGTCGGCGCCGGCGAGGAGCAGCCGCCCGCTCATCCCGAGGTGAATGACCACGGTGGCGCCGCCCTCGAGCCGCACGAGGAGGTACTTCGCGCGCCGACCGACGTCCGTGACGGCGCGTCCGATGACGTCGCGGCGGAGGCGACGCGACGGCACCGGGGATCGCAGCCGGCGGTCGCGCACACGCACGCCGGTGATCACGCGTCCCTGGAGCGCCGGCCGCAGGCTGCGGCGAACGGTCTCGACTTCCGGAAGCTCGGGCATGGCTCGGCGCCGATGGTATCGCGCCGCTCACCGAATTGGTGCCCGGATTTCTCCCAGCCCGGCTACTGCGGCTTGCAACTGCTTGCGATGGCTGCGTCAAGCTCAATCGCTTTCCTTGCCCTCGCAATCATTTGCTGCGCCTCGCTACGCCGTTCTGGGAGAAACCCGGGTTAGAATCTCCGCGGTGAACGACGACCGTCCACGACTGGCGCCCGACCGTGACTTCCCGCCCTACGCCTTCACGGGCGAGGGTCTCGGCTTCCCGCATCCGCGCAACGACCCGCGCGGCCACAGCCGCGACCTCCCCGAGACAACACCGCCGCCGCTCGACCCCGCCCGGTGGCGCGAGAGCGAGGCGTACCTCTTCGGCCTCGATCTCTTCAACCACGGCTACTACTGGGAAGCCCACGAGGAGTGGGAGGGCCTGTGGGTCGCGGCCGGCAAGCGCGGGGCGGCCTCGGAGTTCTTCAAGGGCCTGATCAAGCTCGCCGCCGCCGGCGTCAAGGCGCGCCAGCAGATGCCCGACGGCGTGCGACGCCACGGCGAGCGAGCCGCGGAGCATTTCCGCGAGGCGAGACGACGGCTCGGCAAGCCCCGGTACGCGGGCCTCGACCTCGCCGACCTCGAGCGCGTCGCGCGGGAGGTCGCCCGCACAGAACTGCCGGCGCAGAAACCGTCGGACGACGTGACGGTGGTTTTCGACCAGCCGATCGTCCCGGAGTGACGCCGTCCCCGTCCCCCGTGCCCGTGTCGCCGATCGGAGTCGGAAGTCGGTATCGGTATCGGTATCGGTATCGGTCATCGGAATCGGAATCGGAATCGGAGTCGGTCATCGGAATCGGAGTCGGTCATCGGACTCCGATACCAGAGCCCTCGAGGACGGGAACGGGCACGGGAACGAGCACGGGTACGTTTTTCGGACCGGGACCGGGTCCGGGTCCGGGACCGGGAATGGAGGGGTATCCCCCCACCCCCGAGCCAACTATCATGTCCACACGCCCAGCCATCCGGAGGTCTCCGTGCGACGGACCCTGACCATCATCACCCTCTGCCTGCTCGCCGGACCGCAAGTCGATGCCGGCGACGGCGGCCACTGGGCCTTCGACCGCCTCGATGCCACGCCGCCGGTGGTGCGCGATCGGTCGTGGCCCGCCGGGCGGATCGACGAGTTCGTTCTCGCCGGGCTCGAGGCGCGTGACCTCGCGCCCGCGCCGCCGGCGTCGCGGCGGACGCTGATCCGGCGACTCTCGCTCGATTTCCTCGGGCTGCCTCCGACGCCGGACGAGGTCGAGGCGTTTCTGGCGGACACCGCGCCGGATGCGGTCTCGCGACTCGTCGACCGCCTGCTCGCCTCGCCGCGTCACGGTGAGCGCTGGGGCCGGCACTGGCTCGACGTGGCGCGCTACG
>JBFFXF010000336.1:0-7208 GCA_041569895.1 Planctomycetota bacterium | reverse complement strand
GCCGCCCCGCGAGGTACGGATCGAAGGCCGCGTCGCGATCATGGTAGCCGACCACGATCGAGTTGTGAACGTCGCGCACGTCCGGTGTCACCGCGCTCTCCACACACTCCGACCGATTGCGTCGAGTCAGCTCGCGTCCGAGGAGTCCTCGACCTCGTCGAGCCCGAGGCCGATGGCGCCGCCGGCGACGCCGAGCACGGCGTAGATGAGGATGACCCAGCGCTCGCCGATGAGGTCGGCGAGGGCGCCGACGAGACCGCCGACGACCAGCACAATGCCGATGACGGTGTTGCCGAGCGCGACGTAGAGCGGCCGCTTGTCCCCTGGCGCCATGTCGACGATGTAGGTCTTGCGACCGAGGCGAATGCCGGTGTGCGCCAGCGCGAGCACGAAGAAGAGCGTCGTCCAGACCCAGAAGGCGTGCGCTTCCGGCACGTCCACAAACGACACGCCGAACGTCACGCAGCCGATGACGCCGGCGGCGAGTCCGGCGACCGAGAGCGTCACGCGGCTCGAGCGGTCCGCCAGCCAACCCCAGACCACCGCGCTGAGGCTGGTCGCGAGACTGCTCGCGACGACGAGGAGCCCGAGCCCGCCGAGCTGACCGCCCGTCGCGTCCCGGGCGAGGATGACGTAGAAAGGCATGCCGAGCACGGTGCTCGCGAGCAGCGCCCTGGCGATCAGGAAGCGCCGGAAGGTGGCGTCGGTCCGGAGGAGCGAGACGCTGCCGAGCGCCGCTCGGAGCAGCCCGTCGTCGCCGCCGGCGTCACCGCGCTCCTCGCGCAGCACCGAGACCGCTCCGGCGGCGATCAGCCACAGCGCGCCTGCCGACGCCAGAAGCACGCCGAGAATCGACGCGGTCAAGCTGGAGCGGTCGACGAGCCAGAAGGAGACGCCGACCGCGACCGCGACGACGCCCGCCAGTGACGACGCAATGCCGCCGAGTCGTCCGCGACGGGTCCTGGGGATGGTCTTGCCGACGAGGTCCTTCGTCGACACCGAGCAGACGCCTCGCGCCAGGCTGAATAGGACGAGCGCTCCGACGACGGCGAGTCCCGCCGCGACTCCCTCGAGCGTCGCCGCGGCGAGTGCCATCGCGAGCACCGCCGCGCCCTGGAGCGCGCTGCCTCCGACCCAGAACCACCTGCGCACCGCGTGGCGGCGGACCAGGCTGCCGAAGGCGAGCTGCGGCAGGAGCGAGCCCGCCTCGCGCACCGGCACGAGCGCGGCGATGAGATACGCCGGCGCCGCCAGGGCCGAGAGCAGCCACGGCAGGACGAGCGACGGGCTGCTGAGCGAATCGCCGATCTTGGTGGCGGTGCGCGCCCCGAGCTGCAGGAAGAAGTTGCGCGGCACCGCCCGGCAGGCGTCTTCGGAGAGGTCCGTGCACACCCGCTCGCCGCGGTCGCCCGAGACCAGGTCGTAGGCGCGCTCGACGAGCGCCGTCGGCGCGGGGAGTACGGTGTCTTCGCTCGCGTCTGTGCTCATCGGCCGCTCCATGCAAAGCCGACGCGATCGAGTCGGCTTCGCCTGGCTCGACTCTCCCCGGAGTATTGCGTCGCCCGCGCTTCGCGCCAGGTGGAAGAATCACCGGCCGGGCGGCGTCCGGAAGTCCGCTCGAGCGCGAATGATACCAGGAACGGCCCGGCCGTCGATGCCGATTCGTGGCGCGCCGTGCGCCCCGTACGGCGGGTGCAGTGAATTGCCGAGCACCAGCACGCCGTGACTCGCACGCCGTGTGTCGCACCCCGGTATTGCGGTGGGAACGGTATTTGTTATCCTCCCTGGGTCGACGCCCGGTTGAATACTCGTGCGACGTACAGAAAAGGATCCTCCAGTCGCGGAAACGCCGGTCGCTTGCTGTTGTTCCGTCCGCGAAGCAGACTGGCGCGCGGTCGGGCACGGGAACGGGAACGGGAACGGGAACGGGAACGGGTTTTTGCCACGTTGGGGAAGGAGACCGACCGATGAAGTGGTCGTGGTCGCTCAGGCTCGGCAAGCTCTTCGGCATCGACGTCGTCATCCACTGGTCCTTCTGGATCCTCATCGTCTGGATCGCGCTCGCCGGGCTCGGAAGTGGCAGCACGCTGTCCCAGGTCGTCGCCACGCTGCTCTTCGTCCTGTCGATCTTCGGGTGCGTCGTCCTCCACGAGCTCGGACACGCGCTCACGGCGCGACGCTTCGGCATCAAGACGCGCAGCATCACCCTGCTGCCGATCGGCGGCGTGGCGCGGCTCGAGTCGATCCCGGAGCAGCCGAGGCAGGAGGTGCTCGTGGCGCTCGCCGGACCGGCGGTCAACCTGGTCATCGCCGCCATCACCGCCGTGTACCTGCTCGTGGTCTCCGGTCTCGACGGGCTGCGCGCCGATCCGAGGGAACACGTCGTCAACGCGTTTCTCTACGTCAACGTCTTCCTCGTCGGCTTCAACATGCTGCCGGCGTTCCCCATGGACGGCGGCCGCGTGCTGCGCGCCCTCCTGGCGCACCGCATGGACCGCGTCGACGCCACGCGCCTGGCCGCGTCGATCGGCCAGTTCATGGCGGTGCTCTTCTTCTTCGGGGGACTCTTCCTCGGCCATCTGCTCCTCTTCGTCATCGCGCTCTTCGTCTACTTCGGAGCCGAGGCCGAGGCGCGCATGGTCGAGCTGCGCGCCGCGTTCCGCGGACTGAGCGTGCGGGAGATCATGTACACCGAGTTCGACTCGCTCTCGCCGGGCGACTCGCTCGACACCGCGGTGGCGAAGCTCCTCGACAGCGCCCAGCAGGACTTTCCCGTGCTCGGCGCGGATGGTCGCCTCGCGGGCATGCTGACGCGCAGCGACCTGATCCGCGCCCTCACGGAGCGGGGACGCGAATCCTCGGTCGGCGACGCCATGCAGACCGAGCCCGAGACCATCGACGAATCGGCGATGCTCATCGATGCGCTGTCGAAGCTCCAGGAGGGTCGCCTCGACTCCGTCCCGGTGACGGCGGGCAACGGATCGATCGTCGGCCTGCTGACCACCGAGAACATGATGGAGCTCGCGATGGTGCGACGGGCGACGCGGGACCGCGAGGTCAAGACGACTCCAGAAGCCGTCTGAGCGAGTCGAGGTCGACCGGCTTGATCAGGTAGTGGTCGAATCCGGCCTCGCGACTCTCGGCGCGGTCCCGCTCCTGCCCGAAGCCGGTGAGCGCGATCATCGTCGTCGATTCGAGCTCGGCGTGCTTGCGGAGCTGGCGCACGAGCTCGCACCCGTCCATTCCCGGAATGCCGAGGTCGACGAGCGCGACGTCCGGCGGCTCTCGCGTGGCGAGCTCGAAGGCCTCGAGGCCGTCGTGCACCATGCGCACGCTGTGGCCCCACACCTCGAGGATGGTCTTCAGGCTCTCGGCGACGCCGACGTTGTCCTCGACGACGAGCGTGCGGAGCGAGCGCGCCGTGCCACGTCCGTCGCCGTCGCCTTCTCTCTCGTCTCCCGCCTCGGCGCCGTCGCCGGCGCCGGCGCTCTGCGCGGGCGCCCGGTACACGGGCAGGGTCACGGTGAACTCGCTCCCCTGGTTGACGCCGAGGCTCCTCGCCTCCACGGTGCCGCCGTGGAGCTCGACGAGCTGCTTGACCAGCGCCAGTCCGATTCCGAGCCCGGCGCCGGCGCGGTCCGGGGTCGTCTCTCCCTGGCTGAAGAGCTCGAAGATCTGCGGCAGCAGGTCGCTCGGGATGCCGGGACCGTTGTCGCGCACCGAGATCGTCACCGTCTCGTCGTCGGCGTCCGCCGTCAGCAGTATGGCGCCGCCGTCCGGCGTGTAGCGCGCCGCGTTGTTGAGCAAGTTGGTGAGCACCTGCTCCAGGCGGCGGCCATCGGCGTGCAGCCGGACGGCGCGCTCCGGCAGTGACACCGTCACCGAGTGGCCGTGCTCCTCGACCAGCGGGCGGACGTTGCGCAACGCGTGCTCGATGAGGACCGCGAGCTCGACCACCTCCCGGGTCACCTTCACCTTGCCACGCTTGATGCGCGCCACGTCGAGCAGGTCGTCGAGCAGCGCCTTCATGGTCCACGCCTGGTGCTCGATCGCCGCCTTGGTGCGCTCGTACTTCTCATCGGCGGGGTCGACGACGTCGAGCACGTGCAGGCCGTAAATCACCGACGTCAGCGGGTTGCGCAGCTCGTGGCCGAGCATCGCCAGGAACTGATCCTTCTGCCGGTCGGCCCGCTCGAGGCCGTCCTGCGCCTCGACGAGGTCCTCGATGTTCGCGGCGGTGCCGAACCAGCGGTCGACGCTGCTCGACTCGTCACGGATCGGCACGGCCCGGAAGAGGTGCCAGCGCGAGCCGCCGCGCGCGGTCGTCAGCCGGCACTTGAGCTCGAACGGCTCCCCGGCGGCAAAAAGATCAGGCCACGCCCGTGCCATGCGGTCGCGGTCCTCGGGGTGCACTGAGTCGAGCCAGCCCCGATCGCGGGCCGCTCCCTGCGGCGCGCCCGTGGTCTCGTGGAAGCGGTTGTTGGTGTAGATCCAGCTGCCGTCGGGCGACGCGGTGAAGATGATCTCGGGCACGGTCTCGGCGAGCAGGCGAAAGCGCTCCTCGCTCTCGCGCAACTCGGTAACGTCGGTGAACGTCACCACGAGGCCCCCGGTCTCGCCCTCCGCGCCGACGTACGGGCGGACACGACGGATGTACCACCGTCCGTCGGTCGTGCGGATCTCATGGGCGACGGCCGCGTCGGGGGACGAGAGCTCCTCGAGCGAGGGCAGCGGCGGCATCTCGACGGCGTTGTGCGTGATGTGCTCGAGGGGCCGGCCGCGATCGGCGGGGATGAGGTTGTAGATCTCGCCCACCGCCGCGGTGGAGCGCTTGACGCGCAGGTCGCGGTCGAGAAAGATCATCGCGATCTGCGTCCCGTCGAGCAGGTTTCTCAGGTCGGCGTTGGCGCGAGCGAGCGCCTCGTTCGCGGACCGGATCTCCTCGCGCGAGTTCTCCAGCTTCTCGTTCGCCGACCGCAGCTCCTCGTTCGTCGAGAGCAGCCCCTCGTTCGATTGCCGGAGCTCCTGGGTCGAGCTCTCGAAGTCCGAGACCGTGACGTCGAGGTCACGTCGCGCGCGCGCCAGCTCGTCCTCGACGCGCTGCAGCTCTCCGCTGCCGGCCGGCGGCGCGCCGGGCGTCGACGGCTGGAGCTCGCGGAAGACGACCAGGAAGAGCGCGCGATCCCCCGGCGTCCCGCGCAGGGGCTCGGCGGTGATCTCGACGGCGAGCGACTCGCCCTCCGGCCCCTTGCAGCGAGCGCGCTGGACCGCCCGCGACCCGGTCCTCACGGTCTCGCGCAGGGCCGCACGCACGGCGCGCCGCAGCCCGCGCCTGACGAGACTCGTCAGGTTGCCCGTGAAGCTCCCCCCGGGAAGCTCGATGAAGCGCGCGGTGTTCGACGACAGGTAGACGATGTCGCCCGAGCCGTCGACGACGACGTGCCGGGGAGCGTGCTCGGCGAGGACCACGCCGCCGACGATGGTTCCGAGATCGGTCTCCGCCGACCGCTTCGCGCGCGTGGTGGAGCCCGCGCCATCACCATCCTGCGACGCGACATCCTGCGACGCGATGCCCACGCGCCGTCGACGATAGATCCGGTGTCGGAGGTCGACGGTCTCGAAGAGTTCCGGCACGACGTCGACGTCCTCGCAGGGGCCGAGGAAGAGATATCCGCCCGGGCGCAACGCGCGGTGGAAGCCCTCGAGGAGGCGCGCCTGCGTCTCGCGGTCGAAGTAGATCAGCAGGTTGCGGCAGGAGATGAGGTCGAGGTTGGTGAAGGGCGGCTCGTGGATCAGGTTGTGCTCGGAGAAGATCGACATCGACCGGATGCGGTGCGTCACCTCGAAGGAGCGCCCCCGGTCGACGAAGAAACGCTCGAGCCGCTCGGCGGAGAGATCCTCGGCGATCCCCTGCGAGTATTGCCCGCGACACGCCGCCTCGAGAGCGTGGCGGTCGATGTCGGTCCCGAAGATCGTCACCGGGAGTTCGGCGCCCTCGCCGCTCTCATCGATGCGCTCGCACACGAGGATGCCGATGGTGTAGACCTCCTCGCCGGTCGCGCACGCGGGCACCCAGATGCGCGCGGGATCGCCGGCGCGCCGGTCCGCGAGGGCGCGAGCGAGGGCCGTGCGCGCCAGCGCGTCGAACGATTCCTCCTCGCGAAAGAACTCGGTGATGCTGATCAGGAGGTCGCGGAAGAGCCGGCGCGCCTCCGCGTCGTCCTCCCGGAGCCGGTCGACGTACTGCCCGACGTCCGGCATGTGGAGCACCTGCAGCCGGCGACGCACGCGGCGCACCAGCGTGTTCGGGTTGTAGCGCCGGAAGTCATGCTCGGTGACTCGCTGGATGGCGTCGCAGATCGTCGGCAGAACGGCGCGGATCGCCTCGTCGTCGGCGCGGCGTCGAGCCCTCGCCGAACGCGTCCGGACGCTCTCCGCGTACCGCAGGAGCTCGGCCGGCATCTCCTCGACCGGCAGCTCGTGGTCGACCACATGCAGCGCGACGGCGTTTCGCGGCATGCTGTCGAACCGCGCCGTGACGCCCTCCTGCGCCATCGTCATGCCACCCTCCCGCCGCACCGCCTTGAGACCGAGCGCCCCGTCGGTGCCCTTGCCCGAGAGGACGATGCCGACGGCGCGCTCGCCCTGATCCTCCGCGAGCGACTTCAGGAAGCCGTCGATCGGCGAGCGCGGATCGTCCGGAGCGCCAGCCGCGGCGGCGCGGAACCGGCCGCCCTCGAGCGAGAAGTGGCAGCCGGCGGGCATGACGTGGAGCGTGTCCGGCTCGACGGCGCTCCCCTCCCTGGCCTCGACGACGCGCATCGACGCGCCCTCGAGGCGATCGACCACGCGGTGCAGGCTCGGCGAGGGCTCGACGGCCACGAGCGCGACGCCGGCGCGTGGCGGCACGGCCGACAGGAATCGCTGCAGGACATCCACGTCGGCGCCCGAGACACCGATCCCCACCACCAGGGTGGGCTTCCCGCGATGGCGCCGCGTGCCGCTGCGTGAGGTCGCCGAGCTCTTCATGTGATGCCGGGTTCGTCCGTAATTCCTGGCGGGGAGGGACTGCGCCGCGCGCCGAGGCATACGGGATTATTCCGGCCTGCGGGCGGATGTCCACCGGGCTCCGGCGCGCGGGCGACGAAACGGCTCAGGAACCCTCCTCCCGGTACGCCTTCAGCCGATTGTAGAGGCTCCGGACGCTG
>JBFFXF010000335.1:0-7259 GCA_041569895.1 Planctomycetota bacterium | reverse complement strand
GAGCGGCATCGAGGCGACCCTGACGCTCGATCTCCCGGAGGGCACGTACGCGGTGGAGTGGGTCGACACGAAGACCGGAAGCATAGCCCGGTCAACACGCCTCGAGCACGCCGGTGGAATCGTGGAGCTGGGCTCGCCGAAGTTCGACGATGATATTGCGGTTCGGGTTGTGAGGCCGTGAGGTGAAAGCGGGAGCTCGTCCTTCGTCCTCGTCCTCGTCCTCGCAAGCCTTCGATTACGGAGTGCGATGTCCGATTCAGAGGCCGATTCCGACTCCGATTCCGATTCCGATGACCGAGTCCGAGATCCGATTCCGACGCCGACTCCGACTCCGATCCCCGTCTTCAATCTGCGTCAATCTGCGTAATCTGCGTTCCCGTCCCCGTCGCACTTCGGCCGTGCTCTCGCTTCCTGGCCGCGAGTCACGCCTCCGCCAGCACGCGACGGTAAAACGCCTCGTACATCGTCACCACCCTCGCTCGCGGGAACTCCCGTTCGGCTCGTTCTCGCGCGGCGGCGCCGAGCTCTCGGCGGCGGCCGGGGTGGCGCAGGATCTCGAGTGATCTCTCGATCATCGACCTCGTGTCGCCGACGTCGCAGAGGAAGCCGGTGACGCCCTCGGTGACCACCTCCGGCAGGCCGCCGGCGGAGCTGCAGACGACCGGGACGCCGCACGCCATCGCCTCGAGCGCCGAGAGGCCGAAGCTCTCGTACTCGCTCGGGAGCAGGAAGAGGTCGAGCTGTGCGACGAGCGATGGGACGTCGCAGTGCGTGCCGATGAAGCTCACCCGCTCGCGCAGCCCGAGCTCGGCGACGAGCGTGCGCGCGGGCTCGAGCTCCGGGCCGTCGCCGATCATCAGCAGGCGCGCCGGGAGCTCGTGCGCGATGCCGTGGAACACGCGGACGACATCGCGGACCCGCTTCACGGCGCGGAAGTTCGACATGTGCCCCACGAGGACGTCATCCTCGCGCGCGTGGCGAGCGCGTTCCTCCGCATCGCGACGCCGTGGGGTGAAGCGCCCGGTGTCGACGAAGTTCGGGATGACCTCCACCGGTCGCGAGATGCGGAAGCGCTCGCGCGTCTGCGCGGCGAGCTGGCGCGATACCGCGGTGACGCCGTCGCTCTGCATGATCCCGAAGCGCGTCATCTCGTAGAACGACGCGTCGAGTCCGACGAGCGTGATGTCGGTGCCGTGGAGCGTCGTCACCAGCCGCGGCGACGAGCTGGCGAGCATCTGCCGGCACAGGTACGCGCTGATCGCGTGCGGGATGGCGTAGTGCGCGTGGAGCAGATCGAGTCGTCGCTGGCGGCAGACGGCCGCGAGGCGCGTCGCCAGCGCGAGGGTGTACGGCGGGTACTTGAAGAGCGGGTACGAGGTCACCTCGACCTCGTGAAAGTGGGTGTTCGGATAGGTCGCGGGGAGCCGGAACGGACGCACGTGACTGAAGACGTGCACCTGGTGCCCCTGATCGGCGAGCGCCATGCCGAGCTCCGACGCGACGACGCCGCTGCCGCCGAAGGTGGGGTGGCAGATGATGCCGAGCTCGAGCGTGTCAGGCGCGGTCATCGCCAGGGCTCGGTGTCGAACAGCCCGACCGGATCACCGACCGGCAGCGGGAGATCGCTGGTGTACGCCTCGCCGAACTCGACGCCGATCATCGAGCCGTAGTGCCGCAGGTGGCCGTTGATCGACTCGAGAAAGTACGGCCGATTGATCCGCAGCCGCGTCGCCTCCTCGGTGTTGAACTGCGACTGGTAGCAGCGGATCGCCTCGGTGCGGCGCTCGATCACCGGGGTGACGTCGACCACGAGGCGCGGCTCGACGCCCCGGCTGCCCGCGTAGCGCAGCAGCGCCCGCGGACGCCACGGCGGGATCTCGGGAAGGAACTTGCGAATGCCACAGAGGTAGAAGCTCCGCTCGACGAGCTCCGACGCGCCGCTGTGGTCCGGGTGGTGATCGAGGCGCGGCGGCGCGACGACGACGCGTGGACGAAGCTCCCGGATGACGCGTACCACCTCACGGCGGTACTCGTCGCGATCGCGCACCCCGCCGTCCGGGAGGCCGAGATTGCGCCGCACCGCGAGGCCGAGCACGTCGGCCGCCGCGGCGGCCTCCCGGAGGCGGATCTCGGGGCTCCCGAGCGTGCCGAGCTCGCCACGCGTCAGGTCCACGACGCCCGTCCTCCAGCCGCGCTGCGCGGAAACCAGGAGCAGTCCGCCGCAACAGAGCTCCGCGTCGTCCGGGTGCGCGGCGATGACGAGCAGATCGCAGCCCTCGGCCGTCACGAGCGCCTCCGCAAGCCAGCGACGCTCGTTCCCGACCGCCGTTCTCGCACTCCGACGCCAGACTCCTTCCAGATTCGCTTCACCAACACCGCCATCCCCCTGCGCCTCGGCAAGAGTGGTTCTTGGCCATTCTCAGTCTTGGTTTTTCTCGCTTCCTGCGAGAAAAGCCAAGACTACATGAACGCCCAGCGATGCGCGACCACGAACGGATCGCGCTCGACCTCGGCGACGAGGTCGCCGAGCCACGCCGCGCCGTACTTGGCGAGGTAGTGGAGCACGTTCCAGCGGCGCTCCTGCAGAACGCCGTCCGGAAACAGATGGTTCCAGACGACGATCGCCGCCGCAAGGTCCTCGCGACTCCGGGACGCGGCCGAACGGCGCAGGCGCGCCTCGAGACGCGCCACCTCCTCGACGATGCGCCGGCCCCGGGCGCGCGCGCGGCGCTCCTCCTTCTCGGGCAACGCGGCGTCGGCCATCGCGGCGTCGACCTCGCCCTCGACGGTCGCGGCGAGACGCGCGAGACGCTCCTCGATGGCGCGCGCGGCATCGCTCGTGACCAGATCCTCGGCACGCGACGCGCCCACGAGGCGATCGAGCGCCGGCCCGGAGGTCGCCACGCCGACGCGCTCCATGGCGCGCGCCACCTTGCCCTCGATCAGCGTCGCGCTGAGACGGAGCGCGCGTGGCGGCGCGGGGACGTCGAAGAGATCGAGGAGCGGGCCGAGCTGGTCGAAGTAATCGATCTCCGCGGGGCCGAGGACCGCGAGGGCCACCGGCAGGAGAGACTGCTGCACGACGGGACGCAGCAACGCCGCGGTCGAGAAGCGGTGCGGGGATCGCTCCAGCAACTCGAGCGCGTCGGCCGTCGACAGCGTCTCGCCGTGGCCGGCGCGGAATCGACCATCGACCGGCTCGAGGTGGTGGCGGCGCGGCACCTCCCCTTCCTCGAGCATGAAGAGCGGGAAGCGCTCGGCGACACGCGGCCGCCGTCCGAGCGAGACGACGTGCTCCGCGCCGGCGCGGATGCGCTCGAGCACCTCGCTCGGCTGCTCGAGCGCACGGCGGACGATCGACGCGCCCGCCTCGCGCAGCGCCTCGGGCTCGATGACGAGCAAGCCCCAGGGGGCGAAGAGATCGGCAAGCGACGCGGCGAACGACGCCGCCAGGTTCGGACCGCCACGGTACGCGTCGATCACGCGCTCGGCTTCAACGGCGCGGTGACGATCCGCGACCAGCCCCGAGACGCGATCGAGCAGGTCGACGAGCGCGTCGTCCCGACGGTACGCCGAGAGCGGCCTTCGATCGGCGGGCCGATCCCACTCGAGCGAGATCGTCTCGCCCTCGGGCCCCGGGAGCGCGACGCCGCGGACCTCGTCGAGGTCGTGATCCTCCGAGGCGACCCAGAACACGGGCACGTGCGGGACGCCGGTGCGCGCCTCGAGGTGACGCGCCGCGCCGACCGCCGAGACCGCCTTGTAGATCGTCAACAGCGGCCCGGTGAGCAGACCCGGCTGCTGTCCCGCGACGACGACGCGCGCTCCTGGCTGCGCGAGCCGTTCCAGGTTGCCGCGCGCTTCCTCTCCGAGCCGGATCGACCAGGCCTCCGCGACCTCACCGATGACGCGTGTCAGGGCCGATCCGCGGCGATCGTCCGGCGGCGTCACCCGCGCGTCCGGAGCCGTCGCCAGCGGGCTCGCCGCCGGAAGCCATATCGTTCCCCCGCGACCGTCCTTACCGGAACCGTCACGAGGCTGGAACTCGGGTCTCCGGAGGAAGTCCCGCGCGAGCGTCGAGACTCTGGTCGTCATCTGAATCTGAGCGGGGATCCGCAATCGAGCATTTGCGCCTCCTGGCGAGCATCCTATTCTTCAGTGTGAGGCAAATCGGGGCAAGCCGCCACCGATCGAGCACGAGGACATCTCCGACGACATGACCCAGAATCCGCCTGCCGGCGACGGGACCGGGGCGTCGGTCGACACGCCGACGGTCCAGCGCCTGGAGCTCGAGAATGCGACGCTCTTCGACACCGTCCAGCACTTCCTGAACATCCACGAGGCGTTGCTCGAGCTCCGCGGCGTGCGCGACGCGCACACCGGGTGCGCGATCATCGAGGACCTCCTCCATCGCTACCTCGACCTCCGGTCGCTCGAGGTGTACCGTCGCGACGGCTCCTCCGGCGGGTTGCTCTCGGTGTTCCGCAACCTGCCGTCGGACGCGCCTCCGGACGGCGATCCGACGACGCGGCACCTCCCCTTCACCGAGGACGAGATCGAGGGCGCGCTGGCCGGGTCGGAGACGCTGATCAAGGAGATCACCGACGACGGCGAGCGATACGGAGACGCGCCGACGGTGGTGCTCTCGCCGCTCATCTTTCACAACGAGGTGATCGGGTTCGCGGTGCTCGGCATCGGCGGCGATTCGAGCACCCTCTTCGGCGCGCGACTCGAGGCGGTCGACTTCCTGCTCAGGGACCTCGCGGCGTTCATCGGCACGCTCGGACTGTCCAGCAGCTTGCAGCGCGCGACGTCGCTGAACCGGCGGGTCATCGAGTCCGTGCGGCAGGGGATGTTCGTCGTCGACTCGCGAGGGAACGTGGTGTCCTCGAACCCTGCGGCTCGCGTCTACATGCTCGACACCACCGAGAACCGCCGCTTCGAGGACGCGCTCGAGCCCGACCTCGTGCCGCTCGTGCGCGGCATCCTCGAATCGAAAGACCGCACGCCGGTGAGCAATCGCCGCGTCGAGGTGCGCTCTCGAGACGGCCGTTCGCTGCCGCTCTCCGTCGACGCGACGCCGATCGAGCTCGAGGGCGGCTTCGGCTGGATCTTTCTCTTCCAGGACTACAGCGTCAACGTCGAGCTCGAGAACCTCCGCAAGCTCGACGCGCTGAAATCGGACTTCGTGCTCGGACTCCTCCACGACATGAGGACGCCGCTCACCGGCGTCGTCAACGGCTGCGATCTCCTGCGGTCGACGCTCGAGACGCCGAGCGCCGATCAGGAGGACCTGCTGCGCATCATCCAGGCGAGCGCGGACCGCCTGCAGTCGCTCGCCGGCGAGATCCTCGAGATGTCGGCGCTCGAGTCGGCGGCGCCCGACGAGTCGATGGAGCCGGCGGACCTCGTCGAGATCGCCGAACGGACCGTCGAGCCGTTCGCGCTCCAGGCGTCGAAGCACGCCGTGCGGCTCCACACCCCGGAAGAGCCGATCGTGCTGGTCTGCCAGCCGAAGCGCATCGCCCGCGTCCTCGAGAACCTGATCGGCAACGCGCTGAAGTACTCGCCGTACGGCGGCGACGTCGACGTCACCGTGCGCCGCCGGGAGAAGATGGCCGAGATCGTCGTGCGCGATCACGGCGTCGGCATCAAGCGCTCCGACCTGCCGCATATCTGGGAGCGGTTCCGCCGCGGCAAGGACCTCGGCGGCGTCACCTTCGAGGGCACCGGCCTCGGCCTCTCGATCATCAAGATGATCGTCGACCACCACCGCGGCCGCGTCAACGTCGAAAGCGAGCTCGGCAAGGGCTCGACGTTCACGGTAGAGCTCCCGCTGCTGGGCGCCAACTGAGCTTGCGTTCCCGTCCTCGTCCCCGGTCCCGCGCCCGTGCCCGAACGGCTGCTCGACGCCGCCGGCGAGATTCCGAACTGGACGGGAATGCAGATTACGCAGATTGACGCAGATTGGGGAGCCGGGCTTCGTCCTCGTCCTCGTCCTCGTCCTCGTCCTCGGAATCGGAATCGGTATCGGAATCGGTATCGGAGTCGGAGTCGGTATCGGTCATCGGTCTCGGTCATCCGCCCCCGCAACCAGAGCCCTCGAGGAGGGGCACGGGAACGGCAACGGAAACGCGTGCCGCTCGTGGTATAACACACCCACATGATCCCCCTCAGAGACAACATCCAGGCGCGGCGGCGTCCGATCGTCAATTACGCGCTGATCGGGATCACCTCGGTCGTCTTCCTGCTGCAGATCGCCGGCGCGCCGGAGCTTCGTCTCGAGGAGCGGTTCTCGATGATCCCGAGGCGGGTCTTCGAGCCGGAGGCGACGATCCGGGTGCCGACGGCGGTTCGCGTCGACCCGTTCCGTGGCCAGGTGATCGAGTACCAGCGCGCCGCGCCGCCGCCGTTTTCCCCGTGGCTGACGCTGCTGACCTGCATCTTTCTCCACGGGGGCTGGCTGCACTTTCTCGGCAACATGTGGTTTCTCGCCATCTTCGGCGACAACGTCGAGGACCGGCTCGGCCGCATCGGGTATCTCGTCTTCTACCTCGGCGCGGGCCTCGCGGCGAGCGTCGCGCACCTGCTGACGAACGCGTCATCGGAGATCCCCACCGTCGGCGCGAGCGGCGCCATCGCCGGTGTCATGGGCGGGTACCTCCTGCTCTATCCGCACGCCAAGGTGCTGACCCTGGTGCCGATCTTCCCGTTCTTCCTCGATTTCATCCTGCCGGCGCCGCTCTTCCTCGGCGTGTGGTTCGTGCTGCAGTTCTTCCAGGGGGTGATGTCGATCGGCGCCGTGCAATCCGGTGGCGTCGCGTGGTGGGCGCACGTCGGCGGATTCGTCGCCGGCTTCGTCGTCGTCTGGATCCTGCGACGAACGCACGTCCTCCGCTCGCGCCCGGGCACCGTCGTCCCGGGCACGGATCGACTCGTGCGCCGCCACCGTCGCGGACCGGGGAGATTCTGAAGCGGAAGCGCGGCCGACACACGACGAGGACGGGAACGCAGATTACGCAGATTTGCGCAGATGACGCAGATTGGGAAGCCGTCCCTCCCGTCGTCCTCGTCCTCGGAAATCGGTCATCGGAATCGGACATCTGACATCGGAGTCGGTATCTGAGTCGGAGTCGGTATCGGTATCGGTATCGGAGTCGGTATCGGAGTCGGTTCTCTCTCGCACGGCGACGGTGACGACAACGGAGACCGAACACGGATACGGAGCACGAGCACGGGCCCAACCCTGACCTGGACGG
>JBFFXF010000334.1:0-7283 GCA_041569895.1 Planctomycetota bacterium | reverse complement strand
GCACGGCGACGGTAACGACAACGGAGACGGAACACGGATACGGAGCACGAGCACGGGCCCAACCCTGGCCTGGACGGTGGCCGTGACCCGTGGACCGTGGACCGTGACCGTGACCGTCTTGGCGTCGTCCAGCGAGTTTTGTCAATCACGACGGGCGCTTTCGGGAACGGGAACGGGTACGGGTACGAGGACGAGGACGAGGACGAGGACGAGGTGGGGGTGGGGGTCTACCGATTCCGTCCGTCCACCGCGACCGATTCCATCTCCACCTCGCCCTCCGCCCCGATCAGCGTGAAGCTCTCCCACAGGTTGACCGTCGAGCAGACGTGGCGGGGGGCGATCAGCAGCGGGTCGCCGACCTCGAGCGCGTGGCGTGACTCGCCCGTGCGTCGCAGCACGGTGTGCTCCTCGTTGGTCGCGACCACCTCGAGGCCGGGCTCGCTGAAGAGTGTCACCGGACCGGAGTCGATCGCCCAGCGCTTGTGGCCGAGGTCGAGCGTCACGAGGTCGTCGCCGGGACGGTCCATGACGCGGCAGAAGACGAGCGCCGCGAAATCGAAGAGGCCGGGCAGCAGCGTCTCGTAGTTGGTGTCCCAGTAGATCCACGTGCCCGGCGACACCTCGACGCGGGCGCCCCCGGGAGCGCGCGCCGCGAGGATCTCGAGGTCGGCGAGGAATCCCGGTGTGCCTCCGGCGACCAGCAGGGGCACCGCGACGCCACGATCCGCGAGGGCGGCGGCCGCGTCGAGGAGCGTGGCCATCGCATCACCCGCGGCGGCGCGGCGAGCGTCGGGAGTGGGGCCCTTGTTGTGGCCATCGTAGGCGTGGATGCCCGCGAACTCCAGATGGGAGGCGGATGCGATGCGCGCGTGGAGAGCCGACGTGGCGGCGGGCGGCGCGCCGGTCCGGTGCATGCCGACGTCGAGGTCGATGAGCGTCTCGATCCGCACTCTGTGCCGCGCCGCGGCGGCCTCCAGGTCGTCGATGTGACGGTCGCAGCCGACCTGCGCGAGAATGCGGACGCCGGGGTTCGCGGCGACACGATGGGCGAGGCGGTCCGCCTCGTGCGCGAGCAGCGGGTAGGCGACGAAGATGTCGCGGGCGCCCGCGTCGAGGAGCAGGTCGAGCTCGTTCGGCGTCGCCTTGAAGCGCGTGATCCCCGCATCGAGCATGCGTCGCGCGGTCCAGGACGACTTGTGCGTCTTGACGTGCGTGCGCAGGTGATCGAAGCCGGTGCCGGGCGCGACCGCCTCGAGGTGCCGTCGCATCTGCTCGATGTTCGAGTCGACGCGCGCGCGGAAGACGAGGAGCCGCGGGCTCGGCAGCGAGTCGGGATCGGCGATCGGGTAGGTGTCGGACGACAGGGCCGCGGCGGTCATCGGACGGCGTCCCCCGCGCTGTCGATCATCACCGCGATGTCGTCGATGGTGATCTCGGCGAGGCTGTCGACGACGCGATCGGCGTCGGCGAGCTTGTCGCGCGAGACGGTGTTGGTCACGGCGACGCACCGGCAGTCGGCAGCGCGCGCCGCGGCGACCCCGTTCGGCGCGTCCTCGATCACCAGGCAACGGGCGGGCGGCACGCCGATCCGGTCAGCAGCGGTGAGGAAGATCTCGGGGTCCGGCTTCTTGCGCGTCACGTCGTCGCCCGTGATGTACACGAGATCGCGCCACGGCACGCCGGCGGACTCGAGCACCGCCTGTGACTTCTCGCGCGCGCTGCTCGTGGCGATGGCCACGCGGAAGTCATCGCGCTCGAGACCGACGCGCATCAGCTCCAGTACGCCCGGAAAGGCCGGCAGCGGACTCGCCGCGAGCCGGGCGAGGAAGCCCTCGAGGCGCGCGGCGGTGGCGCGCTCGACGTCAGCATCGGAGAGCTCGACCCCGTGAACCCGGGCCGCGGCGCGCATGTACTCGGCCGCGCCGCGACCGAGCCCGGCCTCGAAATCCGCGGGCCGCACGCCGGAGAGTCCGAAGAGGTCCTCGAAGACCCGGATGCTCGCGGCGGCGTTGACGCCCTCGGTATCGGCGACGACACCGTCGACGTCGAAGATGAGGCCGTGCAGCGCGTCGGCAGCGTGTGCCTGGAAGTCCGAGGCCATCGCAGATCTCGCAATCGGGGCGTCCGGGTGTGGGGGATCATAGCAACCGGGCGACGCGTTTACCATGAGCCGCGACACGACCGACGACCGCACGGCGAACGGATGACGAGACGGACCGTGAACGACACGATCGCTCGCTACGGAACAGCCGGCGGTCCCGAGCGCCCCTCGAGAACGGCCGACAGCCGCTCGGGGACTTCTTCCAGCTCACCGCCTTTCGACCCGAGCCAGACGGCCCACTTGTCGAGATACTGCCTGTCGAGCCGGCCCCGGTGACGCGAGACGATGGCGGCGATGTCGCCCAGGTCCTTCATGCGCCACGCCATCACCTTCAGCAAGAGAATGTCCTCGGCGGAAGGAACGAAGATCTCGCAGCCAAAAAGACGGACCGGTTCGGCTCGCCAGACCACCTCCCGGAAAAAGTCGGAGTTCGAGGTCATCATGTCGACCGCGATCCGCGGAGAGTCCCCGTACCACATACGGAAGAAGCCGCTCGCCACCCATTGTGTCTCGGCGAGCTCGGGCTCGACCTCGAAGCCCCTGGACCGCGCTGCTCTGGCCAGGTCCGCGACGTCCTCGGTCTTGATCGACACCATGCAGTCGACGTCGTTCGTCATTCGCGGGTCCCCCTGGAGGCCGGCGGCAAGCGCCCCGATGACGACGAACGGCGTCCTTTCCGCTTCCAGCAGCTCGACGACCTTCCTGAAGGCTTCAGGAACGGTGGCCATGCGCTCCGGGAACCGGGAGGTTATCGTCGTCGGACCCGCCGAGCAGACGGGCTGGCCAGCTCTCCGGAGGGGGATTCTCGAGAGGCGGCGGCGCTCCCTCGACAGCGGTGAGCTCCGATTGCGCCTCGAGAAGCTCCTCGAGGATCTCGGCGGCGCGCTCGATGGTGAGCGACCGCAGGTGCTCTTCCGTGGCCCGGGTGTTGGCCTCGGCGAACGCACGTGGATCCCACTCGCGGTCGGTCATGCTGCCATCGTAACCGTGCGCTGGCCGGTGGCAAGAAGGCGGGGAGTCAGCCGCATCAAGGGCGCCTCGGGTCGCGCGCCGCTCACGCGACAATCTCGTGCAGAACGCGGCCGCCCACGTCCGTGAGGCGGAACTCGCGCCCGCTGTAGCGATACGTCAGCCGCTCGTGATCGACGCCGAGGAGGTGCAGGATGGTGGCGTGCAAGTCGTTGACGTGGACGCGGTCCTCGGCCGCCTTGTAGCCGATCTCGTCGGAGGCGCCGTACGTCGTCCCGCCGCGGACTCCGCCGCCCGCGAGCCACGCCGTGAAGCAGTGCGGGTTGTGGTCGCGGCCGGGCTCCTTCGCCTTCTGCGCGATCGGCAGGCGCCCGAACTCGCCGGCCCAGATCACCAGCGTGTCGTCGAGGAGGCCGCGCTGTTGCAGGTCGGTGAGCAGCCCCGCGACGGGCCGGTCGGTCTCGCCGGCGAACTGCGTGTGGTTCCCCTTGATGTCGTTGTGCCCGTCCCAGGAGCGCTGGTTCTCCATGCCGCCCGAGTAGATCTGCACGAACCGTACGCCGCGCTCGACGAGGCGGCGGGCGGTGAGGCATTGCCGCGCGAAGTGGTCGCAGTGCGGATCGCCGACGCCGTAGAGGCGCCGCACGTGCTCCGGCTCCGCCTCGAGGTCGATCGCCTCGGGCGCGGCGGACTGCATCCGGTAGGCGAGCTCGAAGCTCTCGATGCGCGCGGTGAGCTCGGCCTCGGCCTCGTGACGCTCGCGGTGCAGGCGATTGAGGCCGCCGAGGAAATCGAGCAGCGATCGCTGCGAGTCGGACGAGGCGTGCGGTGGCGGCTCGAGGTTGTCGATCGGCGGTCCCTTCGGGCGCAGGTGGGTCCCCTGGTACACGCCGGGCAGGAACGCGGCGCCCCAGTTGGCGGCGTGTCCCTTCGGCAGCCCGCGACCCTTCGGATCGCTCATGACGACGAAGCCAGGCAGGTCGCGGCTCTCGGTGCCGAGGCCGTACGTGACCCACGACCCGACGCACGGGAACCCCATGCGCGGGAAGCCGGTGTTCATCATGAAGAGCGCCGGCGAGTGGTTGTTCGACTCGCTGAATCCCGAGTGGATGAACGCCATGCGGTCGACGTGCTCGCCGAGGAAGGGGAAGATCTCCGAGACCATCTTGCCGCACTGGCCCCGCGGCGAGAACGTGAACGGCGACTGCATCAGGTTGCCGACCGCGTCCTTGAAGAAGCCGGTGGTGTTCTTGAAGGTCGGGTCGAACTCGCGGATCGACTTGCCGTTCCACCTCTCGAGCGCCGGCTTGTAGTCCCACGTGTCGACGTGGCTCGGCCCGCCGTTGATGAACACCCAGATGACGCGCTTCGCGCGCGCGGTGAAGTGGGGGTCCCGGGCGCCGAGCGGATCGAGCGCGCGATCGCCCGGTCCGGTCGCGCCGGCGCGACGATCGCCGGCCGGCTCCGCCCGGAGCAGCCCGGCGTCGAGGAGCACCCCGGCGAGGCCGAGCATCCCGGCGCCGCAGCCGGCCCTCCGGAGGAGCTCGCGGCGTGTCAGCCCGGCGAGATCGCCGGCGCCGTCGATCGCGGTGGCGTTGGGAATGTCGCGTCTGGTGCTCATGTCAATCCACGTAGATGAACTCGTTGGCGCCGAGGAGCGACTGGCAGAAGTCGACCAGCGCGAGTCGCGCGGCGTCGGCGCCACCGGCGCGCTCGTGAATCGCGCGCTGGCGCTCCAGGAATTCGGTCGTCAGGCGGAGCTCCGGCGCGGTGGGCGGCCGTCCGAATGCGAGCGCGTATCCCCGGGTAACGGCTTCCTCCGGCGGCAGCGCCCCGAGCCGACCGGCGAGGCCCTCGGCGCAGCGACGGGCCTCCGGACCGTTCAACATCATCAGCGCCTGGGAGGCGGTCGTCGTCCGGCTGCGCCGTCCGATGGTGACGAGGTGCTCCGGCCAGTCGAAGAGCATCATCGCGGGGATCAGCTTGCTGCGCTTGATGAAGAAGTAAACGCTGCGCCGGCGCATGCCAGCGTCGAGCGTTCCCGGGCCGTACATCGTCGTGTCGAGCAGACCGGCAACGTGGAGCATCGAGTCGCGCAGCGCCTCCGCCTCGAGCCGGCGCGGCGCCCGTCGCCAGAGCAGCATGTTCTCGCGGTCGATCGACGCGCGCGCCTCGTCGAATCCTCCGCCCTGCATGAACACGGCGCTCGTGAGGATCGAGCGATGCATTCGCTTCAGGCTCCAGCGGTGCTCGAGGAGGTCCGCGGCGAGCCGGTCGAGGAGCTCGGGATGGGAGGGGCGCTCGCCCTGCGCGCCGAAGTCGTTCGGCGTCGCGACCAGTCCACGGCCGAGGTGGTGGTGCCAGATCCGGTTGACGATGACTCGAGCCGCGAGGTGCCCCGCCCCGTCGGCGGTGTCGGTGATCCAGCGCGCCAGGGACGCGCGACGGAACGTGGTGCGGTCCCAGCCCTCCGGCGGCGCGAGCTGCCATCGCGAGTCGTCGTCGTCGAGCGGCAGCAACACGTCGAGGAACCCGGGCGTCGCCTCGGGACCCTTCTGGTGGACGTCGCCGCGCTCGAGGAAGTGCGTCTTGTCGTAGAAGTGCGGGAAGCCGCGTCCGTCGGCGTGGTGTTTCGTGGGCTTGACGCCCTCGGCGGTCACCTGGACCTTCGTCTTCTCCCCGGTCTCGGTCTCGACCTCGACCTCGCTGCGGATGGTCGTCGTGAACGTCGACACGAGGCGGTAGTACTCGCGCGAGGAGATCGGGTCGTACTTGTGGTCGTGGCAGCGTGCACAGCCGATGGTGAGCCCGAGAAACGCGCCGCCGGTGGTCGAGATCATGTCGTCGAGCTCGTCGTAGCGCGCGGACTCGAACTCGGCCTCGGTGAGCTGCGTCGGGAACGCCCCGCCGCCCAGGAACCCGGTGGCGGCGAGGGCGAGGGGATCGCCGGGAGCGAGCTCGTCGCCCGCGAGCTGCAGCGCGACGAAACGGTCGTAGGGCAGGTCCGCGTTGAAGGCCCGGATCAGGAAGTCGCGGTAGTGGTAGGCGTGCGGCCGGTCGTAGTCCTGCTCGTACCCGTGCGACTCCGCGAAGCGCGCGACGTCCATCCAGTGCCGCGCCCAGCGCTCGCCGAGCTGCGGCGATGCGAGCAGCCGGTCGAGCAGCCTCGACCACGCATCGGGAGCGGGGTCGGCGACGAACGCCTCGACCTCGTCCGGCGTCGGCGGCAGGCCGAGCAGCGAGAACGAGACGCGCCGGATCAGCGTTCGCCGATCGGCGATCGGATTGGGGCCGATGCCGCGCGCGTCGAGCGCGGCGAGAATGAACCGATCGATCGGCGTGCGCGCCCACGACACGCCGGCGACGTCCGGAGGCGGCGTCACCTCGAGGGGACGGAAGGACCAGAACTCGCGACCGGGGACGCCGGCGCCGCTGCCGGTGGTGTCGTCCGCGCGGCCGGTGGGCAGCAGACCGAGAACGACGAGGACCGCGATTCCGCGCAGCGCAATGGTGACCCGACGTCTGACGTGGCTCATACGGCGCTGATGGTAGAAGGTTCGATCCGGGTTGGCAAGGCGGCCGTTCCGGGTCGTATAATCCGGGCCGAAAGGCCGTCGCCGGCGGCGGGCAGAGGCAATCAGACCGACTGAAAGACCGAAAGACCGACAGGAGAGCCAGAATGCGACTGCTGCACACCATGCTCCGGGTGGGGGACCTCGACCGGTCGATCGCGTACTACCGCGACGTCCTCGGCATGAAGCTGCTGAGGAAGAAGGACTACCCCGACGGCAAGTTCACCCTGGCGTTCCTCGGCTACGGCGACGAGTCGGAGAACACCGTCCTCGAGCTCACCCACAACTGGGACACCGACAGCTACGACCTCGGCAACGCCTACGGCCACATCGCCATCGAGGTCGACGACGTCTACAAGGCGTGCGAGAAGCTCCGCACGGCCGGCGCCAACATCGTGCGCGAGCCCGGGCCGATGAAGCACGGCACGACGGTGCTGGCGTTCGTCGAGGATCCGGACGGGTACAAGATCGAGTTGCTCGGCAAGAAGTCGTGAGGGGATCGGAACTTCCCTCGAGGATCGAGCGTTCGTCCTCGTCCTCGTGGACGGGAACGGTCCCGTCCCCGGTCCCGTGCCCGTGCCCGTGCCCGAAAGCGCCCGGCGTCCACCCGACGGCCACCGTCGGGGCCGGAACCGACGGTG
>JBFFXF010000333.1:0-7285 GCA_041569895.1 Planctomycetota bacterium | reverse complement strand
TCCTTCGTGCTCGGCATCGAACGACCGCCGACCTACGACCGCGAGCAGCACGAGACCGCGTACCGCGAGCTGAAGATCCGCCTCGGCACGTTGCTCTCGTCGACGTGGCCGGACCGCAGCGTCGAGTTCAAGCGTCCCGAGATGCGCATCGACCTGCGCGCGACGCGGCGCGGCATCCGCGTCGTGCTCCAGCCGGTGCCGCTGTTCATCGGCGGCCGCTACCGCAAGCTCTCGCGCGAGATCCCGGCCTGCCGCTGGATGCATCTCGCCTGCAAGGGCAAGGGCTGCCCGTCCTGCGGTTTCACCGGAAATCTCTGCGGTCCCAGCATCCAGGAGCTCGCCGAGCCGGCCATTCTCGAGGCCACCGGCGGCGCCGAGACGTTCTTCCACGGCGCCGGGCGCGAGGACATCGACGTGCGCATGCTCGGCGAGGGCCGCCCCTTCGTCATCGAGGTGCGCCACCCGCGACGCCGCAGGCTCGACCTCGACCGGCTCGCGCGCGAGATCAACGACGCCGCGGTGGGTTTCGCCGAGGTCCACCGCCTCGGCATGACGACGAGAGAGGGCATGATCTCCGCGAAGTCGGCGACCGCGGAGAAGACCTACCGCGCCCGTATCCGGTTTCTCGACGAGGTTCCGCCCGATCTCGAGGAGCGCCTCGGTCAGCTCGACGGCGCGGACATCGAGCAGCTCTCGCCGACGCGCGTCATGAAGCGTCGCGGGCGAAACACCGTGCGTCGCAAGCGAGTCATCGAGTCATCGCTCATCGGCCGTGACCGTGACGAGTACCTATGGGAAGTGCGCACGAGCTCCGGCACGTACGTCAAGGAGCTGATCGGCGGCGATGACGGTCGCACGAAGCCATCGGTGGCGTCGGTCGTCGGTGTGCCGTGCGAATGCGTCGAGCTCGACGTCATGGATGTTCACTGGACGCCGCCGTGGGAGTCGTGCACTGCTTCGTCGCAATGACCGTGCCACACAGTCGAACACGACGTATGCTTCGCGCCACAGAGTTCGCTGTTCGGGAAAAGGTCGACTCGATGACGTCAAATCGACCCGTTTGAGCCGCTTCACGCGATCTTTCCAGACCCTTCACCGATCTTTTAATTCCCCCCTTGACCCGTTTTCTTCGACGGAGTACAAACCCGCTTTCGTCAGGGATGTTTGAGTCGACGATGCCCGCTGCTGCACCACTGCTCTGAGCACCGGCGCTCCGTTCGCGGATCGGCGCCATGACCGCATTCCTGAAGAGGCGGGCGACGTCGACGGGCCTCCAGGGATGGAGGCCAGAGGCCTTGAGGAGAGGAATCGGACGATGCACAGCGGGGGAAGAGGAAAGCCGCCCTCGGGAAAGAAGTGAAGAGAGAAGAGAGACACGTCGGCCGGGGGAGGCCCGTGTCGTGTTGGTTGGGTCCTGTTCCTTTTTGGTTTATTGCCGATCGAGGTGAGTCCTCGACGCGGTCGCGACGTCAGCCCTCGCGTCCCATGAGGTTGCTGTCGTCCGTCAGCGGCGAGCCCAGTATGTCCTGAGGCTCGGGGGCGATCTTGTCGCGGAGTGGGTCCTCCACGACGTCGGTGATGCGCACCGTCTCGTGGATCGCCAGCGGTCCCGCGTGACTGACCTCTTCCGGCACCTCGGACGTGCCGGCGAGGTCGACGTCGACGGGTCTTTCGAGGAGGTTCTTGTCGGGGTCGGTGAGGATGCGCACGCGTGGGCGGCTCCGGTCGGCCGCGTTCTGGCCGGTGACCACGGCGCGGGCGCCGGAGTTGAGCTCGACGATCACTCCCGTGGGATACGGGCCGACCGACTCGTAGAGCAGCTTGACCAGCTCGCGTCGGTCCTGCAGTCCGGGCATCTCGAGCATGATCCGGAACGCGGTGCGCGACGAGAGGCCGTCCTTGTACGGCCGCACGGCGACCAGCGCCTCGTAGACGTCGACCACCGAGACGAGCCGGGTGATCCAGTTCAGCGGCATCTCCCGCGTCACCTTCGGATAGGCGCTCGGTCCGGCATGCATGTGGTGCGAGAACGCCACCGCGATCGAGAGCGGGTCGATGCTGTCGATCCCCATGAGGATCTCGGCGCCGGCGAGCGGATGCTCCTTGAGCACCTCGAACTCCTCGTCGGTCAGTCGCCCCGGCTTGTGAAGCAGCTCCGCCGGAACGCGCGACTTGCCGACGTCGTGCAGCAGCCCGGCGAGCGCGATGCGCTTCAGCAGCTCGCGGTCGGTGGTGACGCCTGCCGCCGCGCGAGTCACGAGGAGCGAGACGTTCACCGAGTGGTGGAAGGTGAAGTCGTCGAAGTAGCTCAGCGAGTTGCCCGGGATCACCGAGTGCTTGGCGTCACCGAAGACATCGACCACCTCGTCGGCGACCTCGAGGAGCATGGTCTGGTCGACCCGCCGTCCGTCCTCGAGGCTCGAGAGCAGGCTGCGGTACGTCGTCAGGACGCTCCGGAAGGTCGCGTTCGGGACGCGGATCTCCGGGAGCTCGAGGCCGCCGCCGACGGGGTCGTAGACCGGGAAGACCGCTTCCTCCTCCGTGGTCTCGGTCACCGGAAGGAGGCTGTCCCACGAGAAGTTCGTGAGGGAGTGGATCTTCTCGAGGCCGCGCCCGCCGCCGAGCTCCGAGATGGTCTTCTCGAGGGTCCCGGACTGGTGCTTCGCGAACAGGGTGAGCGCGCGCACGAACCGTCCGAGCTCGGCGTGGGTGACACCCGGCAGGAACTGAAACGCCTCGTGTTTCGACCTCGCGAGCACGGGCACGAGCCGCGCCCCCTGGTGACCGAGACGCGTCAGCGGCACGCCCTGGAACTCGATCTGAGCCTCGTGGACGCGGAACGTGAGGTTGTGGAACGACTCGTTGCTCTCGAAGAACCCGTCGATCTCCTTCGACAGGTCGACGATCGCCTCGTCGAAGCGGCGATGCTCGTGGGTGTAGACCTGGAGATCCGCCAGCGCCTGTCCGAGCGTCTTGAGGACGTCTTCCGCCGCCTTGAAGGCCTGTCGTGCGGTGGCCGTACGCGTCATGTCGTGCTCTCCTTCTCGACGGCCGCCGCGACGACCTTGCGAATCTCCCGCAGGTAGACGTGCGAGAAGACGTTCTTGCGGGTGAGCACGTCGTCGAAGAACCTCCGCACGCTGGCGTCGTCGATCCGCGCCAGGGCACTGACGACCGCCTCGACCTCCTTGGCCTGGAATCGCTCGCGCGTGTTGTTACGCTTCAGCATCGCCTGCAATGTGCCGATGGTGACGCTCGACGGGTAGCGGCCGAGCTTCTCGATCGCCTTCCAGCGAGTTTTCGGCGATCCATAGTCGATGGCGGCGAAGAGGATCACCTCGGCTCCGGGGACTCGTTCCGGGAGCCGCTCGATCAGCCACTCGGCCTGCTGGGGCGGCATCGACGTGAAGTAGGTCCGGAACGCCTCGGTGGCGCCCTCGGAGCTGATCCGGCGGAGGACCCGCCGCAGCACGTCGGGCACGAGCAAACTCGAGGGATCGTTCGTCGCCCACTCCGCGAGATGCAGCGGACTGCGCCCGAGCGAGATCAGCGTCATGCGCGCGATCTCCGAGAGGTGTCGGTTGCCGTGCTTGCGAACCGTGCAGAGCAGCGACACCGTCCGCCCCGAGATCTTGCGTATGAACTGGTTCAGACACTGGATCGCGAGGCCCTTGCGCTCGTCCTGCATGAGGTCGTTGAGAGCGCGCGCGGAGAGCTCGTTGTCGTCGATCTGCCGCAGGGAGCGCACGAGGACGTCGGCGAGCACCTCGTTCCGGACAGAGCCGGCGTACGCGCCGATCTCACGGACGGCCCAGTCGACGAACTCCTCCTCCAGGAAGCAGCTCTCGAGCGCCGAGATCAGAGTCGGCAGCGCCCTCTGGACGGGTTCACGGTACTCCTCGATCAGGAGCATCTCGAGCGCTGTCGACAGCGAGAAGCGCTCGAAGTCGAAGGGGCCGAGGTCCGCCGCGATCCGATCGACGGAGCAATCGATGTCGGCGAAGAGAGCGTCGAGTGTCGGTCCGGTCGGCTTCGCGCTCGCCTCACGGCTTCGCTCCCCCTCCTTCGCGGGCGCCGCCGGCCGTCGCTCCTCCGCCGTCGGCGGCGGGAGCTCGAGGCAGTCGTCGTCCTCGACCTCCACGGCGATCTCGGAGGTGGTGCGGAAGAGGAACGAGAGACGCTCCTTCTGCTGCTGGAACGCGCCGACTCCGCCGCGGTCGCTCACGTCCAACTCGGACTGGAACGCCTTGCGCAGGTGCTCCTTCAGCGCATCGCCACTCTCGTCGCCGGGGTACGAATGGATCGCCGCGGAGAGCGCCTCGACGTTGCTTCCGAGGAACTCCACGAACTTGTTCAGTCCCTCGAGGAGCCGCTCCCCGTCCACCTTCTCGTCCGGGTCTCCCGGCATCGATGCGGCGACGAACTCGCCGAGCAGGTCGATGCCCTCGCCGCCCCCGCTTTCGGCTTCCGCTTTCGCATCCCGCACGCGGAGCGCGTCGCGCAGCTCGGAGATCTTCAGCAGGAACTGCGGGCTCGACACCTCATCGCGGAGCTTGCGTGCGTCCTCCTCCGAGAGCCTCGCGAACGCGGGCTCGAGGCTGCGGATCTGGTGGATGCCCGCCTTGCGCCGCAGGAGCTGGACCGAGTCGCTCGAGTTCGACGCCTCCTGCGGCTCGTAGAACGTGACGCGCACCGATTTCCACCGCGCCGCGCATTCGAGGAACGGATCCCCGCTCTCCTCTTCGTCGCCGCCCGTGAACTCCTCCTCGAGCAGAGTGCACAGCTCGTAGATCTCGTCCTGCGACGCGCCGGCCGGAATCGACAGCGTCTCGACGAGGTTCAGCTTGAGGATGCGGAGGATCTCTCGCTGGTCGCGGTCCACCGCGCTTTCGGTTCGCTCCTCGGTGCCCTGCGCGCGCTCGGAGGTCTGCAGAGTGAACGCGCGGCCACGCTCGCGCGCGTACTCCTCCACGCCCGCGGAGACGCGCTCGATCACTTCGCGCACCCGGGGATGCTCCTGGGGGTAGAGCTTGACCGTCTTGCGGCAGAGCAAGAGGTTCGAACAGATGTCAGTCGAGATGATCTCGAGCTTGGTCGTCACCAGTGCGCTCCGGCGGTGGCAGGCGTGCGCGTACCGGGGGCCCTCCCGGTCATCGCAACCTCGTCAGAAGTCTAAGATGTGATCGAGAAAAAAGGCGGGGCGCGGCCGGTAACGCGACCCGGGAGTTCCCGCGCAAGGCGCGGCGGCCGGATACGGTGTCCACTCGACCGATGCAGACCACCGGCGCCCTGCGCGGTGTTTTGTTGTCGCGGTGAAAGGTCGTCCCCTTCTTTCGGTCGAAGGTCACGCCTCCGTTGACCCGAGGCGCTTATCGGCTCGGCGACTCATCTCGAGCTCTTCTCGCGCTCCCACCACTGAACGAGAACGCCCGTCGCTGACGATAGCTCAAGAGTGGCTGAGTGACCTTCCCCTCCGGAGATGCCGATAATGACGTCGAACGCCGGGCCGGAGATCGACCGCGGCAACTTCCTGCTCTCGGTGGTGATTCCGGTCTATAACGAGCGGGACACCATCAGCGAGATCATCGGACGTGTCCGCGCCGTCGATCTCCCGATCGAGATCGTCGTTGTCGATGACTTCTCGACCGATGGGACTCGCGAGTCACTCGCCAACCTCGACTCGATGCTCGATCGGGTCATCTACCATGACCGCAACCGCGGCAAGGGCGCCGCGCTGCGCACCGCGCTCGAGCACGTCACCGGCGACGTCGTCATCTTTCAGGACGCCGACCTCGAGTACGACCCGCAGGAGTACGCGCGGCTGCTCGAGCCGATCCTCGACGGCAAGGCGGACGTCGTCTTCGGCTCGCGGTTCCTCGGCGGAAGGCCGCACCGCGTGCTCTTCTTCTGGCACAGCGTCGCCAACAAGATGCTGACGCTGTTCTCGAACATGGTCACCAACATCAACCTGACCGACATGGAGACCTGCTACAAGGTCTTCAAGACGGAGGTGATCCGCGGCGTCGGCATCCGCGAGAACGGCTTCGGCATCGAGCCGGAGGTCACCGCGAAGGTCGCGCGACAGGGGTGGCGCATCTACGAGGTCGGCATCTCGTACTGCGGACGCGGCTACCAGGAGGGCAAGAAGATCGGCTTCCGCGACGCGATCTGGGCGCTCGTGTGCATCGTGCGCTACGGCCTGCTCGAGCGATTGCTGCCCGGCCGCTCGAGGAAGACGCGGCGTGCGGTCAGCGCGAGCAGCACAGCCGGATCGAGCGAACGGCCGGCGAGTGAGAGCGGGGCGATTGCGGACCACTCGCGCCGTGATTCGGCGGTCCAGTCGACGGCGAAATCAACCGCCGAATCCTGAGCAGCCTTCGTTCCCGTCCCCGTGCCCGCAAAGGCCGCTCGACTTCGCGGGCGAGACTCTGACGGCAGAAGAAGGCAAGGAAGGCAGGAACGCAGGAAAGCAGGAATGAAAAGGATTGAGGGGGTTGATTCTCGTCAGCTCCGCCCGAGCTCTCGAAAGCCATCGAACGGTGAGGCTTCGCGGTCTGACGTGTTACCTCTGGTCGTTCCCCACTCTCTCCTTTCTTTTCCTGCCTTCCTCTTCTTCCTGCCTTCCTTATGGATCCGTCGCAGAGTCTCGCCAGCGGAGTCGAGCAACTTCCGCGACCGGGACTGGGACCGGGTACGGATCGCCGCGTTCAGACGCTCTCGCCGCCCTGCGAGCGGGATCGGCGTCGTCGGCGACGTCGTCGCTTGCGGGGCTCGCCGCTCGACTCGGAAGCGGGGGCTGACGACGACGACGAGGTCGATGACTTCGACGCTGACTCCGACGCTGACGTCGACGATGACGCCGACGATGACGCCGACGATGACGTCGAGCGGCTCTCTCCCGAGGAGGAGCTCGTCGATCCCGATCCCGATCCCGAGCCGCCCTGGCCGCGCCGCGCCCGCCGGCGACGTCCACGCCGTTGGCGTGACTCGCCGCCGCGCTTCGACTCGTCGCCGCGTTTCGGTTCGTCGCGCTCCGCCGCGTCGTCGTCGGCGACCGGCGTCGGCGGCTGATCGTGCTCTCCCGGCGCCGTGAAGTCGTCGATCTCGACCGTGTCGTCGAGGAAGTCCTTCATCGACATCCCGAAGAGATCGACATCCGAGGACACCGGCCCGACCCGGCCAGCCGCCCCCGACTTCAGCGGGTTCGCGAAGAGCACGTCTTCCTTCCCGGCGAAACCGGACCCACGGGGCTGTCTGCCGCCCTCTCCCCGGCCGGACGACTTCC
>JBFFXF010000332.1:0-7417 GCA_041569895.1 Planctomycetota bacterium | reverse complement strand
GCGTCGGGGATGTCCTCGAACTTCCCGCCGAGGACGCGCAGCGGCAGGGGCGCCGTGAGGTTCGCGAAGAGGCTCTCGCCGGGGATCTGGCGCACCACGAAGCCCTCGGGCATGCGATCGATCTTGCAGGGATCGTCGGTGAGCACGTAGACGACGTTGCGCAGCTCGCCGGCGTTGAAGGCGGAGAGGCGCATCGGAACGACGAGGCGGTCCGACCGGAAGCGGAAACCCATCGCCTGCACATTTCCGTCGAAGCCGACGCCGAAAGGCAGGGACGGATCGACGTCGCGAAGGCCGGGCCGGGGGTCGATCGCCGCCTTGTTGCCGACGCGCGTCTTGACCGCGACGAAGCACCACTTCTTCGCGATGTAGTCCTCGCACACGGCGTCCATGCCCTTGGGGTAGACGTACCCGTTCGCGTCCATCCACCGCGCGAGCGCCGCGGCGCTTCCCGCCTCGAGGACGGCGACCTCGTACATGCCGACCGCCTCCTGGCTCAGGACGGTGACCGAGTGGAGCACGAGCGGCGACTCGTCGCGGCACCAGCGATATGTGGCAGCCGGAAAGCACAGCTCGCGCACCGGCCTGAGATCGACGACGACCTCGGGCGGATCGACCGCCGCGGCGACGTGCGCGAAGATGTCGTCGGACACCTTGCGGATCGCGGGCGGCGTCGGAAAGGGGATCAGCATGCCGAAGTTGTCGACGTGGCCCCGGTAGCCGGGCCGGATGACAAACGTCTCGACGCCGTCCTTGAAGAAGACGTAGGTCTTCTGCAAGCCGATCCTCTCGACCGGCGTCACGCCGACGATGTCGATCGGCGGCACCATGCCGCACGGGTCCGCGCTCACCGGCGACGCTGCGAGCAGCGCGATCGCGAGGATCCCCGCGATCGGCCGCGACCTCTGAAACTCAGACTCTCTCGCTCTCATCGGAATCTGCCTTTCTGTTCGACTTCCTTGCGGCGTGGGCGTCGGACTGGGCCTTTTCCAGCTCGAGTCTGATTTCCACCCGTGCCAGCGTGTTCTTGCTGCCGTTGCTGATCGTCACCGTGTCGAGCGTGTGCCACGTGTCGCCGCTCTCGAGGACCGCGAACCACGGCCCGGCCACGAAGTGGACCCCCTCCACTCACAATCGCGCCCACAGGTGCGCGACGCCGGTGCGATGCACGGTGCCGCTGATCTCCGGCGGCTGCAGATCGACGGTCGACTCGGCGTGCACGTGCTCCTTGCGACCGACGGGAAACCGCGCCGCGTCGATCGAGACACGCGCGATTCCCGTCTCGTCCACGACGCGCAGCCAGAGCCGGACGTGCGTCCGCGACAGCTCGCGGCGGAGCCAGTTCACCTTGTGCGGCGGGAGGGGCCCCGGTCCGTGCTCGGCGAGCAGCTTCCGGACGTTCTCGCCGTGAAAGAGCAGCGTCTCGATCGCGCGAGCGCGCACGTCCTCATCGCCGCTGGCGAGCTCCTCGAGAAGATCGCGGTACTCCCCGGACGTCAGCGGCGTGATCGGGTGGTTGCCGACCGAGCACCCGACGGCGCACTCCTCGGGGTCAGCGGACGTCCCGGTCCCCGGGTTGTCTTCGGAGGACGCCGGCGCGCCGCCCGCGCCGGTATCGGGACTCACGAGAGAGCCGAAGCCCGCGAGGCACGCGAGGCACGTGAGCGCTATGGCGAGTACGAATGCTGGACGCATTTTCGTGTCTCCTGAACGGGTCTCCTGCGGCGTACATTGGTGAGGACGCTCGGGGAGCGGTGTTCTTAGGGGCTTTCGGGGACCCCACCGTTCCCGTTCCCGTTCCCGTTCCCGGTCCCGGTCCCGGTCCCGTGCCCGTGCCCGTGCCCGAATACCAGCGTCCTCGCACGCGTCTCCGACGACCGGGCCGAGCGAGCGGAGTCTGCGTCCGAGACTTGCGCTGATCTGCGGATGCCCTTTGAGTTCCCGCCGTCTGTTCGAGTAGCTTGATCGGGTCCGGAACGGGAACGGGAAAGGGGAGCAACGCAATGCTGAAACGTCGTGCGGCGGCCTCGCGTGGACGTACGGTGATCGACTGGCTCGACAGTCGTCATACCTTTTCCTTTGGTGACTATCGTGATCCCGCGCACGCCGGGTTTCGCGCGCTGCGGGTGATCAACGAGGACCGGGTCGCGCCCGGTGGCGGATTCGGCACGCACCCCCACCGCGACATGGAGATCCTCACGTACGTCATCTCGGGCGGGCTCGAGCACCGTGACAGCATGGGGAACGGCTCGGTGATCAGGGCCGGCGATCTCCAGCGGATGACCGCCGGCACCGGCGTCACCCACAGCGAGCGCAACCACTCCGCGACCGAGCCGGTCCACTTCCTGCAGATCTGGATCTACCCCGAGGCGAGAGGACTGGAGCCGGGCTACGCGCAGCGCGGCTTCGATCTCGACGCCGCACGCGGCGAGCTGGTCACGCTGGCCTCACGCGACGGCCGCGATGGCTCGCTGGCGATCCACCAGGACGCGGTCCTGCTCGCGTCGCGTCTCCCCGCCGGCGGGCGGATCACGCACACCCTCGCGCCGGGACGCGCGGCCTGGATCCAGGTCGTCGACGGCGAGGTCACGGCGTGCGACACGCCACTCGCCACCGGCGACGGCGCGTCGATCGAGGACGAACGGGAGATCACGATCGAGGCTCGCGGGGATGCGGAGGTGATGGTATTCGACCTGGGAAAACAGGCGGGCCCACCGTCGTGACGGAGTGCCGTCCGAAGGATCGGCCCCCGTCGTCCTCGTCCTCGTCCTCGTAATCGAGAGCTCGCGAAGGGGACAGAGGTAGAGATCAGAGGCAGAGATCAGAGGTCAGGAATCAGAGGTCAGAGGTCAGAGACAGAGATCAGAGATCAGAGACCAGAGACCAGAGACCAGAGTCCGACCACCGAGTCGGAATCGGCGTCGGACATCGGACATCGGACATCGGACATCGGAATCGGTCATCGGAGTCGGAATCGGAGTCGGAATCGGACGCGGTGTCGGAATCGGAATCGGAGTCGGAATCGGACGCGGTGTCGGAATCGGAATCGGTGTCGGAGTCGGACTCGGTGTCGGAGTCGGACTCGGTGTCGGTGTCGGCCATCGAAGTCCATCCCGTCGCCGCGTACGGCAACGCCCCCGAGCTCCGACCGCCGCCAATCAGCCGATCATCTTGCCGATGAGCGCCAGGACCCTCTCGACGCACTCCTCCACCGGCGTCGTCGCCGTGTCGAGGGTGAGGGCCGGGGATTCCGGTTCCTCGAAGGTGTCGGAGAGGTTCTCCATGCCGCCCGCCGGCTCGCCCGCCCCTCGCCGGTCGCGCTCCCGGCAGACCTCGAGCGGGGCGCGCAGGTAGATCTCGGCGAAACGCAGTCGGCCGATGATGTCGACGAGCCCCTGCCTCACGTCGCGGAACGGCGCGCTCACCGAGACGAGGACGATGGCGCCGGCGTCGTTGAAGAGGCGCGCCACCTCGGCGGCGCGGCGGGTGTTCTCGCGGCCGTCGTATCGCGACGGGCCGAGGTCGCGGCTCAGACCGGAGCGCAGCGCGTCATCGTCGATGTGATAGACGGTCTTGCCGGCGCCGAACAGGCGGCGCTCGACGGCCGAGGCAATGGTCGTCTTGCCCGAGCCGGAGAGCCCCGTGAACCAGAGCGTCACGGCCTTCTGACCGAGTGTCGCCTCGCGCTCGACCTGCGTCACGGCGCCCTCGCCGTGGCGGATCACCTCGCCGGCGAGCTGCGTGTCCGACTCGCGCAGCTGGTCCGCCGGCACTCGATCGATGATCATGCCGGCGGCCACCGTCGCGTTGCTCAGCGCGTCGATCAGGATGAACGAGCCGGTCGCCTTGTTCTTCTTGTAGGAGTCGAAGAAGAGCGGGTGATGCGTGCGGAACGCGACGCGGCCGATATCGTTGAGGTCGAGACGGTCGACGGTCGCGCGGTGCAGCGTGTTGACGTCGATGCGGTAGCGGATGGTCTGGATCGACGCCTTGGTCTTCTTCGTCGTCTGCTTGATGAGGTACGTCTTGGTCGGGTCCATCGGCACCTCGCTCATCCACACGAGCATCGCCTCGAAGTGGTCCTCGATGTGGGGCACGTTGTTGACGCGCACGAGCATGTCGCCGCGGCTGACGTCGACCTCGTCCGTGAGCGTCAGCACCACGGATTGCGGCGAGAAGGCCTCCTCGATCTCTCGGTCCTCGACGTGGATCGCCTTGACGCGCGATCGGCGCATCGAGGGCAGAGCGAGCAACTCCTCGCCGACGCGGACGCTGCCCGATGCGACCTGGCCCGCGAACCCGCGGAAGGTCCGGTCGGGGCGCAGCACGTACTGCACGGGAAACCGAAAATCGACGAGGTTCCGGTCGCTTCCGATGTAGACGGTCTCGAGGTACTCGAGCACAGTCTCGCCGTGATACCACGGCATGCGATCGCTCGGATCGACGACGTTGTCGCCGCGGAGCGCGCTGATCGGGATGAACTTCAGATCGACGATGCCGAGCTTCACCGCGAAGGCCGAGTAGTCCTCGACGATCGCGTCGTAGACCTCCTGCGAGTAGTCGACGAGGTCCATCTTGTTGACGGCGATCAGCAGCCGCGGAATGCCGAGAAGCGAGGCGATGAACGAGTGGCGTTTGGTCTGCGTCAGGACGCCCTGGGCCGCGTCGATCAGGATGATCGCGAGGTTGGCGGTCGACGCGCCGGTCGCCATGTTGCGCGTGTACTGCTCGTGACCCGGCGTGTCGGCGATGATGAAGTTGCGCTTCGGCGTCGAGAAGTAACGGTAGGCGACGTCGATGGTGATCCCCTGCTCGCGCTCCGCCTTGAGCCCGTCGGTGACCAGCGCGAAGTCGATCGGCGCGTCGCCGAGGGACTGCTTCGACTCGCCCTTGAGCGTGACGATCTGGTCCTCGAGGAGATTCTTCGAGTCGTGCAGCAGGCGGCCGATCAACGTCGACTTGCCATCGTCGACGCTGCCCACCGTCGAGAAGCGCAGCAGCGAGCGCCGGCTGTGCTCCCCGAGGAATCGCTGGACGTCCCGGATGACCTCGCGCTTGCCGGCCACGTCAGAAGTAGCCCTCGCGCTTCTTGGTCTCCATCGACGCCTCGCCGTCGTGGTCGATCGCCCGGCCGGCGCGCTCGGAGGAACGCACGACCATCATCTCCTGGACGATCTCCTCGAGCGTCGTCGCGTCGGAACGAATCGCGAAAGTGCACGGGTAGCAGCCGAGCGACCGGTACCGGCACCGCACCTTGCTCGGCTTCTCGCCCGGGAACATGCGCTCGGATACCGGCCCCACCGGCACCAGCGTGTCGCCGCGCACGAAGACCTCTCGCTCGACGGCGAAGTAGAGCGGGCTGATCGGGATCTGCTCGCGATAGATATAGAGCCAGACGTCGAGCTCGGTCCAGTTCGACAGCGGGAAGATGCGGATCGACTCGCCCTGGTTGATGCCGCTGTTGTAGAGGTTCCAGAGCTCCGGCCGCTGGTTTTTCGGATCCCACTGGCCGTAGCGGTCGCGAAACGAGTAGAAGCGCTCCTTGGCGCGCGACTTCTCCTCGTCGCGTCTCGCCCCGCCGATCGCCGCGTCGTAGTTTCCCGCCGCGAGCGCCTGGAGGAGTCCCTCCGTCTTCAGCAGGCCGCAGCACTTCTGCGTGCCGAGGTCGACCGGATTGGTGCCGGACGAGATCGCCGCGCGATTCCCCGAGACCACCAATTCGGCGCCGATCTCCCTCGTGAACCGGTCGCGGAACTCGTACATCTCCTGGAACTTGTAGCCCGTGTCGACGTGCACGAGCGGGAACGGTATGCGTCCCGGCGCGAACGCCTTCAGCGCCAAGCGCACGAGCACCGACGAGTCCTTGCCGACCGAGTAGAGCATGCAGGGCCGCTCGAACTCGGCGACCACCTCGCGCATGATGTGGATGCTCTCGGCCTCGAGGGTCTCGAGGTGACTCAGGCTGAATGCCGCGGCCTGGGCTGCCATCAGTGACGTAAAGCGTTGCCGTAAAAAGGACTCGGCGGCGCGCGCCGCCCATCCGACCGCGCCCCGCCGCGCCAGTCGCGACGGGAGAAGCGGACACGAATTGAGTCAGTGTAGCGAAACTGGCCGCGCGGAGCAACGGGGTACGACCCGCGACACACGTGAGCCTTCACCAATCGTCCGCCGGCGTGTAGAGTTGGTCGCGGCAGCTCACGACAGCCGCGCACTCTTTCGAGGAAAGCCCCGATGCGATCCGGTCCGACATCGACCACGCCCGGGAGGACGGCGGCATGGGCCGCGACCGCGGCGCTCGCCATCCTCGTGTCCGTCTCCACGCTCGCGGCGCAGGAGGACTCGACCGCGCCGCCGCGAAGGCCGGACGCCGCCGAGGTCGCGCGCCGCGCGCTGATCCTCCGCGCCGTGCACGCCGTCCGTCTCTACCCGCGCGCCGGCGAGGAGGTGGAGCCGACCATCGTCGACCACTTCGAGGCCGAGCGCCGGAAGATGGTCGGATGGCTCGAGCGTGAGGGCCTGCTCGTCCACGCGACGCGCTGGGAGCGGGGCGTCCTCGGCGCCCGCGTCGGCACGCTGTCTGTCGAGGACGCGCTGCGAGCCAGCGAGGCGCGGGAGAGCGTCGAGGCGCTCCTCTTCGCGCTCGGACTGATGGAGTCATTGCCTCCCTACGACGGCAGCGCGAGGCGGTCGCGACTCAAGCGCTCCTTTCCGCGCATCGGCGAGCCCACCGCCGAGTTCATCAAGAGCGCCCGCCTGCGCCCCGCCGATGCCATCAACGCGGCCCGCGAGGTCGCCGTCCTCTGGCACTGGCGCGCCCGCACCCGCGAGCTCTTCGAGTCCGAGCGATTCCCCATCGGCGAGGCGTTCGAGCGCAGCCGCGACGAGGTCCGGACCGGCATGCGCCGCGTCGGCCTCGAGCCGCGCGAGATCACCGACGGCGAGGCGCTCTTCGAGGAGCTCGTCCGCTTCTCGTCCCACTGGGGCCACAGCCAGGGCATGATCCCCCTGCCGATCGACGCCGACTTCCCCGCCTTCGGCAAGGCCTACCGCGACCTCGACGCCGAGCAGTTCCGCCGAGCGCGAACCATCGCGCGGGCGCGGCACCGGGCGTTCAACTGGCTCGCGGGCGAGGCGCGAGAGTGGGATGACGTCGGGGCGGAGTTGTGAGAAAGGACACGATCGGGGATCACCACCCCCGCTCGTCCTCGTCCTCGTCCTCGTCCTCGACAGAGACAGAGACAGAGACAGAGATCAGAGATCAGAGATCGGAGATCAGAGAACAGCGTCCGAGGACCGAGTCGGAATCGGTCATCGGAATCGGAATCGGGTGTCGGAGTCGGAATCGGTCATCGGAGTCGGTGTCGGAGTCGGAATCGGCGCTTTCGGGCACGGGAACGGGCACGGGAACGGGCACGGG
>JBFFXF010000331.1:0-7423 GCA_041569895.1 Planctomycetota bacterium | reverse complement strand
TGGTCTGCGCATCGGTCGATACGCCTCTCGACGATCTGGCGGGTGTATTCGTGGGCCTGATTTAGTACGCCTGTACCGAGATCCTCAAGGTTTCAGGAGTGTACTTGGTCGACGGTCACGGTCCACGGTCCACGGTCGACGGTCACGGTCACGGTCGACGGTCGACGGTCACGGTCCGTGGGCCGTGGGCCGTGGTCCGTGGTCCGTGGTCCGTGGGCCGTGACCGTGACCGTGACCGTGACGCACTTGCGTCCTCAGAAGCGGATGCCCGCTCCGAAGAGCACGTGATGCGTCACTGACTCGACGCCGATTCGGAGGCCCGAGTCCTCGAAGTCGGGTTCGAAGACCGTCGCGCGGTATTCCAGGAACGCGACGATGTTTTCGATGATCCCGTACGAGACGCCGGCGCGGGCATCGAAGCCGATGTCCCACGCGTCGTCGTCGAGGCCGCTGCCGTCGACCTCGCTCCAGATCAGGCTCGGTCCGAGACCGACGTGCGGCTGCAGACGGCCGCCGGGGAACTCGTCGTCCTTCATCAGGTTGACCCGCGCCATCGGAAGCAGCGTGATCGGCACCGCCGTGAAGTCCACGTCATCGACCTCCTGGAAGACGCCGGAGACGTCGAGGAAGCCGCCGATGTCGACCTCGGGAAGCCAGTTGAGCCACCGCCCGCCCCGTGCTCCGATGGTGAACTCGCCGTCGAAGTCTGAGTCCACGGAGCCCGCGACGTTGGTCTCGACGTCTTCCTCGGACGGGAAGTTCGGGCCGATGTAGAGATCGGCCGCCCACTGGCCCGTCATGTTGCATCCGGATGAGACCGCGAGGAGCGCAACCAGCAGAAACAGTGAAGCTCGAGACGCCATGACCGATCCTCTTCGTTGAGAGCTGCCCTCTGCCGCGGAGAAAGGACTCGCGCACCGACGCGTTACCGGACGTCGATCCCCGACGCGATCCCGTCCTCCGTCGATGAGATCGGCAGTGCAAGGCGAGAGGTGAAGGCCCTGGGGGGTTGTTATCGAAGTCGGAGTCGAAGTCGGAATCGGGACCCATTCTCGACGGGGACGGGAACACAGATTACGCAGATTACGCAGATCCGGTCCCGCGCGGAGCGCTCGTCCTCGTCCTCGTCCTCGTCCTCGAACGTCTGGTTGTCGAGACCGGGACCGAGACAGAGATCCGAGACCAGAGGACAGATATCAGAGAGCAGAGACCAGAGTACAGATACAGAGCACAGAGGACAGATATCAGAGATGAGAGACCGACCTCTCAAGCCTGTCGTCCCGCTTTCCCGCCCTCCTTCATCCGCACCACCGTCGCCGGCAGCTCAAGCGTGAGCTCGAGCCGGGCCACCCAGCGCTTCGGGTCGTCATCGAAGCGATGGAGTCGCTCGCTCTCGAGGCGGAAGCGGCCGCGATGTCGTCGGGCCACGCGGAAGGCGAGGTCGAGATCGGGCGCGTCCGGGTCGCTCCCCCGCGGGCGCTCCCCGGCGCCGTCGCCGTCCTGGCGTCCCCGTCTCGCGCGCGCCGGTCGGCGGAGAAGGCGGCGGCGCTCGTCGCTCGAGAGCAGCTCGCCGATCGCCTCGACGCCGAAAGTGACGGTCTTCGTTCCCTTCTTGAGGAACACGCGGACCGGCGACGGCGATCCTCCCTGCCGCGTCGGCAGGCTGCGCTCGATGCCAAAGCGCAGCAGCAGGTCGAGCGCCTCTCCGATCATCGCGCGGTGCGCCCGCACCGGCAGTCGATCCGGGAGCGACCGCGAGTCGATCTCGACGCCGCGCGCCGACGCCGCCTCGGCCGCCTGCTCCACTCTCGACCTGACCAGCTTCGGCGCGTCGAAATCCGTGAAGCCCTTCGTCTCGCGCGCCTCGCGCTCCGCCGCCTTGATCTCCTGGAGCGTTCCCCGGAGCTTGTCGGCCTGCTCGTCCCGCTTCCGGGCGCGATCGGCGATTCGCCCGCGATCGACCTCGAGGGCGAGCGCGTAGTAGCGCCGCGCGAGCGACGCCGCCAGTCGCACCAGCAGGACGTGGTCCTCCTCGACGGGAGGCACCGTGCTCCCCGGTCGCCCGAAGAAGACCGCGACTTCACGCCCCGGTCGGAGCTCGATCGGCGCGCAGAATGCCGCGCCCGCGAGAGTGTCCTTGAGACCGTTCGAAGTTTGCACTTCCTCGACGAGGGCGCCGATCACCGCGATGACCGTGTCGCGTCCGCGCGACGCCATCTCCATCGCGCCGTCCGGTTCGAAACGGATGCGGTCGCGGATCAGACCGATCTTCCTGGCGCCGACGGCCTGCGCGAGGCCGGACTCGGCGATCAGGGGAAGACGGACATCGGACTCGTCGTCGAGGCCACCCGGGCGCCGCGCCATGAACGCCAGGTAATCGATTCCGAGCCGCCCGCGAATCAGGTCGAGCGTCGCCGCCATCTGACGGCGCAGATCGCCGGTCGACGGCGGCACCTCGCGCGGCCAGCGCTCGACCACGGCGAGCAGGTCCTCCTCGACGACGAGCTGTTTGACGCGGAACTGGCGCGCGGCGAGGTCTCCCAGACGGCGGGCGAAGTCGGCGAGACGCCGGGGCAGGTCGTCGGTCGCCTCGGGAACGTCCGCGATCTCCTGCGACAGCCGCCGCCTGACCTTCTCGCTGGCGGGCCGGATGGCGACGTCCCCCTGCTCCGCGCGCGTCTGGGCGCCGATGCGGGCGACGATCTTGCGAATGCGCTCGCGCGCGGCGTCCTCGCGCACGACGCGCCCCGCGATGACGCTGCCGATCACGCGCCCGCCGACCTCGACCGGCGACTGGAAGTCCACCAGGCCCATGTGGCAGCGACGCCACGAGGGGTCGCCGCGGTAACCGTCCGGCGGGCGCAGCAAGAGGCGCGCGAGGCTCTGCTCGCACTCGGCGCACGCCGCATCCGCGCCCGCGAAGGCCGGCTCGGCCCCGACGAGGCCGTGACGGAAGAACGAGCAAAACGGATCGGGCCGGCGCTCGTCGCGCCGGGGGTGCGGGTCGAGGCTGCGGAACCCGCCGTCGGGGAGCGCCTCGACGAACGTCACCGCGGATCCGACCTCCTCGCCGAGGAGAAGCAGGGCGCGGATCTCCTCCTCGGAGAAGACGTCGGTCAGTCTGTCGGGCCGAAAGGGCCACATCGTGACTAACAAATCGAGCTAAGTCCTGCGACGGCGACGGTAACGACAACGGAGACGGAACACGGATACGGAGCACGAGCACGGGCCCAACCCCGGCCTGGACCGTGACCGGTGGACCGTGTGCCGTGGACCGTGTGCCGTGGACCGTGTGCCGTGACCGTGTGCCGTGACCGTGACCGTCTTGGCGTCGTCCGGCGAGTTTTGTTTATTACGGGCATCGGTCGAGCTCTAACGGTCGCTGCGATCTACCCGTCGACGCAATTCGATCGCTCGCAGAATCCGTCGGTCGACGGGGCGCACTCACCGTGCGCCGGCGACGGAAGCGGCGGACTGCCGTCGACGAAGAGGGCGTTGAGCAGGAAGACCGCGTCGGAGAGCCTGACCTCCGTGTCGGCGTTGGCGTCGGCCGACTCGAGGCAGCCGGGCGCGTCGCCTCCCATGAAGAGGTAGTTCAGGATGCGAATCGCGTCGGTCAAGTTGATCTCCCCGTCGGCGTTGACGTCACCGCGGCGAAAGAGCACCTCGGTGCTCGAGTTGACGCCGGCGACCAGGCCCGGAGTGCCGCCGGGCTGGTCGGATGCCTTCCAGTAACGCCCGAGGTCGTTGTCGCGCGCCGCGTGGACGTCGGTGAGCTCGATCGAGTGCCCGAGACCGTCGGCGCGCTCCGGCCACTGCTCGCCGCTCAGGTCGACGCCGCTGTCGTAACGGAGGAAGTCGATCGTCGCCGGATAGCCGGGACCGGCGTCCTTGACGCGCAGCGTCTCTCCGTCGTTGTCGAGCCGCCCGTCGTACGGCCCGAAGACGCGGACGCCGTCGCCGTAGCGGGCGCGAAACGCGTCGACGTCACGCGCCACGACGAAGACCTCGTTCTCCTCGACTGTCGATCCCTCCGGGAAGATGTAACCGACCCCCTCGATGCTCCACCCGCCGAGGTCGACGGCGCGGCCACTCGAGTTCCACAGCTCGATGAACTCGTGCTCGTCCCCGCCGCCGACGGGGTTGTAGAACACCTCGGTGATCTTCAGGCGATCGTGGTCGGGGATCGTTCGTGCCCGCGACCGGATGTACGACGTCAGGAAGCTCCGCCGCGCACGGATGTGATCGCGGACGCGATCGAGGTTCGGCAGGAACTCGGCGGGCGCGGTGGGGTCGTTCGCGGTCGCCGGCGTCCGCCCCCACGCGTCGATGTCGATCTGCTGCTCCTCCATCAGGAGATCGCGAAACGTCTCGATCTCTCCCTCGAAGAACTCCGGCGTGTACTTCTCGACGATCGCATCCCACAGCCTCACCAGATAGGCACGCTGATATCGCGTTCCGGACTGGGAGAAGAACTTGTCGAGCAGGTGATTCCCCGTGCCGCCGCCGTCGACGCTCGTCGTGTACCACGGCGTGATGCCGGGCGTGTCCATCAAATCATGGTAGACCCCGCCGAAGTCGCGGCTCCACCGCTTGCCGAAGGTGAGATCCATGTCCCACGTGATCGGCATCCACTTGCCGGTCTCGAGGTCGTGATACAGGTAGTGGTTCTTGTGCGGGTAATCGCGGTTGTTCGTGAGGATCTGCGCGAGCTGATAATCGATCATGCGGTCCTCGTCGACGCGTTCCGCGAAGAACTCGACGAGCCTGTTGCGCGGCGTCGAGTGCAGGGTATCGAGAAACTCGGCGAGGTCGGAGAAGTCGCCGTTCTCGTTCGTCTTCTTCTCGTAGGACGAGGTGATGCTGCCCGTCGAGCCCGTGCGTTCCTCTCGCGAGGCGACGGCCTTGTACAGGTTGCCGTTGCCGTTGAGACGGTTGCGATCGAGGAAGCGCGAGTCGGGGTGCTCGAGATCGGCGTAGAGCCCGAAGTACTCGCCGTTGATGTGGAGCCGGATGAAGTGATCGCGGCAGTACGGCGAGCCGACGTCGTGGAACACGTCCCACGCGAGCCGCTCGCGGATCAGCGACTTGTCCGTCCAGAGGCTCTGGAGGTTGATCTTGTGCTGCCCCTCGAAGTCACGGCCGCGCTGGAACCGCAGCTTCATGAACGGCTTCTGCGCGGAGCAGACCGACTGGCCGCGTCGGCGCAGGCCGACATTGAACCAGAGGTCACCGCGGAACGCGAAGGACGCCGTGCGGTAGCTGTTGCAGTTGAGCGCGCCGGACCTCGTCAGAGCCCTGGGCGGGGTGCCGGACTTGTGGTTGAGCAACACGTGGTACACGGGGAGCGGCGACTCCGGCTGCAATCCGTCGACGTAGTAGCCGTGATATCCGGTCGGATCCTCGGAGTGCGGGCTGATCGAGCTCGAGCCGGCCTCGTCGCGCGCCGCGATACGGAAGAGCACGATGGAGTTGTGCTCCTGCGCGGGCAGCGACGCGCCGAAGACGCCGTCACCCGCGGCGCCGTCCATGTGCGCGCCGTCATCGAGCATCTCGACCGTGCCGGCTGGCTCGGTGGTGTCGACGCTGTAGGTCAGCTCGACGCCGACGACCGAGGAGTCGCCGCGTACGCGCGCCGTGATCCACGTGACGTCATCGGGGCCCGGCTCGCGCGGGGAGCGCGAGATCTCCGATATGAAGGGCGGCCGTCGATCGGCCTTGACCGCGTTCTCGGCTCCGGGGCTGAGCGCCGGGCCGGTGCCGAGACCGAGGTAGAGGCCGCGTGTCGAAGTCGACCCGGAGAGGCGCGCCGTGATCGTCCGCGTGCCGGTGACGTGCAGCATGTCGAAGGACAGGCGATAGACGGTGCCGTCGCGGAGCGGCTCCGGATCGAGGTTGATGCGCACGCCGTTCGATGAGCCGCTGCCGCGTCCATTCGAGACGATCCGCATCGCGCCGCTGCCGTCCGGACCGCCGTCGGGCTCGTACGTCGTGTCCGCGTGGTTGCCGCGACCCTCCCACGGCTCGAGGCCGGCGTCGAACGTGCCGTTGGGCACCAGGTTGGTGCCGGGGTTTCCGTCCTCCTCGAGCACGACGTTGTCGACGAGGATCTCGCCCTCGTCACCGAGGTAGATGAAGAACCGGCTCGAGGTCGCCGTGCCGGTCACGGAGAACGTGGACCAGCCGTCGGTTGTCCTGTGGGTCGCCGCGGTCCAGCTCGCGGGATCGTCGCCGATCGCCGTCGGGACGATCTTCTCGAGACTGTGCCCGAGCCCGTCCGCGGCCACCGGCCAGTCACCGTCGTCGCCGTAGCGAACCGAGTCGACGAAGGCCGAGGACGCATCGACCAGCGTCAGCCGCTCGCCGTCATTCGAGAGCTGCCCCTCAAAGTCGCCGACGGCGTTGTCGATGGCGAAGCTCTGGCGGACGTGCTCGGCATTGCGACAGACAACCACGAATCCGCCCGGCTCGAGGACGTGATCCTCCTCGAACGTGAACCGGATGCCATCGGAGAACGAGTAGCCCCGGAGGTTGATCGCAGCGCCGGTGTTATTCCGCAGCTCGACGAGCTCCTCGTCCTCGTCCCGGTCGCCGAGCGGATGGTAGTAGATCTCGTTGATGGCGACCGGCGGCGGCGGCAAGTCGGGCGGCGGGCAGCGCTCCACGGCGCCCGGCGCCAGCGGGCCCGGCACGCCGCCGCGCCAGTTCCCGGCGTGCGAGGCCGAGAACGTGACGCAGACGCGCTGCAGCGACTCGCCCTCACCGTCCGCTCCCGCGTCCCACGGCGCATCGTCGTCGTAACGAAAGTCCTCGACGCGCTCGCCCGGCCTGTCCTCGAGGACGATCCGCTCGCCACCGTTGTCGAGCGCGCCGCCGAAGTTGCCCAGCACGCGATCGGGCGACACATCGAACCGCGCCAGGAACGCGTCACGGTCCCTGCAGACGATGAGATGGCCGCCGGGCTCGATGACGGCGCCCTCGGGAAACGTGTAGCGGATGCCCGCGACGAACGACCACCCGCCGACCGGCGCGGCGACCGCCCCCGGGTTGTGCAACTCGACGAACTCGAGCGCGGGCCCCTCCACCGGATTGTAGTGGATCTCGGTGACCACCACCGCGCCCGCCGCCCCGGGGACGCAGGCAACGATCAACAGAATCAGCGCCACACGCGAGCCGCGATGAGACATGATGACTCTCCCTGGAGCACCGGACGCAACATGCCCGGGCGAGCGATCGCCCCCCACCGACGCGCATTGTACGCGATGGTGGGGGGAGCGGGAAGGGATGCGCGGGCCCATCGTCCTCGTCCTCGTCCTCGTCCTCGAGCTCCGATACCGACTCCGACGCCATCGTTGCAAAAACGTACCCGTACCCGTACCCGTACCCGTTCCCGTCCCCGTTCCCGTTCCCGTTCCCGTGCCCG
>JBFFXF010000330.1:0-7451 GCA_041569895.1 Planctomycetota bacterium | reverse complement strand
GGGCACGGGAACGGGAACGGGCACGGGCACGGGAACGGGAACGGGAACGGGAACGGGGACGGGGACGACGAGGATGACCAATCTCGCTGGTCGGCGGCGGCTTCTCGTGGGCGGCGTGATGTCCGGCACGTCCTGCAACGGCATCACGACCGCGCTCGTGCGCGTCGAGCGGGCACGGTCCGGCGATCGCCTGACGGCTCGCTTTCACTCGCTGCGGGACCGGGCGTACCCCGCCGCGCTGCGTGATGAGCTGCTCGCCGCGCCGACGCTGTCGGTCGCTCGCCTCGCCACGCTGCACGCCAGGCTCGGCCGGGCGTTCGGACGTGCGCTCGCCCGGCACCTCGAGCGGGAGTCGTCACCGCGCATCGACGTCGTCGGCTGTCACGGTCACACGCTCTTCCACCGGTCGCGCGCCGCGCGCGACGGCCCGCCCGTCTCGTGGCAGATCGGCGAAGCGGCGGAGGTCGCCGCGGCGCTGCGGTGCGCGGTGGTCGCCGACTTCCGCCCCGCCGACATCGCGGCCGGCGGGGAGGGTGCGCCGCTCGTGCCGTTCGGGGACGCGGTGCTCTTCGGATCCGACGCGGCAACGCGCCGGCGGCCTCGCATCTGCCTGAACATCGGCGGCATCGCCAACGTCACTTTGCTCGACGCAAGGGGACGGCCGGCGCTCGCGTTCGACACCGGTCCGGGCGTGGCGCTGATCGATGCCGCGGCGAGGCGCACGGACGGGCGGCGACGCATGGATCGCGGCGGAGCGCTCGCCGCGCGTGGATCGGTCGACCGCGGACTGCTCGGCCGCCTGCTCGCTCACCCCTACTTCCGGAGACCGGCGCCGAAGTCGACCGGACGGGAGGTGTTCGACGACGCGTGGGTCCGCGCAACCGTGCGCGGGAAGCCGCGCCCGGAGGATCTGCTGGCGACGCTCACCGAGCTCACCGTCGAGAGCGTCGCGCGCGCGATCGAGTCACTCCCCGTGCGCCCCGCTGACGTCGTCGTCGCGGGCGGCGGGGCGCTCAACCGGACGCTGATGCGACGGCTCGGGGAACGACTCGACCCGTTGCCCGTCGTGACCAGCGATCGTCTCGGCTGGCCCGTGCTCGCCCGCGAGGCGGCGGCCTTCGCGGTGCTGGCCGCGGCGTACGTCTGGGGTCTCCCGGCGTCCTTTCCGGGGACGACCGGGTGTCGCGTCGCGCCGGTCCTCGGCAAGCTCTGCCTGCCGCCCGCGTGACCGGCGCGGCGGTCCGGCGTCGCGCGCCGGTCACTTCCCGATGCAGATCAGGTGCGAGAAGGTCCGCACGTAGAGGCGGCCATCATGGACCGCCGGCGTCGTGTGCGTGCCATCGCCGATCGGGTTGCGGGCGAGCTCCCGGAACTCGTCAGCCGCCGCGACGACGACCACCTCGCCCTCGACCGACGCGTTGTAGAGACGGTCGCCGACGCAGATCGGCGAGCTGAAGTACGTTCCATCGACGCGACGGCGCCAGATCGGCTCGCCCCCCCGCGAGGCGCGATAGCAGCTGACGATGCCGCGGTTGTTCCACAGGTAGATGCGATCGCCCTTGACGACCGGCGTCGGCACGTACGGGATCGAGTGCTCGAGCTTGAAGGCGAGGTGCGTCGCCGAGACGTCCCCCGAGCCGCCGAACCGCATCGCCGCGAGCGTGTTGCCCCCGCCGCCCGAGCCGCAGGTGCCGAAGACGAGGCCGCCCTCGGAGATCACCGGCGACGAGCACGTGCGCAAAGCGAAGACCGGCGCCTCCCAACGGGGATCGCCCGTGCGGGCGTCGAGCACCGCGATGCCGTGCGCCTGGCTGTTGACGACGATCTCCGGCGCGCCGCCCTCCTTCCACCGAACGCACGGCGTGCTGTAGGAGGCCTTGGCGCTGCGTCGATCGGTCTTCCAGCGCGTGTCGCCGGTCTTCTTGTCCACGGCGACGACGAAGCTCTTCTCGTCGTTGTCGTTCTGCACGATCAGCATGTCCTCGACGATGATCGGCGAGCTGGCGTGCCCGTGATTCGCCGAGAAGGGACCGAAGTCGCGCGACCAGATGATCTCGCCCGCGTGATCGAGGGCGGTGACCACGTACTGCTCGGGTGTTCCGAAGGAGACGTAGACGCGATTCGCCTCGACCGCCGGCGTGCTCGACGCGTAGCTGTTGAGGCGGTGCTTGCGGTGCGTCGGCATGTCGAAGGTCTTCGACCAGAGCGTCCGCCCGGAGTCGGCCTCGAGGCAGAGGAGCACCCGTTTCTTGCCCTCCTCGGTCGCCGTCGGCTGGAACGCGCGATTCTCCCAGAACACCGGATGCGCGTGTCCGCGACCCGGGATGGCGATCTTCCACTTGTACCCGTCCTCGGTCCACGAGGTCGGCACCGAGGTATCGTCGCTGAGCCCGCTGCCGTTCGGCCCCCGAAAGCGGGTCCACTCACCGCAGCGGGCGAGCGGGCTGATCATCGCGGCAACAACAACAGCGAGGACCGTGACGACGGTCAGGCGCGCTGACGGGTGTGGAGTGAGGGTCATTCGTTCTTACTCTGTGTCTCTGTGTTTGGCTCGGGCACGGGGACGGGAACGGGAACGGGAACGGGGACGGGGACGGGGACGGGGGCGGGATCGCCGTTTTGATTGCTGCCTGCGCCGCGACACCGCGCGCTCCGATTCCAGGCCGCGGTCGCCCTGCGCCTCCATCCACTCGTCGAGGAGCTTGCGGAGGCGCTTGACCTCCGCCTCGTGGCGCGGGTCGCCGATCAGGTTGCGGAGCTCGAACGGGTCGGTGCGCAGGTCGTAGAGCTCCTCGGGCGGGCGGCGGCGGTAGGACTCGACGCGCGCCGCGGCGAGGGGATCCTCCTCCGCCCGCCGGACCCACGACAGCCACCTCGGCGCCGGTTCGCCCACTTTCGATTCCTTGTTTGCGGCCGGCCGATCGCGGCCGTGGGTGATCACGTTCGTGAACACCCCGTCCGGAGCGAGGTTCCGGATGTACTTCAGGTGACGCGTCCGTACGGCGCGGATCGGGAAGTCAGAGCCGCTGATGATGCCGCGCGTCGTGTGAGCGGCGAAGACATGGTCGCGGTGCGACTCGGCCTTGCCCTGCAGCACGCCGAGGAAGCTCCGGCCGTCGAGCCCCTCGATCGGCTCGGCGCCGGCGGCCTCGACGAGCGTCGGCAGCACGTCGACCAGGCTCACCATCGCGTCGCTCACCCTGCCGCTCTCGACGACGCCCGGCCAGCGCACGATGAAGGGAACGCGGATCCCCATGTCGTAGCAGGTCCACTTGGCGAAGATGCCGTTACCGTGGTCGCCGACGTAGATGAAGAGCGTCCTCTTGTCGAACCCGTGTCGCTCGATGAGATCGAGCGCGACGCCGACCTCCTCGTCGACCCGCTCGACGTCGGTCAGGTAGTCGGCGAGGTACGCGCGCGTCTCGGGCGTGTCCACGAGGTACGGCCGCACCGTGACCTCGTCCGGAGAGAAGCCGCCGCTGGCGTGCGGCGTGTGCGGGTCGTGCGACCCGATCACCAGGCAGAACGGCCGCTTGCGCTCCGCGAGGAACGCGTCCACGGCCCCCGTTTCGACACGCCCCTTTTTCCGTCCCCAGCGGAGGTACTCGAACGGGAAGCTCTCGCGCGGCTTGACGTGCACCTTGCCCGCGAGCGCGACGCGGTAGCCGAGCCGCGCGAGGTGATGCGGCAGCGATCGCGTGCCCGGCTTCACCGATCCGTGGTTCATGTAGCAGCCGTTGCGGAACGGGAAGAGACCGGTATAGAGCGCCGACCGCGACGGCGAGCACATCGCCGTCGGCGTGAACGCATGCGTGAAGCGGAGCCCCTCGGCCGCGAGCCCGTCGAGGCGCGGCGTGCGCACGTCCGGGCTGCCGTAGCAGCCGAGGTCGGTGATCGAGTGGTCGTCGCCGATGAAGATCACCACGTCGGGCCGCGCCGGTCGCCCCTCCGCCGCGTCGATCGTCGCCGCGACGCCGCAGAGCATCGCGGTCAGGGTGAGCGCCGGCAGGGTGAGCGCCGGCAGGGTGAACGCCGTCAACGTCCGCAAGCTGCCCTCCTCATGGCGACACCCTGATGACCACCTGGCGCGTCCTCGGTCCGTCGAACTCGCACAGAAAGATGTTCTGCCAGGTGCCGAGGATCAGCTCCCGCCCCTCGAAGACCACCTGCGCCGAGCTCCCCATCAGGCACGTCTTCATGTGGCTCGCAGCGTTGTCCTCGCAGTGGCCGTAGGACCCTCGCCACGGAAAGATGCGGTCGAGCGCGTTCGTGATGTCGTCCTTGAGGGGCGGGTCGGCGTTCTCCTGGATGGTGATGCCGGCGGTGGTGTGCGGCACGAAGACCGTGACGACGCCCTCCGCGAGATCGCTCCCGCGAACGACGTCTCGAACCGTCGACGTGATGTCGACCCAGTCGTCGCGCGCGCGAGTTTTGACTTGCACTCGCCTGATCATTTCAAGACACTCCGATCAGCAATGAAACTCGCGCTCTGCAGTGAAGTATTCAAGACGCCGATCGAGGAGACCATCCGCACGGTCGCCGAGATCGGCTTCGACGGCATCGAGATCGCCCCGTTCAACGTCGCCGAGTCCGTCGACGACGTCTCGCAGGAACGACGCCGCGAGATCCGCACGATCGCGGCCGACTCGGGGATCGAGATCGTCGGCCTCCACTGGCTCCTCGTCTCGCCGAAGGGGCTGCACATCACGACGCCGGATGATACCGTTCGCAGGCGAAGCTGGGAATACACCAGGTCGCTGGTGCACTTCTGCGCCGATCTCGGCGGCAAGGTGATGATCCTCGGCTCGCCCGCGCAGCGCAACCTCGTGTCGGGCGACACGCTCGGCGATGCGATGGCGCGAGCCGCCGAGGGGGTCCACGGCGTCGCGGAAGCGTGTGTCGAGCGCAACGTCAAGTTCCTGCTCGAGCCGCTTCACCCCGAGATGACCGACTTCATGGACAGCGTCGAGCAGGCGCTGGAGCTCGCGCGCATGGTCGATCACCCGCAGATCGGGTACATCCTCGACACCAAGGCGATGAGCGGCATGAAGGACGGCGTCATCGGCACGCTGGCGAAGTACGGCCAGGGCGCCGGTCACTTCCACGCCAACGAGCCGAGCGGACTCGGTCCCGGCATGGGCGACTTCGACTTCCGCCCGGTGATCACGAAGCTGCGCGAGGTGCACTTCCTCAACTGGGTGTCGTGCGAGCCGTTCGTCTACGAGCCGGACTCGGAGACCGTCGCGCGCACGGCGCTCGAGACGCTGCGCGCCGCCGGCGCGAGCTCCCGCTGACCGATCGCCGGCGATCCCGCGTCAACTCGCATTGCGATTCGCGCGCCGCACGCCGCGCACGATCGCCCTCGCCACGAGCTCCGCGCCGACGTGGCCGAGCACGGCGAGCGGCACCTCCGAGCGCCTCGCCCGGCTCGACAGCGCGAAGACAACGTCGCCGTCGAGCGGCGTGTGACACGGCGAGATGGCCCTCGCCAGCCCATCGTGCGCCATGCGCGCCACGACCGTGCACGCGCTCTTGTCGAGCTCGACGTCGGTGAGCACGATCGCGAGCGTCGTCGACTCGCCCTGGCGCAGGATGGTGCCGCGTCCGCCGTCGAGGAACGCCTCGGCGGTCGAGCGGCCATCGCGAGGCGCCGCGACCGTCGTGCCGTCGGCGGGATCGGTGATGTCGCCGAGAGCGTTGACCACGGCGATCCCACCCATCATGGCGCCGTCCGGAAATGCGTGCGCCGCGCACCCGACGCCTCCGCGCAGGGCGGAGTCGCGTCCGAGCGCCTTCGCCACCGTCGCTCCCGTGCCGGCGCCGACGCTCCCCTCCTCGAGCGGCGCGCCAGCGACCGCGTCGAGCGCGGACCGCGTCGCGGCGCGCCCCGCCTCCGGACCCGGTCGCACCGAGGCATCTCCGACCGCGAGATCGAAGATCGCCGCCGCGGGCACGATCGGCACGACGACGCCGCCGAACGCGAATCCGATCCCCTCCTCCTCGAGCAGATCGACGACGCCGCTCGCCGCCGCGAGCCCGAACGCGCTCCCGCCGGTGAGCAGGACGGCGTGGACGTCACGCACCGTCGCCCACGGCGCGAGCAGGTCGGTCTCGCGCGTCGCCGGCGCCGCGCCGCGGACATCGACGCCCGCCGTGGCCCCGCCACGAGCGACGACGACGGTGCATCCGGTCGCCGCGCGCCGCTCGGTGAAGTGGCCGATCTGGAAGCCCTGGATGGCCGTGATCGAGGCGCTCATGGTGATTCCGGAGAACAGTGTGCTTTCCCTCGACGGGATTCTTGATATACTCACCGTCTTTTCAAGACTTCATTTCGGAGCGACACCAGGGAGCCCCCATGCGAAAGAAGCATCGCGGCCGCCGCAAGATGGGCCGCAAGAAGCGGCTCGCCCGCCGCAAGCGACGGAAGAAGAAGTAATCGGACACGCGGCCGCTGGAGCGCCGATGGACGCACGCGAGATCGACGGCCGTCACGACTCCGTGATCAGCGAAACGCTGCGGGACGGCTGGGACCGCGTCCTGTCGCGTGGCGGTTTCGGCTACGACCCGGCGCCGCCCGATGAGATCCGTGTCGGCCGCATTCGCTTCGTCTTCCTGCCGAACCGGCTTCGACGCCCCGGAGCCGGCGGCGGCGCGCCCGGAGAGCACGGCGTCGTCAAGCCGCACACGGCCTGCCCCTTCGACGACCCGCGCGTGCTCGATCTCCGCGAGGTGGCGCGCTTCCGGCGCCAGGGGCGCGTCTACCACCTGATCACCAACAAGTTTCCCGTCAAGCCGCTCCACTTCCTGGCGGTGCGCAGCCTCGATGCCCCGGCGCAGCGGCTGCCGCAATGCCTCCTCGACGCGGATGAGATCGAGGACATGGCGCTCCTCGCCCGCTCGCTCGGCCCGCCCTACCGCTTCTTCTTCAACTCGAACGCGGGCATCGACTTCTCGCATTCCGGCTCGTCGGTCAACCACTGGCACTTCCAGCTCTTTCCCGACGCCGGTGACGTCCTCGAGACGGTCTGTGTCGGCGACCGCACGATCGACGACTGGCCCGGCGCGCACACCCTCCGCGTCTCGAGCGACGCGGCGGACATCGCGACCTCGATGTGGGAGATCGCGCGGCGCGCCAACGAGCTCAACGTCGCGTACACCCTCGCCGTGCGGTCGAGCGACGAGGGCCTGCTCGCGGCGGCTTTCTTCGCGCGGGCGCCGCTCGATCCGCTCCCCGTGCCGGGCGGCGGAGAGCTCTCGAACCGTTTCGGAGGCTTCGAGGTGACCGGAGCGGTCGTGGTCTACGACCCGGCGGTCTTCGAGTGGGTGCGCGCTCACCCGGAGGACGCGCTGGAGCTCGCGCGCGCGCGACTGCGCGCCGGGACGCGGCCGTTGCCGCCCGCGGACGTCAGCGCTCGCGGGCGTGCTGCAGCTGGTCCATGACGACCGCGGCG
>JBFFXF010000329.1:0-7515 GCA_041569895.1 Planctomycetota bacterium | reverse complement strand
TTTCGGGCACGGGAACGGGAACGGGCACGGGAACGGGAACGGGGACGGGGACGGAAAGTCAGCGACAGGAAGACTCCTCGCACTCGAGGTCCTCGAGCGCCCGCGGGCCGCATCGCGGGGATGGCTCGCGCGGGGGTGGGCCGTCGATGAAGAGGAAGGTCAGGAGTCCGATGGCGTCGGAGATGTCGATGACGGCGTCGCCGTTCGGGTCGGCCGCCGCGAGGCAGGTCAGCGGGCGGCCACCGAAGAGCCAGCTCAGGATGCAGCGGGCGTCCGAGATGTCGATGGTGCCGTCGTCGTTGCAGTCGCCGCGCACGAAGCGCACGCCGCCGCCGACGCAGCTCCACTCGACCTCCTCGAAGATGTCGTTCGATGCCCCCGGCGTGCCGCCCGCCGGCGATGCCGCCCAGTGCGGCGGGTGGGTGTTGTCGAGGACCGGGTTCCGCAGGGCGATGGTCGCGCCGCGCCCGTCGGCGTCCTCGGGCCACGGCGACTCGTCATCGAAAACGAGCGAATCGGCCAGGTCGCCGGTCGCATCGAAGAGCCGCACCGACTCGCCGCCGCCCTCGAGCGAGAAGCCGAGGTCGCCGATGGCGTCGCGCACGCCGGGAAAGAGCGCGGTGAATGCGGCGAGGTCCGAGCAGAGGACGAGGTACGAGCGCGCGGCCATTCGCGTGCCGTCCGGGATCGTGAAGCCGCGCTCGTCTGACTCGTCGCGCAGCGTCCATCCGGAGATGTCGACCTCCTCGAGGCTCTGGTTGTGGAGCTCCACCCAGTCGCCGGGATCGCTCCCGTCGGGCGCGTTGTAGTTGATCTCGTTGATGACGACGGGCCCGGTCGCCGAGCAGTCGATCTCGAAGAACGCGCTGACCCGGGTGTTCGCGCCGGTGAGCTCGACGCTTGCCTCGGCGACGTCGTCCGGCGTCACGCCCTCCCAGCCGACGAAGCGGAAGCCGGGGACGGGGCGCGCCGCGATGCGGATCGGCAGCCCGCGGAAGTACGCGCCGGCCCAGGGGAAGTCCCAGATCGGCAGGTCGTGGATCTCGATGAAGCCGGTTCGCGGCGGCGAGACGTCGAGCCGCAGCGAGGCGAGGGCGCCGAGTCGGAAGCGCGACGCGAGGTGGCTCCTCACCGCCGCGGCGCGCCGACTCGCGAAGACTCGCATGTTGTTGACCTGCGACCTCCAGTTCGAGATGTTGCCGCCCCACCGCGCGTGGTGTCGGCCCATCTCGGGAGCCAGCGCCGCCTCCATCTCGTTGATGCGCGCGACGACCTTCGACGTCGTGAAGATGGTGTTCAGGTGGGTGGCGAAACGGTTGACGAACTCCGCCACGAACTCCTCCGAGGTCACGAGCCGTCTGAGCATCAGCGTCGACCAGGGCGGGTTCGGCCAGTTCGGTCCGTTCGGCTCGAGGGCGAAGGCGAGGGTGTTGTTGGCGTGGTTGTTGACGTTCCAGATGCCGAAGCCGAAATCGGTGTCGAACATGATCCAGCGCCAGCGCCCGTCCGCCGTCCGCGGCCGCCAGAACTTGATGTTGTTCCCGGGCCAGTCGGTGTTGTCGAAGTAGATCTGCGACGCCTGGTAGTCGATGAAGTTCGGGATGTCCATCATCGACGCGACCTGCGTGTAGACCGCCGGATCGCGGACGTCGCGGCTGTTCAGCAGGCCGATCAGGGACTGGTAGTGATCGGCGTCGCCGTGAAGCGTCGTCGCGTTGCGCTCGAGCAGATCGATGTTGTCGGAGTCGACGCCCTTGTGGTTCGAGTCGATGAAGTGCTCGTTGACCTTCTCCCGCAGATTCAGGATGCCCCAGTAGTCGCCGTTGATGAAGACGACGGCGGGCCGGTACGCCTGCCGGTCGACCTCGAGGTCGTCGAGAAGCGACGTCATCATCGCGTCGCGAAAGTGGGTCCTGTTCCAGTCGTTTCCGGAGTTGCGCAGCACGAACGCCTCGAAGCTGTCGATCTTCTTCTGGGGGAAGATGCGATAGCGGACCCTGCCGGTCCCGTACTGCTTGCGGGCGAAGAAGCTCATCGAGCGCTGCGGGTGCCCCCGACTCCAGCCGCCGAAGATCTTGGCGCCGAGATCGGCGCTGAAACCGAGCCTGCCGTCGGTCTCGTAGAGCTCGAGGTGGACGGGCCGTTCCCAGTCCTCCCAGAAGTTGGCGCCGAAATGCGGGAAGTCGCGGTTGTACTGATCCCCGAGGACGTAGATGCCGGTGTCGTTGTCGAAGAAGTTCGCCGGATCGGTGGAGATCGAGACCACCGGAAGCCGGAACGTCTGCCTGACGAAGTACGTGTGAGTGGCCGCCGGCCCCGGGATCGCGCCGGCGCCCAGCACGCGGGCGCGCACGACCGTCGTCGAGGCGATCCTGATCGAGGACCGATACACCGGCGAGGCCTCCGTCGGCACGGAGCCATCGAGCGTGTAATGGATGGAACCGACGGGGTCCTCCTTCGAGAGCGTCAGGTCGAACGGCGCGTCGTGGAACCCTCCCACCGCCGAGAACTCCGTCCGGGCGCCGATCGACGCGAACCCGGCCGAGGCGTTCGGCGCGCCCGGGGTCGGATCGGGATGGTACGAGAGCGCGCTCGCGCCATCGGGAAAGCGGCCGAGCGAGATGTCGGTCGGCAGGTAGCCCGTCCTGACGGAGTCGACGACCATCTCGTCGGGTGTCGAGAGTACGAGCACCTCGCCGTCGGCGTCGATCTTGAAGTTGGTGTGCATGGCGGGGAGGTTCGGGCGCAGCACGCCCGCCACGCCGCGAGCTCCCGCCGGAGCGTCCTCGAGTCCGAGAGTGAAAAACGGGATCAGCGACAGGTCGGACGAGCCCGAGCTGCTGTTGTGCACCTGGATCGCCAGCACGTTCTCGCCGCGCCTGAGGAGCGACGCAGGATCGACGAGAGGATAGTTGAGCGGACTGCGGCCCGAGGTCATGCGTGGCTCGGTGAAACCGTCCGCTGTCTCGTTGAAAGCCGGCGGGCGCCCCCGGTCGACGAGGTTCTCGCGAGCGATCTCCCGGCCGTTGAGGAAGGCGACGAAACCGTCGTCGAAATCGATATCCAGAAACGCGTGCGTGACCGCCCCGGGATCGTCGAGCTGGAACGTCTTCCGGGCGTAGACGGAGATGGTGCCGGACGGGACGTTGGTCCGATCGTCACCGTCGCCGTAGCCGATGCCCGTGCGCCCGCGCGACCAGCTCGCGTCGTTGAACCCCGGCAGTCTCCACGAGGACGCCGGCTCGGACGTCGGCACGATGTAGCTCCAGACGTCCCCGTGGTCGATGACCGTCTCCCAGTGGGCGGCGGTGTCGCGACGGTCCTTGCCGGAGGCGAAGATCACCAGGTGGCCGCCCGCCGGGATGATGACGCGCGGGAAGACCCACTTGTGGAGCACCGGTCCGTCGGAGAGACCGTAGTTCTCGAGGTTGAGGCCCGACGCGCCCGCGTTGAAGAGCTCGAGCCAGTCCGGCGCGTCGCCGTCGGCGTCGCGCAGGCTGTCGCCGTTGGACCCCACCACCTCGTTGATGACGACCTGCGCGCCAACACGTGGTGTGAACACGGCGGAGCCGGCGAGCACACACACGAGGACGGCGAAACCCGTATTGACTCGACTTCGAGAGAAGAGCACCCTGGTCAGCTCCCGGCCACACCGCACAAGATGGACATCACTCGCTGGGCTCGAACTCGAGGGCCGCCGAGTTGATGCAGTACCGCAGGTTGGTCGGCGCCGGCCCGTCCTCGAAGACATGGCCGAGATGTCCGTCGCAGCGGGCGCAGAGGACCTCGGTCCGCACCATGAAGAGGCTGCGGTCCTCCTCGGTGGCCACCCTGTCCTCGCCGACCGGCTTCCAGAAGCTCGGCCAGCCCGTGCCCGATTCGAACTTCGTCTCGGAGCTGAAGAGCGGGTTGCCGCACCCCGCGCACGCGTAGGTGCCCCCCTTCTTGTTGTCCCAGAGCTTTCCCGTGAAGGCGCGCTCGGTGCCCTTCTTCCGGAGGATCCTGAACTGCTCCGGCGTCAGGCGCTTCTTCCACTCGGCCTCGGTGAGCTCGAGCCGCTCCGTGGCGGCGCTCGAGTCGGTCTGCTTCTCCGGCTGGTTCACTTTTGCGGTCCTTTCGACAGCCTGCAGCGGTCCGCTCGCCGGCTGACCGCCGCTCATCTCCTCCTGAGGCTGCGAGCTCGCGGGCGTGCAGGCCCGGGCGAACGACGCCACCAGGAGGCAGGCGAACAGTCGAGCGCACGCTGCTTTTTGTGCCGTTTTCACGATCTGGTCTCTCTCTGGCCTCCCCCTCCGCCGACCCGCTTTCCGTGCCGATACTCTACCAGCTGGAGACGGGTACGGCCACGAGCGAACGGGCGCCGCGGGGACTTGACAGCGGCCTCTCCGGGAGCAACGATTATCTGGGGAGTTCTCAAAACAAGCGCTTCCCCCGGGACGACATGCCGCCAATAACGATCCGAACTATCCACCTCGGCGCCGGCCGGCTCGCCGGATCGATCGCCTCCTGGGCGGCGATCGCGGCGCTGGTCATCGGCGCGACGGGCGCCCCCTGCTGTGCGACGGCGTCGTCGTGCGCCTGTCCGCACGACGCCGCGCCGGAAGCCTCGCGCGATCGGGGCTGCTGCGGCACGGCGTCCGCGACCACGGGATTGCAGCACCTCACGCGCTCCCCGACGCCGGCCGGTCGCGCGGCCGACTCGCCGGTTCGCGTCTGCTCGTGCCGGTCCACGACACCGCCGGTCACGCACGATGCCGAGGCGCCCGCGGCGACAACGCCGTCGGAGACGCCGCTCGTCCTTTCCGGCACGCGTGTCGTCCGTCTGACGACCGCGCCCCGCGTCGCGCGCGTCCGCGAGACGCACTCCCCTCCGCCCGCCCGCGCACCACCCGCCTGCCACACGTCCTGATCGCACCCGCGTGACCGCGGGGGCGATTCGGCATCTCCGGTGCTTCCGGAATGCATGGCGTTTCCCTCAAGGAACCAGGGTTCAAGGACATGGCAGAGGGTTTCTCGAGTTCCAGGACGAGTACGGGCACGGGAACGGGCACGGGAACGGGAACGGGAGCGGGGACGGGAGCGGAGCCGAGACACTGCACCGGTGCCTGGTGCGGCGTCGTGCTCGTGTTTGCCGGCGCGCTGGCCGTGGCGTCGTCGGGTTGCAGCGCGTACTGGCCGCTCTCGGCGGAGCTCGAGAGTCGCATCCGCGCCGAGGCGACGCTCAGCCCGTCGATCGCCGAGCACGACCAGGTGATCGAGGAGGCGACCAGGGCGGCGGACGGCACCGTCGAACCGCCCGGGGCGTTCGCGCTCCCGGAGGAGCTTCGCCTGCGCGATTACCTCGCGCTGGCGCTCGAGCGCAATCCGCGCATCCAGGCGATGGTCAGGAACCTCGAGGCGCTCGGAATGAAGGTGCCGCAGGTGACCTCGCTCGACGACCCGATGATCGATTTCATGCCGCCGACGGGGCGCATGACGCAGACGGCAAGCGGGGAGGTGGACGCATCGCTCGGGCTGTCGCAGAAGATCCCGTTCCCGTCGAAGCTCGCCGCCCGCGGGCGCGTCGCGGAGCAGATGGTGCGCGTCGGTCTCGAGCAGCTGCGCGAGACGCGACTGCGCGTGATCGCCGACGTCAAGAACGCCTACTACGCCCACTACGTGACCACCGTCTCGATCGACGTCACACGCGAGAACCAGGGGCTCCTCGAGCGCATCCGTGAGGTGGCCGACGGGAAGTTCCGCTCCGGCACGGCGCCGCAGCAGGACGTGCTGCGCGCGGAGGTCGAGCTCTACGAGCTCTCCAACCACCTGCTGACGCTCGAGCAGGAGCAGCGCACCTCGGTGGCGCTCCTCAACGTGCTGATGGACCGCGCGCTCGAGGCCGAGGTCCCGCCGCCGCCGCCATTCGAGCCCGAGCGCATCGAGTGGGAGCTCGATGGCCTGATGCAACGCGCCGCGAACACGAATCCCGAGCTCGCCGCGCTCCGCGAGCAGGTCCGCCGCGACATCGCGTCGATCCGTCTGGCCCGCCTCGAGTACCTCCCCGACTTCACGGTCGGCGGCGCCTGGACGTGGATCGGCGGCGGCATCAGTCCGGTCGCCAACGGGAGGGACGTCTGGAACCTGACCGTGGGGATGTCGCTGCCGATATGGCTGCATCGAATTCGCGCGGGGATCTTCGAGAGGAACGCGGAGGCGCTGTCGAGCGCGCTCCAGTACAAGAGCCGGCGCAACGACGTCTTCTTCGCAATCCAGGACGCCCTCGTCCGCGTCGACACGCAGTACCGCAGCGCGATTCTCTTCCGCGACGCCATCCTGCCCCGCGCGCGACAGACGGTGCAGGTGTCAGAGAGCGGCTACCAGAGCGGCAGCGTCGACTTCCTGACGTGGATCGACAACTGGCGCCGGCTTCTCCAGTTCACCGTGCAGTACCACACCGCCCTCGGCGCGCTCGAGAGGGGATTCGCCGACCTCGAGCAACTCGTCGGGGGCGAGCTCGACCGCTCCGCCCCGGACGGCCCGACGGCGGAGGATGAGAATTGAGGCCCGCGATGTCCCGACGACCGACAACGGGCCGAAAGGAGCTCTCCCGATGACGGAGAAAGAGCGAACCCAAAGCGACCGAAACGAGGTGTCCCGCGAGACCGCCGAGAGGCAGACCGCCCCGCCGCCGAGCCCGCCGCCGCCGCGCGGTCCGCGTGTCACGCTCATCGTCGTCGTCGCCATCGTGGCGATCGCCGCATACTGGATCGGCGACGTCTGGGGCGACCGCATCATCGGCGCCTTCTCGGGCGGGGCGGAATCGGATCACGCCCACACGACCGACGACGCCGACGGCGCCTCCTACTACACGTGCGGCATGCACCCCTGGGTGATCCTGCCGAGGCCGGGAACCTGCCCGATCTGCCAGATGGATCTGACGCCGCTCGATCCGTCGAAGTTCACCGGCGAGATCTCGATCGACCCGCGCGTCGTCCAGAACATCGGCGTCCGCGTGGAGGAGGTCGTCCGCGGACCGCTGGTCAAGACGATCCGAACCGTCGGCTCGGTGGACTACGACGAGCGGCGCGTCCGCGATGTCAACATCAAGGTCCGCGGCTGGATCGAGAACCTCCACGTCGACTACCTCGGAGCCGAGGTCAGCGAGGGCGAGGCGCTCTTCGATCTCTACTCGCCCGAGCTCTACGACACGCAGCAGCAGTACCTGCTCGCGTACCGCAACCGCGACCAGAAGGACGTTCGCTTCCTGCCCGGCGCCGGCGACCCGAAGCGTCTCCTCGAGTCGAGCCGCATCCGACTGGAGTACTACGACATCACGCCCGAGCAGATCGCCGAGCTCGAGAAGCGCGGCGAGCCGAAGAAGACGCTGACCATCGTCAGCAAGCACAAGGGCGTGGTGACCTCGAAGCACGCCAACGAGGGGATGCTCGTCGAGCCGGGGATGCTCGTCTTCCGCATCGCCGACCTCTCGAAGGTGTGGGTGATGGTGACGCTGTACGAGTACCAGCTGCCCTT
>JBFFXF010000328.1:0-7555 GCA_041569895.1 Planctomycetota bacterium | reverse complement strand
GTCCTGGTGCGCATCGGCGAGGTGGCGCACGCGGCCGCCCTCGCCGCGCGCGAGGTCACCGACGAGGAGGACCGAGTTCGCCGTCTCGAGAGCAAGATCAAGGCGCTGGCGCGTTTCTTCTGGTTCACGATCGAGTTCGGGCTGATGCGGCGTCCGCGGGGCAAGGACGTCTGCGTCTACGGGAGCGGGCTGCTGAGCTCGCGCGAGGAGATCCGGCACTCGGTCGAGTCACCCGACGTCCAGCGCCACCCGTTCCAGCTCGAGTGGGTGGTCAACCAGTACTTCGAGATCCATCACTTCCAGCCGCTGCTCTTCCTGATCGACTCGTTCGATCACCTCTACTCGGAGGTCGAGCGGCTCGAGCGCTGGGTGCTCGACGGCCGTCTCGACAACGTCAGCCCGGGAGAGCCTCTGATCAACGAGACCGATCTGCGGTCGTTTCTGGAGCTCACGGGGGCGGACGACGATGACTGAGACCAAGCCCGCGTCGATCCTGGCGCTTCTCGACTCGAGCATCGATTACGCCGGCATGTTTTTGCCGGCGAAGCTGCCGGTGGACGACATGCTGCGAAGCTGGGCCGCTGCGCGACGCGGCGAGCATGCCGGGCTGCTCGGGCGGCTCGTCGTGCCGTCGCACGCGCTCGACGCGGTCGAGGACCTCGCGCCGCGATACCTCACCGACGAGCCGCGCCGTCCCTGGCCGCTCAGCGTCGTGCTCGGAGAGGACCCCGAGGCCGAGCTCGACCTGGTGCGCGCCTTCAACGATCGGCTGCGCGGTGGGGCGGAGGTCGTGTCGGTCGAGGTCATGCCGCTCTCGACGCGGGCGATCGACCGGGTCGGAACGTACCTCTCGCCGGGTATCGAGGCGTTCTTCGAGGTGCCGCTCGACGGCGAGGTCGAGGCGCGCCTCGCGATCATCGCCTCGGGCGACTTCGCCGCCAAGGTGCGCACCGGAGGCGTCACCGCCGCCGCCTTTCCGGACGCCGCGAGGCTCGGCGCGTTCGTGGCCTCGGCCGCGGGCGCGCAGGTGCCGTTCAAGGCGACCGCCGGGCTGCACCACCCCTTCGCCGGCCAGCGCCCGGCGGCGGGCGCGGGGACGCCGTCGGTGGCGATGCACGGCTTCCTGAACCTCGCGGTCGCCGCCGTGCTGTGTCGAGTCGGCGCCGTCGAGGGCGACGAGATCATCGACGTCCTCGGCGCCCCGCGAGACGCCTTCGAGTTTCGCGACGTCGGGCTCGCCTACCGCGGCCTCATCGTCGACGTCGACGAGATCGCTGCCGCCCGCCGCGCGCTCTTCCGCTCGTTCGGGTCGTGCTCTTTCGACGAGCCGATCGAGGAACTGCGCACGGAGGGCCTGTTGTGATCGACGAGACCCACGACGTCGGGCTGCGCAGCTGGGTCGAGTCCGCCGGCCGCGCGGGCACCGACTTCACGATCCAGAACCTGCCCCTCGGCGTCTTTCGCAGAGAGTCCGCGGCGGCGCCGCGCCTCGGCGTGGCGATCGGCGACGAGGTGCTCGATCTGTCGCGGTGCGTCGAGCGCGGGCTGCTCGACGACGTTCCCGATGGCGTGCGCGCCGCGTGCAGGGCGCCGGCGCTCAACCCGCTGATGGCGCTCGGTCGCGCGGCGGTCTCGGCGCTGCGCTCGCGCGTCAGTCGCCTCCTGCGCGCCGGTCAGAAGCCGCCCGCCGACGCGGCGAGCCTGCTGGCGCCCGCGAGCGAGGTCGAGCTCCTCGTGCCCGCCGAGATCGGCGACTACACCGACTTCTACGCGTCGATCTACCACGCCACCAACGTCGGCAGCATGTTCCGGCCGGACAACCCGCTGCTCCCCAACTACCGCCACGTGCCGATCGCCTACCACGGACGCGGCTCCTCGATCGTCGCGAGCGGAACGTCGATCCGCCGCCCGTGCGGTCAGACGAAGGCGCCGGATGCGCCCGCGCCGTCGTTCGGCCCGACGCGCCGCCTCGATTACGAGCTCGAGGTCGGCGTGCTCATCGGCCGCGGCAACGAGCTCGGGCGTCCGGTGGCGATCGCGGACGCGCACGACCACGTCCTCGGTCTCTGCCTGGTCAACGATTGGTCGGCGCGCGACGTCCAGGCGTGGGAGTACCAGCCGCTCGGCCCGTTCCTCTCGAAGAGCTTCGCGACCACCATCTCGCCGTGGGTGGTGACGCTCGACGCGCTCGCGCCGTTTCGGTGCCCGGCATTCGAGCGCGGACCCGACGACCCCGCGCCGCTGCCGTACCTCGACGATCCGCACGATCGCGAGCAGGGCGGATTCGACATCACCGTCGAGGCGCTGCTGCGGTCACGCCGCATGGCCGACGAGGGCATCGAGCCGCACCGGCTCGGTCGCGGCACCTTTCGCGACATGTACTGGACGGTGGCGCAGATGGTCGCGCACCACACCAGCAACGGGTGCAACCTGCGGCCCGGAGACCTGCTCGCCAGCGGAACGGTTTCGGGGCCGGACGAGGGCTCGCTCGGCTGCCTCCTCGAGATCACCCGCCGCGGCGAGCGCACCGTCAAGCTTCCGACCGGCGAGGAACGGGGCTTCCTCGCGGACGGCGATGAGGTTATCCTCCGGGCGTACTGCGTGCGAGACGGTTTCGCGCGCATCGGGTTCGGGGAGTGCCGGGGGGCGGTGGCACCGGCCTGAGCCGTCCTCTTGCTGCTCGGGAAGCGTCCGGCGTGAAGACCATCATCGAGCCGTTCCGCATCAAGGTCGTCGAGCCGATCCGGCTCACCACCCGCGAGGAGCGCGAGGCGATCATCCGCCGCGCCGGCTTCAACCCGTTCCTCATCCCGTCGGAGGACGTGCTCATCGACCTCCTGACCGACAGCGGCACGGGCGCGATGAGCTCGGACCAGTGGGCCGGCGTCATGCGCGCCGACGAGAGCTACGCGGGATCGACGAGCTACTTCCGTTTTCGCGACAGCGTGCGCGAGATCACCGGGTTCGAGCACGTGCTGCCGACGCACCAGGGTCGCGCCAGCGAGCGCATCCTCTTCGAGCTGGTCGGCGGACCCGGTCGCGTGGTCCCGAACAACGCCCACTTCGACACGACGCGCGCGAACATCGAGCACAGCGGCGCGCGGGCGGTCGATCTGCCGATCGCCGACGCGGCCAATCCGCGCAGCCGCCACCCGTTCAAGGGGAACATGGACCTCGACCGCCTGCGGGCGTTTCTCGAGGAGCACGGGTCGGAAGTGCCCCTGGTGATGTGCACGGTGACGAGCAACGCGTGCGGCGGCCAGCCGGTGAGCCTCGAGAACCTGCGCGCGGTGCGCGGCATCTGCGACCGCTTCGACGTGCCGTTCTTCCTCGACGCGTGCCGCTTCGCGGAGAACGCCTGGTTCATCAAGCAGCGCGAGCCCGGCCAGCGCAGCCGGCCGGCGCGAGAGATCGCGCGCGACATGTTCGACCTCGTCGACGGCGCGACCATCAGCGCCAAGAAGGACGGGCTCGTCAACATCGGCGGCGTCCTGCTGGTGCGTGACGAGGCGCTGTTGCGGTCGGCGAGCGAGCTGCTCATCCTCACCGAGGGGTACGTCACGTACGGCGGTCTCGCCGGGCGCGACCTCGAGGCGATGGCGCGAGGCTTCCGTGAGGTGCTCGACGAGGACTATCTGCGCTACCGCATCCGCAGCGCGGAGTACGTCGGCGAGAAGCTGCTCGGCGCCGGCATCCAGATCGTCGAGCCGCCCGGTGGGCACGCGATCTACATCGACGCCGACGCATTCTGCCCGCACCTCCCTCGCGAGCAGTTTCCCGGCCAGGCGCTCGTGGTCGCGCTCTACCGTCACGCCGGCATCCGCGCGTGCGAGATCGGCTCCGTGATGTACGGCGAGTCGGGCTCGGCGCCGCTCGAGCTCGTGCGCCTCGCGATGCCGCGCCGTGTCTACACCCAGTCGCACATGGACTACGTCGTCGAGGCGGCCATCGAGGTGCACGGTCGCCGCGACGAGATCCGGGGCATGCGCATCGTCGAGGCGCCCAGGGTACTGCGTCATTTCACCGCGCGTTTCGAGGAGGTGTGACGATGGTTCGCACCGCGGCCATGATATTCGTCTTCTTCATCGTCGGGCTGGCGCTCGGTTTCGTCGTCGGTCACTGGTCCGGGGAGCCGGCCGTGTCCGTTCCTGCCGGCGAGTCGGACGACGACGGGGCTCGGCGCGTCGCCGGTGGCGGTCCCGCGCCCTCGCAAACCCCGCGTCCCGCGCCCGCCGCTTCGAAACCCGATCGTCCGGATCGCACGCCGGAGGGGGGCTCGAGCGTCTTGCGCGACGCGCTCGAGGAGATCTCGCCTCCGGTCGTCCAGCAGGGCCGCGGCCGTTTCACCGGTCACGTGCGCACGAAGGCGGGAGAGCCGCTCGCCGGGGTGCGTGTCCGCGCCGAGGCGAGCTCCGCCTTCCGGCCGGACGCGGACCCCGATGCGGCGAGCAGCGGCGACGTCGAGCGCATCGCCGTCGAGGCGGTGAAGTCGTTTCACTGGAGACGCGCGTCCACTCGCGAGACGCGCACCGACGCCTCGGGCGCCTATGCCATCGACGGCCTGGTGGCCGACTGGCGATACGACGTCAGGGCCGATGCGGACGGCTGGCGGATCGACACCGCGCCGGGGCACCACCGCCACGACGAGCTGCCGGGATCGACCATCGACTTCCTGGCCGTCGCGGTCGTCGATCTGCACGTCGCCGTCCGCCACCAGGACGGCACCGAGGCGTTCGCGGCGTATGTTCACACCACGCGCGGCGACAATCAGGGGCGTCACCGCTGGAGTCCGCGCAGCCCGCGGATCTCGATCGAGCCCGGGAGCTACCGGATGCGCGCCGTCGCCGGGGACGAGGGAGAGCTGGCGTCGTCCTGGGTCGACGTCACGCTCGCGCCCGGCGTCGAGCCCGATCCGCTGACCCTGGTCCTCGATCCGCGTCCCGGCATCGCGGGGCGGGTGATCTTCCCGGCGGGCCAGGGCTCGAACCACGCGGTGGTCCGCGTGCTTCGGTTCACCGGCCAGGAGCCGCCCACCGAGGCGCGGCTGCTCCAGGACGGACAGAACCAGTGGGCCTCGGAGAGCTCGGGCTACCGGTTCACGTTCAACGACCTCGAGTCGGGGCGCTACCTCGTCGGCGCCGGACGCGACTGGCAGGCGCTGGTGGTCACCGCGATCGTCGAGGTCGGCGATGGGCTCGTGTCGATCGATCTCGAGGTGCCGCCGCTCGATCCCGGCCGTTACGTCGTACTGCGCGTCCTCGGCCCGGACGGCGAGGCTCTCGACGACCTGTCGATCTCGACGCGATACGTCACCGGGACGGGCTCGCATGGCCGGGGCGCGACCATGCTGAAGCAGGATGACGGCTCGGTGTGGGTGCTGCACGAGCCGCCGGACGACGTCGCCGACCAGAAGGACCTGCGTTCCTTCCTGAGCGTCCAGTCGAAGCAGTACGGCCAGAAGGAGGTCGAGTACGATCCGGAATCGGCAGAGGAAGTCGTCGTCGAGTTCGCCGAGCCGGCGACGGTCGAGGTCACGGTGCTCGGATACGCCGCCAGCGGTCTCGAGGACAGGGTCTCGGTTCACCTCGTCGATCGCCAGCAGACCGAGGACGGGGGCGTCCGGTCGCAGACGGTGGCGCAGTCCCGGGAGGGCTCGCTCGACGCGGCCGGGCGCCAGACGATCGGTCCGGTCGAGCCCGGCGAGTACATCCTCGCGCTCCAGCTCAGCTCCGGGCGGCACCGCCACCGGACGATCGCCGAGCTCCCGGTCGTGCTCGAGAGCGGCCCGAACGCGGCGTCGATCACCATGCCGCGGCTGCACAATCTGGTCGTCGCCTTCGAGGAGACATCCGGCGTCCGCGTCAACCTCCAGATGACGTCCACGCGTACCGGCTTCAGCACGTTCGAGAGCGCGACGGTCGATGAGACCGGTCGCGTGGTCTTCGACGGCCTGCCGCCCGGCGAATACCGCGTCAGGGCGTGGGGGGGCTCCGTCCAGGGCGAGATGGTCGTCCAGGTGCCCGCCGCCGGCGAAGTCCCCTTCGAGCCGACACAGTTCAACGCGCTCCGCATCACGGTCACCGATCCGGACGGCTACCTGGCGCGAGTCGGATTCCGCGATGGCGATCTCGCCATCGGCCTCGAGGGCGTCGAGTTCGAGAACACGCAGCAGATGCAGCTCCTGGCCGCGACGGCGATGGTGAAGCCGGAGGTGAAGTTCATGGTGGCGCGCGGCCGCCAGCGCCTGACGATCACCATCGAGACGGCGAAGATGCGCGACCCGCGCAGTCTCGGCGGGAATCTGGAGCAGGCGACGCGGTGACCGCAGGGGGACGAAGCCCGACGCGCGGATGGATACCGACACGCTGAAGATCGGCATCGCCTGGTACGTCGTCTTCATCTTCTCGACGTGCCTCCACGAGGCCTCGCACGCGCTCGCGGCGCTGATGCTCGGCGACCGGACGGCGTACGAGGGCGGTCAGGTCACCCTCGACCCGAGACCGCACATCCGCCGCGAGCCGTTCGGCACCATCATCGCGCCGCTCGTGTCGTTCTTTCTCATGGGCTGGATGATCGGCTGGGCGAGCGCCCCGTACGACCCGCGCTGGGCGATCCGCTTCCCCCGGCGCGCGGCGCTGATGGCGCTCGCGGGCCCCGCGTCGAACCTCCTCCTCGTCGTGCTCGCGGGCCTGGCGATTCACATCGGTCTCCAGACGGAGCTCTTCTTCAAGCCGTCGGACGGCATCTCGCTGACCCGCATCGCTCTCGGCGACTCCGGCCTGACGCGCGGCCTCGCCATGCTCCTCAGCATCCTCTTCAGCCTCAACCTCGTCCTCTTCCTCTTCAACCTCCTGCCGTTGCCCCCGCTCGACGGCAGCGCCGCCCTGCCACTCGTCCTCCCCGCGGGCGCGGCGCGCCGCTACCTCGAGGTGATGCGCGAGCCGATGTTCTCGATCCTCGGCATCGTCGTGGCATGGAGGCTGTTCGGCTACGTGCTGTGGCCGGTGTTCGTGTGGGCGGTGGGGGTTTTGTACGCCTGAGCGTTGCCCGGAGACGGCCCCGGTCCCGTGCCCGGTCCGGTGCCCGAAAGCCTCCACCTCGGGGCCGGGTGGGGAGTCCGAGTTCGAGACAGAGGACGGAAACGGAGGACGGAGACGGAGGACCGAGACCGATTCCGAGATCCGATGCCGATGCCGAATCCGACTCCGACTCCGACTCCGACTCCGACTCGATGCGCGGGGGTTTTCTGCGCGGCGGGGGGCGGCGGCGTCGGCGAGTCGAGTGTAACCGGTACTCGGTCGAGTCAAGGATCCCCTCGCTTCGCTCGGCGACTTCGTCGTCCTTGACACGCCCTGCGTTCCGGTTGCGCGGAGAGAAAGCGCCGCCGCTCTGGGCCGGCGGCCACGGAACTCTCTCTCTCTCCCTCGATCGGAGGTTCGCATGAAGTGCTTCGAGGCTCTCGAGATCGCTCTGGCGGCGGTTCGTTCTCTGCGTCCGATTCTTCCCTCGATTCGGCAGTCTGATCCGCGGCTGGCGACGCACATTCGCGATGCGG
>JBFFXF010000327.1:0-7575 GCA_041569895.1 Planctomycetota bacterium | reverse complement strand
TGAGCGCGACGAGCCGGTGGAGTGGCTCCCGCTGCTCGGCGAGCCCGACCGTTCCCATGCCGCCCTCGCCGAGGACCTCGAGGAGATGGTACGGCCCGATGCGCGCCGGGAGATCGGGGCTCGCCGCGAAGCGCAGCTCCGGCTCCGTCGACGACTCGATACCGGCGGAGTCTCCGTCACCTCTCGCGATACTCGAGAGGAGGGAGTGGTACTCGCTCTCGACGAGGTCCTCGTAGCCGGGAAACGCGAGCCGGTAGTTTTCGAGGTCCGTCGGTCGGCCGGCCTTTCGATCCTCGAGGAATCGCTGCAGAAAGGCGTTCAGGACGCCCGCGACTTCGCCGTCACCACGATCCGCCATGACCGGAGCTCATCGAAACGTCCAGTACTTCAGGCAGAGGAAGTTGAACACGAAGACGAGGCCCTCGGCGGTGAGCTTCGCGACGTAGCGATCGCCGCCCATGACGTAGTAGAGAATCCCGAGGAAGACCTGCGAGAGAAGCAGGCTGACACCGAACACGCACCAGAAGCGCAGGAACTGGACCTCGACCCGCTTCCTACCCCTGTTCCCGAACGTCCAGTACTGGTTGAGGGCGAAGCAGACGAGGCCGCCGGCCGGGCGGCTGACGCAGTTCGACAGCAGCGGCTCGACGCCGAGGACGTGGAGCAGGCTGTACACGCCGACGTCGGTCGCCAGGCTCGCCAGACCGACCTGCGAGTACTTGAAGAAATGGCGCAGCTGCGCCGCCAGGGCGGAGTATCGCCCCCGGGCGGCGCCGCGCGCGCCCTCCTCGATCCGGGAGTACCTCGGCGACGGAGACAGCATGGATAATCGCGTGGTGCAGAAGCCCCGAGCTCGATGCAGCTCGCACGTCGTGGATTATAGGTGCGGGGGCGACCACGGTCAATCGAACCGGAAAGCGCGTTGCGCCGCCAGCGGGCGCCAAAGATAATGGCGCTCGGGGTATCGAGCTCTCTTTCGATTGAAAGGGGTGAGGCCATGCAAGCACTCGGTCGAGCGATTCGCGCCGGAGCCGTCGTCCTCGCGCTCACGGTCCTCGAGGTCTCGATCCTCGAGTCGACGGCGTTCGGCGGCGGGCCGGCTCCGGACGTCGTCGTCACCGACCTCGACCGCCTCTGGGTCTTCGAGGGCGACGGCGCGGGGGGGTTCGACGATCCCGAGTCGATGCTGATCGACTTCGTCTGCACGAGCTCGTGCATCGAGCCGTGGCACCTCGTCACGGGCGACGTCAACGGCGATGACATCACCGACGTCGTGTCGGCGAACCGTTTCGGTCCGCACGTCTCGGTGCATCTCGGCGACGAAAACGGCGGCTTCGCCGATCCGCGGATCATCTTCACCGGCGATCGCCCCTACGACGTCGACCTGGGCGACCTCGACGGGGACGGCGACCTCGACCTCGTGGTGACGTGCAACAACGCCCCCGGCCCGATCGAGATCCGCTACAACGACGGCACCGGATCGTTCGAGGACGCGGTGCTGCTGTTCCCGGACGGTGAGCCGTTCAACTCGACGCTCGCCGACCTCGACGCCGACGGCCTCCCGGACCTCGCGTTCACGAAAAACGACGGCGACATGGTGACGGTCTTTCTCAACGACGGCGAGGGGACGCTCATCTTCGAGACCGAGTTCTTCGCTGGCGACGACCCGAAGGCGATCAAGACCGGTCTCTTCAACGACGACGACGTGCTCGACCTGGTGATCACGAACTACGATCCGGGCGAGGTGAGGGTGTTCATCGGCGGCGGGCAGGGGGACTTCGTCCTCAGCAGGTCCTACACCACGGGAGGGCTCCCGCGCGAGATCGCCGTCGCCGACTTCGACGCCGACGAATTCGACGACTTCGCGGTCGCGGCGGGGCGCGGCACGGACTACGTCAGCATCTTTTTCAACCAGGGCGCCGGCGGCGATGGGCGGTTCGCGGTCCCGCCGCTCCAGCGGCGGACCGGTCCGCGACCGAACTCCATTGCGAGCGCCGACTTCGATTTCGACGGCAACCCGGACCTCGTGGTCGCCAACTGGAGCCTCGACGACCCGCCCCTGGCGTCGATGAGCTTGCTGCTGGGCGATGGTGACGGCGACTTCCCGACAAGGCACGACTTCATCGTGCCGGGAGGCTTCCGGAAGCTCACCGCGCTCGCCGTCGGTCACTTCGGACCGCCGCCGCTGCCCTTCGTGCGCGGCGACGCGAACTTCGACGATCGAGTCAACATCTCCGACCCGGTCGCCGTCCTGCGGTTCCTCTTCAGCGAGGGCGAGATCGCCTGCGCCGATGCGGCCGACGCCGACGACAGCGGCACGGTGGACGTCAGCGATGCGATCCGCACGCTCGACTTCCTCTTCAGGAAGGGCACGCGGCTGCCGCAGCCGTTTCCGGAGCCGGGCGACGATCCGACGGCCGACCCGCTCGGCTGCGACGGGACGGAGCGCTGAGCGCGACGACAGGAGAGCGATGGAGTCCAGGCTCGCGCTGATCACCTCGCCGGTCTTCCTCGAGCACGACACCGGGTCGCACCCCGAGTGCGCCGACCGCCTCCGCGTCATCGAGGAAGCGATCGCCGCGGACGCCGAGCTCACCGAGGCCATCGAGCGCGTGGAGCCGGAACCGGCATCCGACGAGGCCATCCTCCGGTGCCACACGAAAGCGCACTTTTCGATGATCGAGTCCTCGCGCGGCGGTCACGGGCGCTTCGATCCGGACACCGTCTACTCGCCGCGCAGCGCGGAAGCGGCGCGACTCGCCGCCGGCGCCGCGATCGAGGCGGTGGACCGGGTGCTCGACGGCGACGCGACGGCGAGCTTCGCGCTCGTCAGACCGCCAGGGCACCACGCCTGTCCGGAGCGCGCCATGGGCTTCTGCCTCTTCAACAACGCGGCCGTCGCGGCGCGTCACGCGCAGCAGCGCGGCTGCGAGCGGGTGCTGATCGTCGACTACGACGTCCACCACGGCAACGGCACGCAGGACGTGTTCTACGAGGACCCGACGGTGTTCTACTACTCGCTCCACCTCTTTCCGTTCTATCCGGGCACGGGCGCGGAGGACGAGCGAGGCAGCGGCGAGGGCGAGGGGAGGACGCTGAACCGCCCGTTGCCGCATCGATTTCCGGCGGCCGACTATGTCGATCTCTACCGGAGCGACATCCGGAGCATCGTCGGCGAGTTCAGGCCCGATCTCGCGATCCTCAGCGCGGGGTTCGACGCCCACCGCGCCGATCCGCTCGGCGGCCTGATGCTCGAGAACGAGGACTTCGGCCGTCTGACGGGGATCCTCGTCGACGCCATGCCGCGTGGCCGTGTCATCGCCACGCTCGAGGGCGGCTACAACCTCGACGTCGTCGGCCAGTCGGTCCGGAGCCACGCGAGGGCCCTCGCCGGGCTCGAGGTGCCCTCGTGAGGGCGAGACAGTCGCAAGGGACTGCGTGACACCGCAAACAGGGGAGGCGAACGCCATGGGTCGAGTCGTGCACACGAGCAGGTCGGTCATCCGGAAGCACAAGGGGCCGCACCGCACCGCGCTCTTCGAGGGTTTCCCGGAACCGTTTCATTACGGGATGCACGGCGGCATCCTCGAGTTCTACCGGGAGAAGTACGGCGCCGTCATCGACAAGGAGTACCCCGCCACGCTGGACCACATGGTGGCGGCCGTCGCCGGGTGACTGTGCGGCACCCTCGGGGGCGCGCTGGAGGCGCGCGGCATACCGTCCGCCGAGAACCTCGTGGCCAACGTCGAGGGCGACGTCGAGGAGATCGGCGGAATCATGCGGATCACCAAGATTCGCATCCGATACACGTTTCAGGTTCCCGGCGGGTTGCGGGAGAAAGCGGAAAGGGCGCTCGAGGTCTACGCCGAGAAGTGCCCGGCGTATCTCTCCGTGAAGGACTGCATCGACGTCTCGTGGACGGCGGCGATCGAGTCGAGCTGAGCGTCGGGCGATGAGTGATCCTGTCTGAGAAGATGCCGCGAACCAAGATTGTCTGCACCATCGGCCCCGCGTCGCGCGACGAGGAGACGCTCCGCGCCATGGTGCGCGCCGGCATGGACGTCGCGCGCGTCAACTTCTCGCACGGGACGCACGAGGATCACCACCGCACCATCGATCTGTTGCGCGCCGCCGCCGAGAAGGAGAAGGCCGTGCTGCCGATCATCGGCGACCTCCAGGGGCCGAAGATCCGCATCGGTCGCATCCGCGACGGATCGGTGAAGCTCCGCGATGGCGCCACGGTGACGCTGACGCCCCGCGAGGTGCCGGGGAGCGAGGATGAGGTGCACCTGCCGCATCCCGAGGTCGCCATCGATCTGCAGGCGGGTCAACGGCTTCTCCTCGACGACGGCAAGCTCGAGCTCCGCGTCGAGGAGAACCGCTCGGGAGAGCTCCGGTGCACCGTGATCGAGGGCGGCACGCTCTCCTCGGGCAAGGGCGTCTCTCTCCCCGGCGCGCGGCTGTCGATCGCGACGCTCACCGAGAAGGACCGCGGCGACACTCGCTTCGCGGTCGAGCACGAGCTCGATTTCCTGGCGCTGTCGTTCGTGCGCAACGCCCGCGACGTCATCGAGCTCCGCAGGCTGCTCGTCGAGCTCAAATCGACGACGCCGATCATCGTCAAGATCGAGAAGCCCGAGGCGCTCGTCCAGTTCGACGAGATCCTCGAGGCCACCGACGGCGTGATGATCGCGCGCGGCGACCTCGGCGTCGAGACACCGCCAGAGCACGTTCCGTTCACGCAGAAGCGCCTCATCCGCGAATGCCGGCGCGTCGGCAAGCCGGTGATCACCGCGACGCAGATGCTCGACTCGATGATGCACAGCTCCCGCCCGACGCGCGCCGAGGCGAGCGACGTCGCCAACGCGATCCTCGACGGCACCGGCGCGGTGATGCTCTCCGGCGAGACCGCCGCCGGCCAGCACCCGGTCGAGAGCGTCCGCATGATGGCGCGCATCGCCGAGTTCGCCGAGGAGAACCTCCCGCACGAGGAATGGATCTATGAGGGCCACCAAGTGCGCGCCCGTGACTCCGCGGAGGCGATCACCGACGCCACGGTGGAGATGGCCTTCGAGCTCGGCGCGCGGGCGATCGTCACGTCGAGCTACTCCGGCGTCTCCGCCCGGCTCGTCGCCCGCCACCGCCCCAGGACCCCGATCGTGGCGATCACCCCGAACCCCGAGGTGCATCGCCAGATGGCGCTCCTCTGGGGCGTCATCCCGAGGCTCGTCCCGTTCTACGACACCACCGACGAGATGATCACCGTCGGCACGCGCGCCGTGGTCGAGAGCGGCATCGCGACCTCGGGCGACACGATCATCATCACGGCGGGCATCCCGCCGGGAGCGGGGCAGAAGACGAATATGGTGGATGTGCATGTGATTCCCTGACGCCCGCGCTGACGGCGTCGGGTCGGGCAGGGGATCGGGCGCCCGTGTTCGTCCTCGTCCTCGTTCCCGTTCCCGTTCCCGTTCCCGTTCCCGTGCCCGTGCCCGTGCCCGTTCCCGTTCCCGTTCCCGAAAACCCCCGACGTCGACCACGTCTCCGCCGTCGGGGCCGAGCGATCGGAGTCCGAGACCGAGACCGAGGACCGACTCCGATTTCCGATTCCGACTCCGATTTCGATCCGAGTCTGCCTCGGTCCCCGCCGGGCTTCGAGGACGAGGACGAGTACGAGTACGGGCGCGACGAGACCCGAGATCGCGAGACTGACCCCCATCTACCCGGAACACCCTCAACCCCCCACACTCCCCGGACCGAAGAACCGAGTGGGGGAGGTGGCGAGCAGCTTTTGGCGAGGAGGAGCGGGCCGTCGGTATGCGTGTGCGCACAGGTCGAGACGGGAGGCCGGCGGGTGCTCGCCGGGTGGTGGTCGCGCTCGTCGTGGCCCTGGTCGTCGTTCTCGCCATCCTCGTCGCGGCGCCGGCCGGTTCCATCAGCTCCGGGCTCGCGTCGTGGTCGTTCGCCGGCGTTCCGGGGGAGGCGCTCGGATTCGTCCTCGGGGCGCTCGTGGCCGGCGTCGCGGGCTTTCTCGTCGGGCGATCGGCCGGGCGCCGAGGTGGTGTCCCGGGGGGCGCGCCGGCCGACGTCGACAGGGCCGCGGTGGCCGTGCTCGTCGGCGTGGCCGAGCTGGCGCGGCAGGCGACGGCGCTCTGCCGCGATGCCGAGAGCCTGTGCGCGAGCGCGCGGTCGATCTCCGGCGCCGCCGCCAACGCCAACCTGAACGTCCAGAGCGTCGCCGGCGCGGCGGAGGAGCTCTCGGCGAGCATCAAGGAGATCGCCAGTCAGGCGCAGGCGGCGAGCGACGTCTCGACCGACGCGTCGGAGCAGTCGACGGTGTCGGTCAGCCTGATGGACGAGCTCGGCTCGTCGAGCGCGCAGATCGGCGAGGTCGTCGGCGTCATCAACTCGATCGCCGAGCAGACCAACCTGCTGGCGCTCAACGCGACGATCGAGGCCGCGCGGGCCGGAGAATCCGGCAAGGGCTTCGCGGTGGTCGCCAACGAGGTCAAGCAGCTCGCCGGCCAGACCACGAAGGCGACCGACGAGATCGCCAAGAAGATCAAGGACGTCCAGGGGAACGCGCAGACGTCGGTCGACGCCATCAAGAAGACGTCGGAAGTCATCGCGCAGATCACCAGGATCTCGACGACGGTCGCCGGGACGGTGGAGGAGCAGAGCGCCGCGGTGGGGGAGATCGCCCGCAGCATCACCGAGGCGTCGATGCTGACCGACGAGGTCAGCAAGCGCATCGGCGAGGTCTCGGACACGGCCGGATCGACCTCCGGCCTGGCGCAGGAGATGCGCGACACGTCGAGGCGCCTGGCGGAGGACGCGGAGAGGTTGAAGGGGATGTTGGGGTCACCGGGAGAGACGCGGGTCTGACCCATCGCCACCGTCTCCGTTCCCGGACCCGTTCCCGGACCCGGACCCGGTCCCGTGCCCGAGTGGTTGCTCGACTCCGCTGGCGAGAAACGGAACGCAGATTACCCAGATTACGCAGACTCGGAAATGCGCCCCCGCATCGGCTCGCCGCGAATCTCCGGTCTCGGATCTCGGAGTCGGAGTCGGAGTCGGAATCGGACTCGGTCTCCAACTCCAATCACCCGGCCCCGACGGCGTGGACTTCACCGACGACGACCGTTTTCGGGCACGGGCACGGGCACGGGACCGGGGACGGGACCGAAAGGGTCGCCGGAAGCCAACGGATCTCCCCGTTGGCTCAACGAAACAAAATCCTCACAATCTCCATCGGCCGCGGTGGCTTGCCGGTCATCAGGATCCCGACACGGAAGATCTTTCCCGCGCCCCAGATCGATACCGCGATGGAGGCGACGAGGAGCGCCGTCGTCAGCACGTACTCGAGCGCGCTCGGGGGTCCGGCGGCGCGGTTCATCATGACGAACGGTGTGAAGGGCGGCACGTAGGAGAGCACCCTGGCGAGCGCGCCGTTGGGGTCCTGTCCGATGGGGACCATCGCGAAGAGCGGCACGATGAGCACGATCATCACCGGCATGATGAGGTTCTGGGACTCCTTCAGCGTGTTGCACACCGATCCCATCGCGGCGAACGCCG
>JBFFXF010000326.1:0-7618 GCA_041569895.1 Planctomycetota bacterium | reverse complement strand
CGGGTACGGGAACGGGCACGGGTACGGGTACGGGAACGGGTACGGCTACGTTACGGAAGCAACGCCGCCACCGGCGCGTCTCGGCACGCGGGGGGGAAGAGGAGTCCGAGGACTTTCGGGACGAGCTCGGTCGCGTCGGCCGAGCCGATGGTCACCGCCTCGCCGCCGCCCGCACGCGCGAGGTCCGCGAAGAACGGCACGCCGTCCCACCCTTCCCACGAGCCGACGCTCACCGCGTGGATGCGGTACTCGCCCTCGCGGTGCGCCTGGCGGGCGAGGCTGATCAGCGCGTCCTTGTCCTCGTAGGGCGGCGGCGCGTCGCCGATGAAAATCAGTGTCTTGCGCGCGTCGGCTCGCCAGGCGAAGCGGCCGAGCTGGAGCGACCCCTTGAGCGCCTCGAAGACGCCCTCGGGCACGTCGCGACCGCCGCCGGTGGCGGTCACCGTTCGAAACGCCTCGATCGCAGCGCGCGGGTCGCGAGCGAGGTCGACCGTCGTCGCGACGTCATCCCGGTAGAAGAGAACGCCGACGCGCGCGTTCGGAAGGGCCCAGAGCAGACCGTCGACCAGGGCGGAGGACGCAGACTTGAGTCGCGCCAGCGCTCGATCCATGCTCTCGGTGACGTCGACCACGAGGACGATGTCGGCGCCCCGGCCGCGCACCGCCTGGAGATCATCGAGGAGACACCGGAGCGTCGCGTTGCGGGCAATCACGGCGTCGACGCGCGCGTCGATCTCCTCGTCGGCGATCGGCGCGGTCTCGACCTGCGTGACGTCATCCGGCGCGAGGTCGCGAGCGTGCAGGCGGACGCGCTCATCCGCGTCGTCGAGGAGCGACAGCCACAACCGCCTGGCCACCGGGGCGGACAGCGGGGATCCGGACGCGCCGGCGAGCGCGTCCGCGAGCAGCATCCGGACGAGCCGCGGCAGCCGCTCGCCTGCGTCGGGATCCTTCCCGTCGGGATCCCCACGGTCCGGATCTGCCGCCTCGCTCACGGCGGTCGCTGTCGATGCGCCCTCCGCGCCGGCCTCGGCGGAGACGCCGGTCGCGGCGTCCGAGATCGCCGTCACGGGCGCGTCGCTCGCGGGCGGCGAAGCGCCATCGCCGGTCTCGGGAATCGACTCGGTGCGCCCGACCTCCGCCGGCGGGTCGGGCGTCGTCGGCACCAAACGCACTCGCGGCGCGACGCCGGTGGCGATCTCGGGCCCGGTCTCGACAGCCGGATCCGCGCCCGCGGGGTGCGGGGCGCCCGTGGACGCGGCGGGAGTGTCGTCGACACGCGCCCCGGCGACAGCTCCGGAGTCGCCCCCGCCGGCTGCAGGATTTGCCGGCTGCGCCGGGCTCGCCGAATCCGTCCCTTCCGCCGCGACGGTTGCGGGGGTCGCGGGCGGCGCCGTGCGCGCGATCTCCGCGAACTCGCGCAGGTGCGCGTACACGAGGATCAGGACCACGACGTTGACCGCGAGCGACAGCACCAGGAAACCGACGACGAAGTACACCCACTCGCTATAGCGGATGACGAGCTCCTGGCCGCAGCGACACCGGACCTTCAGTGGCATGCAGGAATTATACGGCGGGCGTGGCCCGGATCCACAGCGCCGGTGGAGAGCGTTCGACCGCGGGCCGTCAGCTGAAGCGCCGCACGAGTCCGACGACGACGCCGCGGATCTCGACCTTGCGCGCGAAGATCGGCTTCATGTCGCTGTTGGCCGGCTGGAGCCGGATCCTCCCGCGCTCGCGATAGTAGCGTTTCAGCGTCGCCTCGCCGTTCTCGAGAACCGCGACGACCGTGTCGCCGTTCTCTGCGGTGGTCCGGCGCTCGACCATGACGTAGTCGCCGTTGCGGATCTGGTCTCCGTCCATCGAGTTGCCCTGAACGCGCAGCGCGAAGCAATCGCCGTCGAGCCGCAGGACCTCGTCCAGATTGAGAACGTCCTCCGTCGCCACGGACTCAAGCGGCGCGCCCGCCCGGATGCTCCCCTGCAGCGGCACGGCGAACCGCTTCCTTCGGGACGGTGGCGGGACGACGATCTCGATCGACCGCGCCCGGTATTTCGTTCTCGTGATCGCGCCCTTCTTCTCGAGTTGATTGAGATGCTCGTAGATCGTGATCTTCGTGACGCCGAAGTGCGTCGCCATCTCCTCGAGGGTCGGCGAGACGCCGCGCTCGTCCTGAAAGCGCTGAATGAATTCGAGTATTCTCAGCTGCTTCTCCGTGAAAAACACGACACTCCCCCCCATCGGCTAAACCGAACTGACTGCCACTCTCCAACCGCATGGATCGACCCAACCGAGCCAAGCGACCCCTCTCCCTCCGTATCACCTTCACGTCTTCACTGCTCACGCCAGCTCGCACCTCGCTGGCGCGTCGGCACGACCTGATGCGCACGAGTGCGTGCCGGCACTCTCCTGTGCGCCCCGAAAATCGCGACGCCACGGCAGCCGCCCGGCAGCGCGAGTCAGTTTCTCTTCTGGCTGTCTGTCGAGGTCGGCTCGCCGTGTCAGCAGGGCCCTCCTGTACCTGTCACGGCGTCGCTTCTGGCAGGAAACTCCTGTCAGACCTGTCAGGGCGTGCGTGTCTCCACGCAGCCCGCAGTGCGCGAGGGAAAGGTTAAAACTTTGGTCGGAAAAGTAAAGCAAGAAAGCCGGATCGGCGTTGGCGGTTGATGGAGCAGTACGGCGACCTCCTGATTGCGTCCGCAACCGAAACGTCAGCGCTCGAGGAAGAGCTCGCGGTCGAGATTCTCCGCCGGGCCGACGACGCCGTAGTGGATGTCGCGCACGTACTCTCCGAGCACGCGCTGGACGTCGGACGGCGTGACGCGCCGCAGTCGGTCGGTGAGCTCGAAGGCGCGCCGGAAGTCTCCGGTCGACACTTCCGACCACGCCAGGCGGATCGCCTGCTCGGCCGGCGCCTCCGACGACAGGTAGACGGACGTCGAGAAGGTCAACGCCGCCGCGGCCACCTCGTCCTCCGGGAGCGCGTTCGCGACGAGATCGGCGAGCGTGTCGTAGATCACGCGCAGCGCCTCGTTTGGCTTCGTGGTCGACACCGAGATGTATCCCATGCTCTTCAGCCTGACGATCAGGCTGCTCCCGACCGCGTAGGTCAACGCGCGCTTCGATCTCACCTCGAGCCACAGCTTGCGGCTGAAGATGCGGAGCGCGAGACGCAGCGCGTCGTGATCCGGGTGATCCGGCCCCGGGGCGCGAAACTTCCCGAGGACGTAGTTGCTCGGGATCTCCTTGCGCTCGATGTTCAGGCGCTCGTCGGCGGGTCCCGCCAGATCGTCGAGCAACCCGCCGCTTCCGCCACCCGTCGGCACGACGCCGAGCCGCTCCTCGAGCGCCGCCTTCACCTTGTCGCGTGACAACGCGCCGACGGCGACGACGAGCATGTTGCCGCCTTGCAGGAGCTCCCGCCGGTGCGCGGAGACATCCACCGCCGTGATCGCGCGCAGCGATTCATCCGTGCCGCCGGGATACGCGCGGTATGCGTGCCCCTCCGGGTAAAACGTGCGGTTGACCACATAGGAGACGCGCTGTTCCGGGTGGTCCATCGCCCGCGCGAACTCGACGAGCATGCGCTCGCGGTTGCGCTCGAGGTCGGCGTCGGCGAAGTCGAGCTCGAGCGCGGTGTGCGCCAGGATCTCGAGCGCGCGGTCGAAGGACGAGCGCAGGCAATCGAAGCCGATCATCGAGTAGTCCGCGTGCGCGCGAGAGTACAGCTTGATGCCGAGCCGGTTGAGCTCGTCGAGGTGCTTCTTCCGCGCGACGTCGACGAGCGTCCGCAGGAGCAGTTGCTCGACGCCGGCCAGTCGCTCGTCGACTCGCGAGGCGACGCCCGGGAAATGGATTTGCAGCGTGGCCACGTCGCCGGCCGAAAGCGTCCTGACGATCGCCGTGGCGCCGCTCGACAGCGTCAGGCGCGCCGTGCCGGCCTCTCGACCGGCTTCCGCGCTTCCCTCGAACGCGCGGCGCAGCACGCTCTCGTCGAGCTCGTACTTCTCCCGCCCATCCTTCGACAGCATGACTCCGACGACGTGATGACCGGTGAGGTACGTTCGCGCGAAGTCGTTGATCTCCTCGAGAGTGACCTCCTGCACCGTCTGCGGGTACTCGAGGTAGTAATCGGTCCCGCCGACGGACCACCAGAAGGCGAGCGCCAGCGCGAAGTCGCGCGCCTTCTCGCGCTCGAAGACCTCGTCGTTGACGATCGACCTCTTGGCGCTCTCGAGCTCCTGCTCGGTGATGATGCCGCCCTCGACGAGCGCCGCGATCTCGGCGCGCGCGCGCTCGAGCGCCTCGACGACGCGATCGGGACCGGTCTCGAGCGCCAGAAAGACCGGGCCGACGTACTTCTGCGTGTAGTAGCCGAGCGACGCGGCGGCGCAGACGCCCGAGTCGACCAGCGCCTTCTGGAAGCGGCTGTTTGGCTGATCGAGAACGCGCGAGAGCACATCGGCGATGACGGTCATGCGCGGCTCGGTCGTGACGCTCGGCCCGTGCCACCCGATCAGGATCGAGGCCGTCTTCACCGGCTGGTCGACGATGCGGTAGTCGTTCGCGAGCAGCGGCGGGTGCGACGGGATGCGATGCTTCGTGAACGGGTCGGGGCGTCGTTTCCACCCGCCGAAGATCTTCTCGGCGAGGCCGAGCACGGTGGTCGGATCGTATTCGCCCGAGATGATCAGCGCCGCGTTGTTCGGCACGTAGAACTCGTCCTGGATGAACTGCAACTGCTCGCGCGTCGCGCTCTGGATGATCGCGCGGTCGCCGATGGGGTTCTTGCGCGAGTAGTACTTGCCGAAGAGGCCCTGGTTGACCGCCTTCCTCAGATGAGTCGCGGGGTTCGCCTCCCAGCGGTCATACTCGCCGAGAACGACCTTGCGCTCCCTCGTGAGCTCCTCGTCGAGGAAGAGCGGCGACTGGATGGCGTCGCGCATGAAGACGAGCCCCTCCTCGACGAGCTCCGTCGGAAGCGTGAAGAAGTAGCGCACGACCTCGTTCGACGTGCTTCCGTTCCAGCTCATGCCGAGCTCATCGAGGCGCTTGAGATACGCCTCCTGGTCTGGAATGGCGCGGTTCGCCTTGAAAAACATGTGCTCGTGCAGGTGCGTCAGGCCGTCGAGCTCGGGAGGCTCGATGAAGGAGCCGGCGCGGATGACGATCTCGATGGTGACGAGGGGCACGCCCTCCTTTCGAGCGAGAAGCACCTCGAGGCCGTTCTCGAGAAACGCCCGGTGAATGGAGCCACCGGCGAGTGTCGTCGACGAAGTCATGATCGCTCCCCACATGGTCGCCAGCGCGAGGATGGCGCTTTGCACTCTCATGAAGCCTCTCCCTGATTCGGCCTTTACAGCCGCAACGAGTCGGTCGGTCCCCGGCCTGCCGACGAGGCGGAGCCGGCTCCGTGGTCCGCACTTGCTTATCGGATCGCGGAGCCGCGTCCTCGACCTCTTCGGCGCAGTCTCAGGGTCCGGATACATCGCCGGGAACGTCGAAGGCCACCACCTCGATGAAGGTGGACTTCCGCTCCGGCGCGATGCGCTTGTAGACGCGGGGAAAACCGTACCGCGGGTCGAACTCCGCGCGGAGAACGGCGCCCTCGAGCGAACCGGGGCCGCGGCCGCTCGCGAGCTCGAGCTCGCGCTCGAGGATCTCGAAGAGACCGGCCATCGAGTACGCCTCGTTCGCCGGCGCCTCCCTGTCGTTCATCGTGAACCGCACGACGCGCCCCCCGCGCACGTCGACTCGATAAGTCGTCCCGGTCTGTCCCGGGTTGTGGACGGTGAGAGTCGACGAGTACTCGTCAACGCCCGCGGATCGCCACCTGTCGCGACCGGCCTCGAACGCCTCGCGGGTCAGCCGCGGCGTGCTGTCGCGCATGACGAGCCAGATGACGACGATCGCCGCGAGGATCACGAGCGCCGCGACCGCCGGCCGCGACCCCGACGCAGCGCGCTCCGACGGCCGCGCTTCGGGCCGCTCGTCGCGGTCCTCTCCCGGATTCTCGGACGGCTCGTTCACAATGCTCTCGTACGCAGGAAACAGTGCTCTCGTACGCTGGAATCCGTCGTTCGTTCGACCTCGCCGGGTGGCGATCGTGAGTGTAGCTTCTCGGCCCCATGGTTCAAATGAAATCGGGGCGCACGGCGCTGCCGAGGCGGTCCCGCGGATCGCGCCCTCTGCGGGGCGGTTCCCGGCCGCACGCTCGTCTCAAGAACGGGTCCTCGCGGTGCCGATTACGTCAGAGTCCGATCGGCACGGTCGGACCGCGGACCCTCGCTGTCCCGCGAACCCGGTTCAGTGGTTTCCCTGCGAGTCGTGAGCGCATGACGATCTCGAGTGGCATCCTCGAGGGCATCCGGAGGAGACTCGGAAAGACCTTCCTCAAGAAGATCAAGAGCCGTCTCGAGAAGACCCGGCTGGCGGAGCTCGTGCGGCATCGCAAGCTCGAATCCAGGTGCAGCCTGACCGGGAATCCCCTTCCCGGGCACGCGCACGTGGAGGTGGCCGGGCTCTGCAACCTCGACTGCTCCTACTGCAACATCGACCTGCGCAAGTCGACCGGCGGCCAGGACCTGACGCCGGAGGGGTTCCTGCACATCCTCGAGGAGATTCCCACCCTCGAGTCGATCACGTTCACGATCTTCAACGAAGCGCTGCTGAATCCGCATTTCGGCGAGATCCTCCGCATCGCCAAGGATCGCGGCCTCGCCTGCGACCTCCCCACCAACGGCACGATGATCACGGAGAAGAACGCGCGGCTGCTGCTCGAGGCGCGAATCGATCACATATCCTTCTCCATCGACACCCTCGACGCCGAGCGCTTCGAGTCGCTGCGGATCGGCGCGACGTACGACCAGGTCGTCGGCAACCTCCGCAACCTGATCCGTCTGAGGAACGAGATGAGCTCGCCGACGCGAATCGCGGTGGCGGCGATCGTCTTCAAGGACAACCACGACGAGGCGGAGCGCCTCGTCGAGTTCTTCCTCGACATGGGCGTCGATGAAGTGATCCTGAGATCCCTCCACGAGTGGTCCACCGAGCGCAACGAGGCGATGGACATCGCCGGCGCTCGACTCGAGACCGAGGGCTGCGATCCGCTCGCGCACATCCGGAAGAAGTACGGCAACCGCGTGCAAATCCGGCGGCCGATGCGCTTCTCTCCGACGATCCGCTGTTTCCGGCCGTTCAACAGCGTCGCCATCCGATCCGATGGCTCGATGGTGCCCTGCTGCCTCCAGGCCGCCGACTCGCGCAAGTACAGCCTCGGCGACATCAACGCCCAGCCGTTCGCGGCGACCTGGGACGGGGAGCCGTACCAGTCCTTCCGCAAGCCGTTCCTCGAGGGCAACTGGCCAGCGGTCTGCGAGGGCTGCTTCGAGCTCCACACCGTCTGATCGGGACTGCCGGCCACGAGCAGTCCTCAAGGCCGGGGGCTGAGGCGGCTCGTTGCCGCCGGACGGAGAAACGGATATCGTGAAGGAGAGGTGATCCCACGAATGCACTCCCGATCTCGAGCTCTCCCCGGATCTCTGCAGACGGCGCTGCCTCTCGTGTTGGCGGTTCTGGTGGCGCTGCTCGTCACCCGGTCGCTCGGCGGCGCCGAGGG
>JBFFXF010000325.1:0-7669 GCA_041569895.1 Planctomycetota bacterium | reverse complement strand
CGGCGTCGGAGTCGGAGTCGGTGTCGGTGTCGGGTGTCGGGTGTCGGGTGTCGGACTCCGCAACCAGAGCCTCGAGGACGGGAACGGGAACGGGTACGGGTACGTTTTTGCAACGATGGGGTCGGAATCGGTCATCGGACTCGGTATCCGAGTTATCCGAGTCGGAATCCGATCCCGGTCCCCCGACCCCGCCGGCCCCGGCCCCGACGTCGGCCGTCCTCAATGACGACGACCGTCTTCGGGACCGGGACCGGGACCGGGTCCGGGACCGGAGCTACTCACACTCGTGCGGCGTCACGCACCCGAGGTCGGCGTCCGAGTCCTCGGGGCTCGAGTCGCACTCGGGGAACGGCGCCGGGGGCGGCGGGCCGCCGAGGAACTGGAAGTTGAGCGAGTAGCTCGCGTCGGTGATGTTGACGTCGCCGTCGCGGTTCGTGTCGGCCGCGGCGAGGCACGGCGGCTCGGGGCCGCCGAGGAACTGCCAGTTGAGCGAGGCCTGCGGGTCGGAGATGTTGACCTGGCCGTCAGCGTTGTCGTCGCCGCGGACGAACGGGCCGATGCCGTCGCACGCGTCGCCGATGCCGTTGCCGTTGGAGTCGGTCTGGTCCGGGTTGGCGACGTCGGGGCAGTTGTCGCAGAGCCCGGTGAGGCCGTCCTCGTCCTCATCGTCGAACGGCTCGAGCAGCTCGATCCTGGCCGTGAAGTTGGTGCCGTCCGAGCCGTCATTGATCGAATTCAGGGTCGCGGGGTCCATCGGGTCGAGGACGCCCGCGCCATCGGGATCGATGGCGAAGTCGATGACGTCACCGCTGGCGATCTCGGTCTCGAGCGAGTACGGCACGTTGTTGCCGTCGCTGAGCGCCGACAGCACCTCGACGCCGTTTATGAAGACGCGGCCGACGGTGCCGTCGCCGTTGGCGGAGTTGTTCCGGAGCATCCCGGAGATCCGCACGACGCCCGAGACGTCACTCGTCCAGCGACGCATCGCCCAGTGGACCTCCGGGTCGCCTTGCGCGTTCGACGCGGGGTGACCGCCGGTGCGCGTCGTCTCGGTCCAGGGACCGTGACTCACAGGAGCGCCGTTGACCAGCAGGTCCCACTTCGACCCATCCCAGTGGTTCGGCGTGTCCCTCCAGGCGCCGAACGCAGGGTCGGCGCTCACCATGCCGCTGCCGTCGTTGAGGTACTCGATGAAGTCGTCGACATCATAGGCGCCGCTGCCGCTCTCGACGTCGGCGCGGACGTCGTGGTAGCCATATGACCAGCCGTTCTCGCCCTGCGTTCCGTCGGGCGACCAGTCGGCGATCGAGTCGGCGACGGTCGTCGGATTGGCCGCGTCGCACGGGAAGAGCGCCTTGATCCGCATCCAGTTGAACGAGCCGTCCGCGCCGTCCGCCCGGTCGCCCGTGGCGCCGACGGGAGTCAGCGCGAGGTCGACGATGTCGCCCGACGAGAGCACGGCATGGACCGTGCGGATGACGCCGATGTCGTCGTTGCCGAAGATGTTGGCGGCGTCGATCTCCACGCCGTTCAGGAAGAGAACGCCGCCGGTCCCGGAGCCGCCGGGATTCTGGGCGCGGACCGACCACGTCAGCGCCGCGGGACCGTCGAAGTCGCTCACCCAGCGCCGGATCGCCCACATCTCCTCGTTCGGCGCGCTGTTGGTGCCGTTGGGGTGGACGAAATCCGGAGTCGAGTCGTTGCCGATCGTCAGCCACGGCGCGCTCGACGGCGCCAGCCGCCAGAAGGAGCCGCGCCAGTGGTTGACCGGCGCGCCGGGGGCCGGGTCGTTGACGAGCTCGATGAAGTCATCGGACTGGTAGATGCCGTCGTCGTCGAGCGTGAGGTTGTAGTAGCCGTTGGTCCAGTTGCGCTCGCCCTGAACACCGCCCACCGACCAGTCCTCGGTGGAGTCCGCGAGCACCCCGTCGCAGGCGTCGCCAACGCCGTCGGCGTCCTTGTCATCCTGCGCGGCATTGGCCACGGCGGGACAGTTGTCGCAGGCGTCGCCGAGCTCGTCGCCGTCGGCGTCCTCCTGGCCGGCGTTCGGAATGGTCGGGCAGTTGTCGGTGGTGTTCGGCACGCCGTCCCCGTCGCCGTCATCGCAGACGTCGCCGATGCCGTCGCCGTCGGTGTCGAGCTGATCGGAGTTCGCGAGCGTCGGACAGTTGTCGCAGGCATCGCCGACGCCGTCGCCGTCCTGGTCGAGCTGGTCCGGATCGGCGTTGGCCGGACAGATGTCGGTGCTGTCGGGCACGCCGTCCTCATCCCCGTCCGGGACGCAGCTGCGGTCCTCCTTGATCGTCATCCGGAGCGCCGAGCCGTCGCAACCGTCCGTCGATACGCCGTCCGGGCCCACCGAGCTCAACGCCAGCTCGACAAAGTTGCCCGCCGAGAGATCGACGAAGACGGTCCGCGACACTCCGACGTTGTCGTTGAACGCGATCGACGCGGAGTCCACGACGTCGCCGTTGATCAGCAGCAGTCCCGTGACGCCATTGCCGCAGTTGACGTTCTCCTTGCGCATCTGCCAGGTGATTGCCACCGGTCCGGAGACGTTGCTGGCCCAGCGTCGGATCGCCCAGTGCTCGTTGGTGTTGTTCTCGCCGTTCGGGTGTGAGGAGGTGCGGCCGACGAAGGTCCACGGGGCCGTGCCGGCATCCTCGAGGTCCCAGGCGTTGCCGTTCCAGTGGTTGCCGCCCGGCTCGGTTGCGGGGCCACCGCTGCCGTCGTTGAAGAAGGGGAGGAAGTCGGTGTCGGGGTTGTAGACCCCGTCCCGCATGGTGCGGTCGGTGGTCTGATCGTAGTAGCCGTAGGTCCAGCGATTCGCTCCCTGCATCCCGTCCTCGGACCAGTCGTCCGACGAGTCGGCGAGCGCCGGATCGCAGGCGTCGCCGCAGAGGTCGTTGTCGCGATCCGCCTGGTCCTCGTTGTCGTCCATGGGACAGTTGTCGCAGGCATCCCCGAGGGAGTCGCCGTCCGAGTTCTCCTGGCCCGGGTTCGGCGTGCTCGGGCAGTTGTCCAGGCCGTCGCCCACGCCGTCACCGTCGCCGTCGTCGCAGGCGTCGCCCTCGCCGTCACCGTCGCTGTCGGCTTGATCCGGATTGGCGACGGACGGGCAGTTGTCGCAGACGTCGCCGACGCCGTCCTCGTCGCCATCTGCCTGGTCACCGTTGCCCGCGTCGGGACAGTTGTCCTCCGCGTCGAGCACCGTGTCCCCGTCGCGATCATCGCACGCGTCGCCCTCGCCGTCGGAATCCCCGTCTGACTGATCCGGGTTCGCGGCCTCCGGACAGTTGTCGAAGGCGTCGAACACGCCGTCCTCGTCGCCGTCCTCGGTGGTCGCGATCCGCATGCCGAAGAACGAGCCGTCCGCGCCGTCCGAGCGGCTTCCATCGTCGCCCTCCGGGGTCAGCGCGAGATCGATGACATCGCCGACCGCCAGATCGAAGGGCTCGACCAGAGCCGTCGCTCCGGCCGCGGTGCGCGTCGTGAGCCGGCCGAGCTCGGTGCCGTTGTGGAAGAGGATCGCCGTGGTGCCGGTGCCGCCCGTGTTCTGCGCGCGGAGCAGGAAGCCGACCGCCACCATGCCCTCGCGGTCGCTCGTCCAGCGGCGAATCGCCCAGTGTTCCTCGTTCGGCGCGCTGTTGGTGCCGTTCGGGTGGCCGTTCTCCCGGCCGATCAGCGTCCAGGGCGCGCTGGACGGGGCGAGCCGCCAGATCTGGCCGCGCCAGTGCTGGTCGGTGACGAACGGCATGAACTCGTCGGTCTGGTACGTGTCGTCTTCATCGGCCGTGAGGTTGTAGTAGCCGTACGTCCACCCATTGACGTTCTGCATGCCGTCAGCGGACCAGTCCGCCACCGAGTCCGCGAGCGTCTCGGCTCGCAGCGCCACCGGCGTGACGAGCGGAATGACGATGACGGACAGAAGAATCAGGACGCGGAGCGTGCGCTCGTGAAGTCGTGTCATGAGTGTCGATCCTCGCTGAGCTCTCTCTCGATCGCGAGTTGAAGGAAACAGACCCGGAACCCAAACAGCATGCCCCGGAGCCGAGCTCTCCTGGCGCTGGCCGGAGCGACCTCTATTGTGACACAGGAGGGGGGCGGTCGCCACCTTCATGCGGGGCGGAGCGGATCTATTCCGTTCCCGTCCCCGTCCCCGTTCCCGTCCTCGTCCTCGAGGGCTGACGGGAACGAGACCGACTCGGCGTTGGAGGCAGAGGTCAGAGGCAGAGGTCGGAGATCAGAGGTCGGAGGCCGAGGTTGGAGACAGATGCCGATTCCGACTCCGACTCCGATGTCCGATTCCGATTCCGATGTCCGATTCCGACTCCGATGGCCGAGACCGATTCGGGAACCAATCCTTCCTCGATCTGCGTCAATCTGCGTAATCTGCGTAATCTGCGTTCCCGTCCTCGTCGTCCGTCGTCCGCGCGTAGCCGATTTCGAGTAACCCTTCCGGGCACCGGGGACAAATCACCGTCCTTCCGGCATCTCCCGGTACGGCTGCCCGGATTCGAAGAGGGCGACTCGGTCGCGGATGCGGACCGCGAGGTCGTCGAGGCCGCGAGTGGTGGCCGTGTCGGCGGCGCGGCGGGCGGTCTCGGCGGCGCGGGTGAAGTCGCCGATCTCTGCCAGCGCGGCGGCGAGGGTGTCGAGAGCGCGCGGGTCGCGGAAGCGGCTCGCCTCGCTGAGGCGGCGGGCGAGGTCGACCGCCTCGCGTCCGTTGCGCATCGTCGGGTCGGGGTGCGTCGCGAGGATCCAGGCGAGGTCGTTGGCGGCCGGTGGGTATCCCGGGGCGACTGCCAGCGCCTGGCGCAGGTGGCGGAGCCCCGCGGCGACGTCGCCCTGCGCGATGGTGGCGCTTCCGAGGCGATAATGAATGCGCGGGTCGCGGGGGCTCTGTCGCCGCGCGCGCTCGAGCAGCTCGATGGCGCCGGCGTGATCGCCGCGTTCGGCGAGCAGCCTGGCGAGATCGACGAGCGCGGCGGCGAGGTCGGGGTTTTGCTCGAGTGCCCGGCGGAACGAGCGTGCGGCCTCATCGGTGTCGCCCTCGAGCAGCGCCACGCGGCCGAGCATGTGGTGCACGTCGGCGACGCGGAGCGCCCGCGTGCGCGGGTCGAGGTCCTCGTCGGACTGCTCGCCGAGATAGCGCTCGAGGTACTCGCGCGCGTCCTCCGGGTAGCGCCCCTCGAGATACACGCCGGCGACGGCGATCGGGTTGGTGACGAAGTGGTCATCGGCCCAGCGCCCCTCGAACGGCACGGCGCGCCGCTCGAGCGTCTTGTCATCGCCGTCGAGCGTCGCGGCGTCGGCGAGGACGCGGTCGACCTCGACCTTTCCCTTGTAGACGATGGCGATGCGACCGCGCCCGTCGACCAGGAAGCTCGTCGGCACCGGCAGCTGCCGCACGCGATACGTTCGCTCCCGCTGGATCGCGTCGAGCGCGGCGACGAGCTCGGAGGTCGCCCTGCCGGCCCGGAACGGGAAGCCGAGCCTGTCGATGACGCGCTCGAGCGCGGCGAGGTCGACCTGCTGGTCGTCCTCGAGCCCGTCCACTGACAGCGCGACGACGTCGAGGCCCTTCGAGCGGATGCGACCCGAAGCACGCGTGATGTCCCGCAGCTCCTCGAGGCACGGGCGACACCACGAGGCCCAGAGGTTGACGAGCACCGGCGACCCGGCGCCCACCGTCACCGTCGCGGCGTTGCCGTCGAAGCGCGTGTACGCCAGGCGCGGGGCCTCCACCGGCCTCGCGAAACGCACCCGCGCCGCGCCCGTGTCGGGCGGTGCCTGCCTGGCCCCGGCGGGCAGCGCGACCACACCGCGGCGCGGCTCCTGCGGTCTCGCCGCGCCGCTTCCCTGCTCGAGGACCCAGCGGCGGTCGAGCGCCAGTCCGCGGAACTCCTCGATCTGCTCCCCGGCGTCCCGGCCGCCGCCCGGCCATCGCACGACGACGCGCTCGATCGTGGCGCCGCGAGGCACGCCGAAGTGGAGCCACTTCGTCGACTGGGACAGGAACCCGTCACCGGCGCGCAGTGTGCGGATCAGGCGTCCTGGTTCGACGCCGGCGAGGTGGAGCTCCACGCGCGCGCCGATGGCATCGCGGTTCGTGCGGCGCCGCGGATCGCCGATCAGCCGCAGCGCGAGGAAGTGGTGCGCCGCCGGCAGGTCGTTCCTGAGGAATCGAAGCCGTGGACCGGTGCGGTTCGCGAGCCAGAGGTCGACGTCGCCGTCGTGGTCCCAGTCGGTCAAGGCCACGCTGCGGCCGTCGTCGTCGAGGTCGAGACCGGTTGCGGCGGAGACGTCGGCGAATCGCGTTCCGCCGGTGTTGAGGAAGCAGCAGTTGCGCTCGTGGCCACTGAACGACCGCCCCTGCTGGATCATGCGCGCCAGCTTCTCCCACGCGTCGAGATACCCGTCGATCGGCTGCGCCGTGGTCTCGCTCTCGGGCGTCTGCGACACGACCTGTCGCCAGTAGAAGCTTCACAAGTCGCCCGTGTCCTCCTGGGTAATGAACCCGTTGGTGACGACGATGTCCTCGCGGCCATCGTTATTGAGGTCGGCGAACAGCGAGCCCCACGCCCAGCGCCCGATGGTCACGCCCGCCTCGACGCTGACATCGGCGAAGCGTCTCTCGTCGAGGTTGCGGAAGAGCGAGTTGCCGCGCGCGTGTCGCTGGAGCTGCGAGCGCGTCGACTCGGAGGAACCGGACTGGAAGCGCTCCTGGAACGTGATCCGGTTGCCGGCCGAGGAGAACATGTTGCTGACGTAGAGGTCCATGCGCCCGTCGTTGTCGTAGTCGCCCCACGCGACCGACATCCCCGGAGAGATGTCCTCCACGCCGGCCTCGCCGGCGACGTCGCGGAACCGCCCGCCGTCGTTGCGGTAGAGGTTGTTGCGACCGAAGTCGTTGGCGACGTAGAGATCGAGGTCGCCGTCGTTGTCGTAGTCCTCCCACGACGCGGCGTAGCTGAAACGGCGGTTGTTCTCGTCGAGACCGACCCTGCGCGTGACGTGCGTGAACCGCCACCCGCCGTCGTTGCGGAGCAGCGCGTTGCGTCCACCGTTGTTGGCGTCGTGGTAGGGGACCGGGCGCGCGAACAGCACGTGCCTGTTGATGCCGCGACGGCGATCGTAGCAGCAGACGTAGACGTCGAGATCGCCGTCCTCGTCGTAATCGGCGGCGGCCAGCGAGTAGGGGATCGCCGCTGGCAGCAGCTCGGCTGCGGCGACGCGGAAACGCCCCTCGCCGTCGTTCTCGAGGACCAGCACGCCGCTGCGCACGCCGACGAGGAAGTCCTGATCGCCGTCGTTGTCGAGGTCGACGAGCAACGCGCCGTGGGTGGAGTCGATCCAGTCGACACCGGATCGCTCGGAGACCTCCACCGCCGTGCCGTCGGGACGCTGCACGAAGAGGCGATTCGGCAGGCCGCCCGGCTGGCACGCGTAGAGGTCGTCGAGCCCGTCGCCGTTGACGTCGCCGATCGTGATGCCCTGCCAGCCGCCGATGTCGATGCCGAAGCTGACGTCGACGACGCCCGTCCAGAGGTCGACTCCCGGGCGGAGCTGGCGCTTGAAGACGTCGCTCGAGGAGAGGACGGCATCGGTGCAGTCCGTGAACGGGTGGCGGTCGCCGCTGCGCACGAGCGTGTCCTCGTGGGCCTCG
>JBFFXF010000324.1:0-7742 GCA_041569895.1 Planctomycetota bacterium | reverse complement strand
ATCTCATGGATCGCGTGCTTCAGGGAGCGCAGCCGTGGGGAGCTGCCGGGGAAGGAAGCCGGGAGGGAGGGCAAGCCGTGTCGCCCTACGGGCTCACCTTTGTTTGCTGCCCCGAGTGTCACCGCGCCGCGGTCGAGACGCCCGAGGGGCGTGTCGAAGTGCCGCTCGAGGCGGTCGAGCGTCTGACCGGCTCGGCCTAGTGTGTCGAGATCGATCCGGAGCGCGAGCGACCGCCGGAAGCGAAAAGCGATGGGAGCGCGCCACCGAAGCGGGTCCCCAAGTCCGAGCGCGACCGCCCCAACGACGCGCGCCTTCGAAAGGAGCTCCGCGCACGCGCCGGCGGACGCTGCGAGAACCCCTACTGCCGACGCGCCACCAACGGCGGCGGGCACGCGCACCACATCGAGCTCCGCTCCGAGGGCGGCCGGACAGCGCCGTGGAACGGCGCCCATGTCTGCGAGCGCTGTCACAGCCTCATCCATTCGGGCAGCCTGGTCGTCAGCGGCGATCCGATCAACGGGCTCCAGTGGACGACGCGGGCGGAGGATATCGAACGACGGGTTCGGAAGGAGCTCGCGGAGGCCAGGGCGCTGCCTCAGGTGCGGGTGGTCGAGGGACGGTTTTCCGGACATCCGGAAAACGATTCCGGATGTCCGGAAAGCGCCGAGGGAGAGTTCGGACCGATCCCGAGGGACGCGATTCTCGCCCTCGAGAAGCTCGGCTGCACCCGGACGAGCGCCGTCGAACGGGCGACGCGTGCCTGGGAACGCATGAAACCGACCGGCGAGGTCGACGTCGGCCGCCTGGTCGTGGAAGCCCTTCGCAACTGAACCAGACTTGCAAGTCACGGGCCGCCCGCGCCTGCCGAGCAAGGGGCAGGCAGGTTGGGCGCCTGGGGGAGCGCGAGGGGGGCGGCGAGCGTCCCCTCGCCTCGGAGGGGGAAACGTTCGTCGAGGAACAGGTGCGAGGATGTTGCGACGTTTCTATCGTCTCTGCGTAATCTGCGTTCCTCCTCACCTCGAATCAAAGGACCGCGGCGAAGAACTAATACCGACCCGCAAACCCGTCGATGTTCACCCCGACGCGCCCCGGCAGGTGACGTTCGGCGACCGCCACCATCGCGTCGCGGTACGCCAGCGTCGTCGATCGCGGCAGGATCCGTTCCATTGCGGCCGGGAGCGGCGTCCGGAGGGTTCTCGAGCCGTCCGGCGATCCGTCGCCCTCGATGAAGTGGTCGATCACCACGGCGTCGGCGCACTCGGCGACGCGGGCGAAGAAGCTTTCGGGATCGGCGATCGGCAGGAGCGGCGCGACGGTGATCACGGTCGTGATGCCGGCCTCGCGGAGTCGTCGGGCGGCGTCGAAGCGGCGGTCGATCGAGCTTGACGGCGGTGGGAGGCCGGGGAGGCGTTCGCGGTCGGTCTCGATCGACACGTGGACGCGCAGGTCACACGCGCGCGCCAGCTCGACGCAGAGGTCGAGGGCGTCGGTGACCCGGTGCGAGTGCGTCTGCACGATGAGCCGATCGGGCGGCGACTCGACCATCGCCTCGAGGAGCCCCCGCGTCGCGCCGTGGCGCGACTCCTGCGGCAGGAACGGCTCGGTCGAGCTCGAGAGGAAGACGCTGAAGTCGTCGCGCGAGCGGCGCGCCCAGCGCCGCTCGCGGTCGACGTTCTCGCGGTAGGACTCGCCGGCGTTCTCCCGCACCTCGAGGAACTCGCCCCACTCCCGCCCGCGGGTAACGTGGACGTTGTGGCGCACGTAGCAGCCGACGCCGCAGAGCGAGCGGCCGAGCGTGCAGCCCCGGTACGGCTGCGCCGAGTGCGACGTCACCGTCTTCAGGAAGCCGCTCGTCCGCGTGAGGATGTTCTTGACGCGCGTGGATTGAAGCTCCATCGATCGTAGTCTATTCGACCGTAGTATACTGGTGCACATGGCCCAGAACCTCGGCGCGAATCCACTCGACCCGCCCCCGGCCGACTCCGGGGTCCTGCGCCTCTTCCTGAACCACTTCGCGGTGCCGCGGTCCCCGGCGCCGCTCGATCTGCTCGAGGCGGTCTCCCGGGCGTTCGCGCAGATCCCCTACGAGAACCTGACGAAGATCATCAAGCACGCCCGCGAGGGGGTCCCGGAGCGCGCCCGTCGCGGCCCGGAGGAGGTGATCGTCGATCACCGCGACATCGGCGCCGGCGGCACGTGCTTCTCCCTGACGGCGGCGCTGCTCCACGTGGTGCGCGCGCTCGGGTTCGACGCGCAGCCGATCCTCGCCGACCGCAAGTACGGGGACGACACGCACTGCGCGCTCCTCGTGTGGCTCGACGGCCGGCCGCATCTTCTCGACCCCGGCTTCCTGCTCGTGCGGCCGATCGACATCGCGCTCGGCGAGCAGCACGTCGCCACCAGTTTCAACGAGGTCCTCCTGGTCCCCGACGCAAGCGGCGAGAAGCTCGAGCTGCATACCGTGCAGCGGGGCAACCGCACCTACCGATTGACGTTCAAGACGCGGCCGGCCGACGCCGGCGAGTTCCTGCGGGCGTGGGACGCCTCGTTCGACTGGGAGATGATGCGCTATCCGCTCCTGACGCGCGTCGCGGGCGCCCGGCAGCTCTACCTCCAGGACCGCCGCTTTCAGGTGCGCGACCTCGAGCGCGTGACGCGCGCGGAGATCTCGGCGGAGGAGGTCATCCGGCGTGCGCGCGACGACTTCGGCATCCGACCCGAGGTCGCCCGCAGGGCTCTCGAGATCCTCGCGAGAGACAGACGCCATGGCCGCGCCGCAACGCGCTGACCCCGTGAAGCTCGTCGTCCCGGCGCTGTGGGCCGACCGCGACGCGTTCGAGCGGGCACGGGACGCGATGGTCGATTCCTGGGGCGCCGTCGACTTCGAGGGCGTCGACCATGCGTTCGACGTCACCGGCTTCTACGAGCCCGAGATGGGCCGCGACCTGCAGCGGCGTCTGCTCGCCTTCGAGAGACTGATCGCGCCCGAGACACTCCCCGCTCTCAAGCTCGAGGCGAACCGCATCGAGGACGAGCTCGCGGCCGGCGGACGTCGCGTGGTGAACCTCGACGTCGGATATCTCGACCACCACAAGCTCGTGCTCGCGTCGGCGAAGCCGGCGGGGCAGAAGATCTATCTCGGCGACGGCATCTGGGCGGACATCATGTTCCGATACCGTGGCGGCCGTCTCGAGCCGTTCGAGTGGACTTTCCCCGATTTTCGCGACGGACGGTACGAGAGCGAGCTGCTGTCGATCCGCGCGCGATACCTCGACCAGCTGCGACGGCTTCCTGGCGCCGACACCGATGGCGTGGTTCAATAGCGAGGATGGTCGTCAGCTCCACTCCAGTCCACCTTCCGCGCATCGGCAGGCGCGCGCCGCGAGCATTCGCGCTGTTGCTCGTTCTCCTCTGCGGATGCTCCGTCAACTACCAGCGACTTCATCACACCGAGCTGCTGCGCGTCTACCACAACGCGCCGCACCCGCCGCACGACCTCAATCCGGTCTGGGCGGAGCAAGCCCTCGTCAGGCTGGCTCGCGAGCTCGACGTCGACCTCGACCGCATCGCGCCCGTTGACGTCTACGTCGACTGTGACGAGGACTCCGAGAAGCCGAGCCGATTCAATCGTTTCACCAAGTCGATCTTCCTGCGAGTCGGACAGGCCGAGCTGCCGCGGCTCTTCATCCACGAGCTCACGCATCGCCTCCTCGACACTCTCGACGGCACGCCGGAGTACTGGGTCGATCAGGGCCTCGCCGAGTACATGGAGAGCCGGTGCGGGCGATCGCGTCCCGACGTGCTGCTGCCGCCGAGTCTCGAGCGATCGCGCGAGGAGATGGCGCGGATCGGCAAGTCCGATCCGGGGGACCTGCCGCGCCGCCTCGGCCGCGAGGCGATCGATGAGGGCTGGAGCTGGACCGCGCCCTTCGTCCACTTCCTCCTCGACCACTGGTGGTCGGACCGGTCGCCAGCGCAGAAGGTGCGCCTGCTGCTCGATCTCCGCATGGCGGACGTCGAGCAACTGGCGCAGTTCTTCATCGACTACTGCCGCACGTACGATCCCGAGGAGGAGTTCCTGCGCCAGTACCGCGACGCGCCGCCGGAGGTGCGGATCGGGCTTCTCGGCGAGCTCCACTGGCGCTTCCACCTCGAGCGAGACCGATTGCTGCGGACGCTCACCGTGGCCGAGGAGGAGCCCGCGATCCGACGGCTGATCGCCAGCAGCCGATTGATCGTCGCCACGCCCGGAAGCGTGGGGCGCGTCTTCGAGGAGGTGGCGACGGTGCTGCACCCCGAGTCCGTGCCCGATCTCGGCACCTGGTCGTCGGGCGCGCTCGTCGAGCACCTGATGCGGACGCTGCGCATCGATCCCGGAGACTGGCGATTCCCGATGGTCGCGCCCCTCCTCGCCGCGGCCGATCCGCCGATCGACCTCGACACCATCGCCGCCTGGTTCGAGCGCTGGCCGCTCAGGATGGTGCCGTTCATGGATCAGCCGCGCGTGCAGGAGCACGTCGCGGCGCGCATCGCCGATCTGGACGCCGAGGGCCTCCGCGTCGTGCTCGCCTTCCTGCCGCTCGTCGAGAGCGTCGATTCCGGCGTCCCGGTGACGGCGCTGCCCGATGCCGGGACGCCGGTGACGACGCTCGCGACGACCGCGGCTTCCCGATCGCGGGCGAGCGTCACGCCGGCGGCGGTGGATCCGCCGATGCGCGAATGGGTGGCGCGCACCTCACTGCTCGACACGGAGGTGAAGCGGCGCCTGACCGAGCGCCTCGTCGCGGTCATCCTCTCGGACGGCATCGTCTCGGACGGCATCGTCTCGGACGGCGGTCAGGAGTGGCTTCCCCGCGCACGGGCGCGCGCGGCGGCGCTGCTCCTGCACCTCGCGACCGAGATCGGCGCCGGCCTCGGCGTCAGTCTTCCGCCGGTGATCGAGTCCGCCGCGAGCGACACCGAGGACGTGCGCCGGTTCGCCAGGCGCTACCTGTCGCGACACGAGCGCATGCTTCTCCTCGGCCGCACGCCGCTCGGCAAGGAGTCCGCACGGTGAGGTCGGCGGTGGCGCCGATCGCGCTCGTCCTGCTGGCGCTCGCGACCGCGACGTGCCGTGCCGCGGGGAACGACAACGACGTCGAGTGGAACGGCGTCTTCTCGCATCCCGCCTGGCGAGTCCCCGAGTCGCCGCGCCGGGCCCAGTCCTTCACGGTCGACCTGCGTGTTTTCCGCGGCGACATCACCGGCTCTCGCGTGCGCTCCTGGGACGGCCGCGAGCGGTTCCACGTCATGCGCTGGGAGCGCAACGACGGCCCGTACGACGTCTGGCGCGGCACGGTGGCCGGCGCGCAGTCCGATTTCATCTACTATCACTTCGAGATCACCGACGGCGGCGACACCGACTACTACAACGCGCTCGGCATGTGGGCCGACCCGCCGCAGCGGGGGGACTTCTTCGTCAGTCTGACGCCGTGGGGGCGGCATCCGCTCGGCGCGACCACCGTCGGCGGGGGCGCCGTCTTCCGCGTCTGGGCCCCGAACGCAGCCAGGGCGTCGGTCGCCGGGAGCTTCAACGGGTGGAGCGGCAGCGCCGACCCGCTGCAACGCAATCGCGGTTTCTGGGAAGCGATGGTCGCCGGCGCGCGTCCGGGCGATCAGTACAAGTTCGTGTTCGACGGCGAGCTCTGGCGCACCGACCCGCGCGCTCGCCGGCAGGTCGACTCGGTGGGCAACTCGGTGATCGTCGATCCGTCCGGCTACCGGTGGGGGGATGGGGACTGGGTGACGCCGCCCGTCGACGAGATGGTCATCTACGAGCTCCACGTCGGCAGCTTCAGCGGCGAGGGGGACGGGGTCCGCCACTTCCCGGGCCGCTTTCGCGACGTCGTCGGACACCTCGACCACCTCGTCGAGCTCGGCGTCAACATGATCGAGCTGATGCCGGTCGGCGAGTTCGCCGGCGACCGCTCGTGGGGCTACAACCCCTCGTTCCAGTACGCGCCGGAGTCGGCTTACGGCGGTCCGGACGACCTCAAGCATCTCGTCGACCAGTGCCACCGGCGCGGCATCGGCGTCCTGCTCGACGTCGTCTACAACCACATGGGGCCGGGCGACCTCGACGGCAACCTGAACGACTACGACGGCGAGGAGATCTACTTCTACCCGCGGGGAAGCGGTTTCCGCGAGACGCCGTGGGGGCCGCGGCCCGATTACGGGCGCGTCGAGGTGCGCGAGTACCTGCGCGACAACGTCCGGTACTGGCTGGAGGAGTACCATCTCGACGGCCTGCGCGTCGACGCCACCGACTTCATCAAGGTGAACGCCGAGGGCTGGCGGCTGCTGCGCGAGATCGGCGAGGAGGCCGACGTCGTCTCGCCCCGGGCGATCATCATCGCCGAGCAGCTTCCCAACGACCTCGCGGTGACGCGCTCGCGAGACGAGGGCGGCGCAGGCCTCGACGCGCAGTGGAACGACCTCTTTCACGACAACCTCCGCCGCGCCATCGGCGAGACCGCGTTCGGCGACCCCGACCTCGGCGCGGTCGCCGCGGGGATCGACCACTTCGGTCTTCCGGGCGCCCAGGCGGTCAACTACATCGAGAGCCACGACGAGGCCGCGCACCAGGGGCGGGTCAGCGTCGTCGCCGATCGCTCGGATCCGGCGGGCGTCTGGGCGCGCGGCCGTTCGGCGGTTGCCGCGGCGCTCGTCCTCTTCTCGTCGGGGATCCCGATGCTGCTCCAGGGTCAGGAGCTCCTCGAGAGCCGCCCGTTCGGCGACGCGCCCGAGCACCGCGTCCAGTGGTCGAACCGCGAGCGCAACGCCGGCTTCTTCCGGTTCATGAGGGACGCGGTGCATCTCCGCCGGACGCAGTCGGCGCTGCGCGCCTCGTCGCCACAGAACGTGTTCCATGTCAACGACGGCGCGGAAGTGCTCGCGTTCCACCGCTGGACGGCGTCCGGCGACGACCTGGTCGTCGTCGTCAGCCTCGCGAACCGCGGCTTCGACGAGTACCGCCTCGGCTTGCCGCTCGGCGGCGAATGGTTCGAGGTGCTCAACGGCGACGCCGCGGCCTACGGCGGCTCGAATCGCGGCAACGGCGGTCGCATCGTCGCCGGTGGACCCGGTCTGCACGGGCTCCCACACTCGGCGTCGATCGTCCTCCCGGGGATGGGCGTCCTCGTCTTCGCCCGCCGGCCGATCGACGGAACGCCGCCGGTCACCTTCGTACGCGGCGACTGCAACGAGGACGGGGCGGTCGACGTCTCCGACGCCGTGCGGGTCCTCGGCGTCCTCTTCCTCGGCGAGGTGGCGAGCGAGTGCCCGGCGGCCTGCGACACGAACGACGACGACGCGCGAGACATATCGGACGCCATCGCCGTGCTGGCGTTCCTCTTCGCCGGGGGTGGCGCCCCGCCGCAGCCGTTTCCGGCGTGCGGGGACGTCGCCGGCGGCGACTGCGGGGCGTTCGCGGGCTGCCGGTGAGCGTCGGCCGGCTTCCCGAAGGCCGGGGTATCGCCACGGCGGTCGAATCCCCTTGATTCGACTCTGCCGCCGCTCTATGCTGAGGCCGAATAGGTCGGCGCGATTGTGAGTGGTGTGGCTGGCCGAGCGATTCTTCGTCCTGGCGCGAAGCGAGGCCGAGGCGACCTTGCGGAGTCGGTCGTCGAGGTCGAGCGACAAAGCCAGGGCGGAGAAGAACCGGTCCAGGTGGCCCCTCCGAATCGTGCCGGTCTATTTAATTT
>JBFFXF010000323.1:0-7806 GCA_041569895.1 Planctomycetota bacterium | reverse complement strand
GAAGTAGGGCGAGATGTATCCCTTGTCGAACTGCAGCCCCTGGACGATCTCGAGGTACGTGTCGACGCCCTTGCCCTCCTCGAGGGTGATGACGCCGTCCTCGCCGACCTTCTCGAACGCCTCGGCCAGCAGCTTGCCGATCAGCTCGTCGGAGTTCGAGGCGATCTCGCCGACCTTGCGCACGTCGTCGTAGTCCTTGACGCGAATCGCCTGGCCGCGCACGGCCTCGATGACGCGCTCGACCGCCTTCTCGATGCCGCGCTGGATGGCGAACGGGCTGACGCCCGCCGTGACGTACTTGCGTCCCTCACGCATCATCGCCTCGGCGAGCACGACCGCGGTGGTCGTCCCGTCGCCGACCTTGTCGTTCGTCCGGGTCGCGACCTCGTTGATGATCTTCGCCCCCATGTTCTCGAACGGGTCGGGGAGCTCGATCTCGCGCGAGACGGTGACGCCGTCCTTCGTGCTCACCGGCCCGGAGAAGCTCTTCTGGAGCACGACGTTCTTGCCGGTCGGCCCGAGCGTCGCGCTCACGGCGCGGGCGAGCGTGTCCATGCCGGCGTTGAGCTTGGCGAGAGCCGCTGTGTCGTAGAGCAGTTGCTTGGCCATGGTGTCGAGCGCTCCGTTAGTCGAGGACTCCGAGGAGGTCCGATTCGCGAACGATGGTGTATTCCTCGCCGTCGATCTTCACCTCGGTGCCGGAATACTTGCCGTAGAGCACCTTGTCGCCGACCTTCACCGAGGGCTCGATCAGCTTGCCGGTGTCGAGCAGCCGGCCGATGCCGACCGCGACGATCTCACCGCGCTGGGGCCTCTCCTTCGCCGTGTCCGGGAGGTAGATTCCGCCGGACGTCTTATCCTCCGCCTCCTCGGGCTTGACCAGCACGCGGTCGTAGAGTGGCCGGACGTTCACCGAGCTCTTCTTCTTCGCCATGGCTTCCGCTCCTCAGTTTCGCTTCTCGATTTCGTCAGTTGTCACAGGTTCAGTTGTCACAGGTATTGAAATACCCCTCAGAAACCCTCATCCATGCCCATGTCGTCGTGGTGATGGTGGTGGTGATCCTCGTCCTCGTCCTCCTCCTGCGGGACGCTGGCGACGAGCGCCTCCGTCGTCAGCAGGAGCGTCGCGACGCTGATCGCGTTCTCGAGCGCGACGCGGGCCACCTTGGCGGGATCGATGATCCCGGCCTCGAACATGTCGCAGACCTCGCCCTTCTCGAGGTCGTACCCGATCGACATCTTCTTCTTGCGAACTTCACGAAGGATCTCCGCGGGTTTGACGCCGGCGTTCGATGCCATCTGTCGCAGCGGCGACTCGAGTGCCTTGCGGAGGATCTCGACGCCGATGTTCTCCTCCTCGAGATCGGACTTGATGTCCTTGATCGCATCGGCGACGCGGAAGTATGCGACGCCGCCGCCGGGGACGATGCCCTCCTCGAGCGCCGCCCGGGTCGCGTTGAGCGCGCTCTCGAAGCGCGACTTGCGGTTCTTCATCTCGGACTCGGTCGCGGCGCCGACCTCGATGAGCGCCACGCCACCGACCAGCTTGGCGAGCCGCTCCTGGAGCTTCTCGCGGTCGTACTCCGAGGTGGTGTTCTCGAGCTCCTTGCGAATCTCGAGCTCGCGCGCCTCGATGTCCTTCTTCGAGCCGGCGCCCTCGACGATGGTCGTCTTCTCGGAAGTGATGATCACCTTCTTGGCCTGGCCGAGCATCTCGAGGCCGATCTTCTCGGGAAGCAGGCCGAGGTCCTTGAAGATCGCCGTCCCGCCGGTGAGCACCGCGATGTCCTGGAGCAATGCCTTGCGGCGGTCGCCGTAGCCCGGCGCCTTCACCGCGGCGCACGACACGACGCCCTTCAGCTTGTTGACCACGAGGGTGGCGAGCACCTCGCCCTCGACGTCCTCGGCGATCAGCAGGACCGGCCGCCTCGCGGCGTGGACCTTCTCCAGCAGGGGCAGGATCTTCGGCAGCGTGCTGATCTTCTCCTCCATGATCAGGATGAAGGGATTCCTCAGCTCGCAGACCATCTTGTCGGGATCGGTGACGAAATGGGGCGACAGGTAACCGCGGTCGAACTCCATCCCCTCGACCACCTTGACCTCGGTCTCGATCCCCTTGCCCTCCTCGATGGTGATGACGCCGTCGTCGCCGACCTTCTTGAAGGCGTCGGCGAGGGTCTTGCCGATCTGCCGGTTGTTGTTGGCGGCGACGGTCGCCACCGAGACCACCTCGTCGTCGGTCTCGACGCGTCGCGTGATGCTGTAGAGCTTGTCGAAGGCCTGCTCCGACGCCTTGCGGATGCCGCGCACGAGGATCATCGGATTGACCCCCGCGGTGACGCGCTTCATTCCCTCGTTGAAGATCGCCTCGGCGAGCACCGTGGTGGTCGTCGAGCCGTCACCCGCGGAGTCGCTCGTCTTCTCGGCCGCCTCGCGCACGAGTCGCGCCGCCAGGTTCTCGTAGGGGTCGGTGAGATCGACCTCCTCGGCCACGGAGGCGCCGTCCTTGGTGACGACCGGCTCCCCCCAGCCGCGGTCGATGATCGCGTTTCGGCCGCTCGGGCCGAGTGTCGTCTTGACTGCTCTCGTCACCTTGTGGACCCCGCGCGCGAGGTGCGCCCGCGTCTCGAGGTCGAAGGCGATCTGCTTGGCTTGCTTCGCCATCTGAGTGTTTTCCTCCGCTTTCTCCGGAACGCCCCCTCACGGACGCATCCCGAAAGCTCCGTCCCGGTGACAGTGTGGGACCTCGTGGTCAGCCGCCCCAGGTGCAAACACGATACCACGATCCCCCGGCCCGGAACACGCCGGACAGGCCTCGCCCAAGAGTCAATGTCGTGGGAGTTTAAGGGAAACGGCAGGGTGGCCGCGGCGGCTCGTGCGGCTGCCACTGTGGCAGGGGAGCGGGGAGGCCGGCCACTCTGGCAGGCGGGCGCCGCGAGCCCGCGCGCCGCGGGTCACCAGTCGTCGAGGTCCTCGTCGGTGAACTCCGAGGTGCCCTCCTCACCCGGATCGAGCGTGCTCACCCACTTGATGCGGATCCCCTTGATCTGGCAGACGCCGCCGTGCGGCAGGACGAAACGAAAGCCGCCCCGGTCGTGGTCGGTGTAGTGCTCCTTCTTGATCTCGCCGTTCTCGATCAGGCGCACCAGATTGCCGCGCACCTCGAGCCGCACCTGCGTCCAGTTGCTGTGGTCCGCCGCCTCGAAGACGAGCGGCTCCTCGGCCGAGAGCTGGACGCGCATCGCGCCGAAGAACGCCTGCACGGTGTTCCGCGGCTCGAGGAGCAGCCGGCCCTCGAGGACCTGGACCTCGAACTCGAGCGCCCAGTCGAGCCAGCGGTTGCCGTTTATGCCGATGTAGACCTCGCCCTCCCCCTCGCGGTCGCGCGCGTCCGCGCTGAGGACCTGCTCGTCGCCGACGCGCGTGTTCTTCCACGGAAACGGGTCGACACCCTGCTCGATGATGCTGTCGACCGTCATGAACCAGTTCTCGAGGTCGCCTCCCTCGGAGAGGAGCGGCACCCACGGGTAGAGGTCGAGGAGGTTCTCCCACTTCTCCTGGCGCTCCTTGTTGCGCTCGGCGCGGATGGCCGCGATGCGCGCCTCGCGCGCCTTTCGCTGGATCTCCGACTCGAGACGGATGCGTTCCGCCTCCTTGAGACGGATCTCGCGCACGAACTCCTCGCGCTCGTTCCAGATGCGCTCGTACTCCGCCTCGAAGCTCTCGGGAACGTTCTCCTCGAGGATGGCGATGGCGATGTCCCTGTCGCCCTGCGCGAGGTACTTGTTCGCCTTGGCGACCAGCTTGTCCCAGAGCCGCGCCTTCTCGGCGTACGACTCCGCGCGCCGCTCCTCCTCGTGCCACCGGGTCAGGAAGCCGCTCTGCTCGATGACTCGCGGCGGCACGCGCCAGAGCTCGTGAGCCTGACCGTAGCTCTTCTCGTCCTGGAGCTTTGCGCTCTGCGTCAGGGTCTCCTCGAAGACCTTGCGCGCGAGCTCGTTCTTGCGGCTCTCGACCTCGGACGCGAGCTCGGAGAGCTGGCTGAGCACGGTCGGCAGCAGTCCGCGGCCGCGCTGGACGAGGTAGAGCTCCGTCTGGAAGTCGATGAGCGCGTCCGGGTCGTCCCGCAGCGCGGCGAAGCGATCGCGCAGATCGCCGACCAACTTCCGTTGCCTCTCCTCGAGGGCCTGCTCCTCGGTCTGACTCGCCGCGGCCCCGCCATCGCCGTCGGACGGCTGGGCGGGCTGCGCGCCGGCCGTCGCGTCGGCGGGCTGCGTCTCGACGGAGGAGGCGACCGTCGGCTGCGGATCGGAAGGCGTCTCGGGCGGCGCGCCGTCGCCGAAGACGAAGACGAAGACCACCGCACCGATCGCCACCGCGGTGGCGCCGAGCGACACGCCGATGATCAGCCCCGTCCTCGAGGGCGGCTCATCCGGAAGCTCGCCGGATCGAGCCGCGCGTCCCCGGCGCCGCTCGAGTCGCGCGCCACGGGGTGACGTGTGCCCGTGCCGTGGCGCGATGCGCCCGCTCCGCGCCGTTCTCGCGCCGGGCGCGCCACGCGCCGCGCCCCCGACGGGTCGACGCGCGCCCGGGGCCTTCGGCGCGGGTCTCGCCGGCGCGGCCGGGCGCTTCGCGCCCTCGCGTGAACCCGCTCGCCGCAGCAGCAGCTTCTCGCGGGCGCGCGCCGTGCTGTCCTCGGGCGATGCGGGTCGCGGCGCGGTCGGTCTCGGCCCGGTTTTCGCCGGCGCCGGCCGCTTCGCTGGAGCTTTCGACGGCGCCTGGCCGGGAGGACCCGGTCGCGGCGCCGGCTGCGCCTTCGACGCCGTCGGAGCCGGAGCGGCTCCGCCGCCCTGGGCGCGCTTCTGCTTCAGGAACGCGACGATCGGTCCCTTGCAGCTCGGGCAGTAGTGCCGACCCTTGACGACGAGCGCCTTCCCCGTGCGCACATCGTCCGCGGGAATCGTCGCGCCGCAACTGTCACACTGGAACGCCAAGGACACGGGGGACCCTCTCTCTCGCGTCGCCCAACGTGACGCGCCGACCACGCCGTGATCGATCTCCGGACGGATCGGCTGGCGGATCAGCGGCAGGCGCCGCCGGACTCGGGCCATCTTAAGGCCCGCGTCGGGGTCATTCCACCTCTTCCTTGGCGGGGTAGAGGACGTCGAGCACCTTGAGGATCTGCACCTCGGTCAGGTAGCCGAGCTCGAGGAGGATCTGGCCGAGCAGTCGCTCGGGACGACCCTCGGCGCGGTCCTTGGCCTGCGCGGTCAGTGCCTCGAGAAGCTGCTCGGGCGTCACGAAGCGCTCCTCGAGAGCCACCTCGCCGAACAGCTTGTACCGGTCCTCGCTCACGACGCTCTCCTTGCGCAGTGCGCCATGCGCAGCGCGTAACTGGCGCGATGCACCGAGACTGTGCCCTGTAATCTATCGGGTCGACCGCCACGCGTCCTGAACCTCATTCCCCCCGTCCGGGGGTCACTCCAGGACGGCCGTGACCGGCGCACCGCGGTCGATCCCGAGCTCGCGATCGGCGCGCCCCTCGCGCACGGCGACCTCGATGAACCCGCTCGACCCGACGATCGCCAGCGCCGACCCTCGGGGCACCTCGGCATAGCATCCGCGTGTCGCTCCGAGATCGACGCCGCCGGCCCGGACGTTGCGCACGCGGTCGCCGGCCTCGAGCCGGATGTTCGTCAGCACGTTCCCGAAACGATCGATATCGAGAACCTCGCCGGCGATGGTCGCCCCTCCGACGCCCTCCGCCGGCGTCCGCACCGGACGCGGCACCTCCTCGAGACGGATCTCCTCGGCGGGCGGGCCGAGCGCGTCGACCTCGAGCCCGCTCGCGAGCCGCGCCGCGACCGGCGCGAAGATGTCACGACCGTGAAAGGTCGAGCTCACCGATGGCAGGAAGTATCGACGCTCCTCGACGCGCACGGCCTCGACGATCTCGTCGGCGCGCAGGACGTACCCCAGCAGCCCGTTGTCGGGAGCCAGGAACACCGCCCCGCGACCCCGCGCCGCGATGATGGCGCGCGAGCTGCCGACCCCCGGATCCACCACGGCAACGTGCACCGTCCCCTCCGGAAAATAGGGCACCGCCTGAAGCCAGCACACCCCGGCCCGCCGCAGGTCCTGAGGCGGCACCTCGTGCGTGATATCGACCACGGGCACCCCGGGAGCAATCCCGGCGATGACGCCCTTCATCACCCCGACGAAGGGATCCCGGGTGCCGAAGTCGGTCAGCAGGGTGATGAGGGACATGCGTGGATGATACGCAGTCTGGGTCGGAGTCGGAATCGGTTCTCGGTCATCGGAATCGGAATCCGAGTCGGAATCGGAATCGGTCTTCGGTCTCCGGTCTCGGACCCGCACCGCCTCACTCGGCCCCGACGTCGACCACGGGAGCGACTGCGTTCGTTTTCGGGCACGGGCACGGGCACGGGACCGGGGACGGGACCGGGGACGGGACCGGGGACGGGACCGGGGACGATCGTTAATTCGCGTCGTCCGGGGGGACCGACTCCGCCGGCGCAATGACCCGATCGCTCGCGAGATTCGCGGCGAAGAGTCGGATCAACGTGAAGCGCTCGAAGCGGCGCGGGTCGCACGCGAGGATGCGCAGGAGGTTCTCGATCTTCTCCTCGGTGGGGAGGACACGCGCGCCGCGGGAGATCGGCGAGCGGCCCCAGGCGAGCGGCGGGTAGCGCCTGACGTGGAGCATGATCTCGGGGTCGAGCGGGTGCGCGCTGCCGACGTTGCGGACGTCGATCTCATCGATGTGCGGCGTCAGGCCGGCGTTGAAGAGCTCGCGTGCGACCGCGAGCCCCTCGAGCAGGTCGCGTCGCTTCCACTGGCTGCCGGGCGGCGGCGGCGAGGCGCCCATGGCTGGCACGGCGCCGACGATGACCGGCACCCCCGGACGGTGCGCCACCGTCTCGATCGGCGCGCCGAGTCGTCGACCGGCGGCGTCGGTCAAGTAGAGCCGGGCGGCCCAGTCGACCGAGGCGATCGGACGGCGCAGGACGAGCTCCGCCATCAGTCCCCCGGACCGTGCCGCGCCGTTGTCGTCGATGCCGGGATAGCGCAGACCGATCGAGGCGACGCTGTCGATCCACGGATTGGCGAGCAGTTGCTCGCGCACGGACGCCAGGACGCCCCGATCGAAGACGGTGACGTCCCGGAGCAGCACGCGGTCGCGCACCTCCTCGATCTCGGCGCGAATGGTGGGCGACACCCACGACGGGAACTCTCCGAACTCGAGCGTCCACGTGCCGAGCCGGAATCGCGGCTGGCGCTCGACCCGCTCGCGGATCTCGGACGACCCCCAGATCACCACGGTGACGAGGACGAAGAGGACCACGCGCGGGAGCACGGCGACGCGCGGGTCCCAGGGCGAGCGCGTCACCGCGGGCTCTTTCGAGCCGCCGTTGCCGCGAGTCGAACGTTGCTGCTGCCTGGCCATCATTCAGCGTCGCGTAGAAGGACCCGGACCGGGGATCGATTCCGACTCCGATTCCGATTCCGAGGCCCGACTCCGAGGTCCGAGATCCGATTTCCGAGGACGACCAGACACCATCTGCGTAATCTGCGCAATCTGCGTTCCCGTCCTCGTCGTCCTTCGGCCGCGCTGCGGTTCTGTGGAATCTGCGTTTTCGTCCTCGTCGTGATCATGCCGTCCGCGTCTGCTACTGGGCCGCGATCGTTCTCCGGGGCGGTCCGCCGGCGCCGGCGTGACCCTGCTCGGGCATCACGACCTCGAGCTCGAGCTCGACGTCGAACAGCTCGCGCACCCGGCCCCTG
>JBFFXF010000322.1:0-7844 GCA_041569895.1 Planctomycetota bacterium | reverse complement strand
CCTCGACGGAGAGCTCGCCCCGGGCGAGCGGCGATACCTGACGCTCCTGAGGACCTCCACCTCGGAGGCTCTCTTCGCCGACCGCCGGTTTCGAAACAGGACGCTCGTCCTCGAGGGCCGGAGATTCCCCCGGAGCGACCTCGTGGAGGTGACGCGCTACCAGTGGTTCGAGGACGGAAAGCTCCGCGACGTCTACTACTGGTGCGAGGTCTGCTCGATCAAGACCCTCGACCCGGGCGAGTGCGCGTGCTGTCAGGGAGAGGTGGAGTTCCGGGAGGAGAAGGCGTCGGGGCGGTGAGCAGTCCCTTCGGTCCCGTTCGTCCTCGTCCTCGTCCTCGTCCTCGATGGACCGAAGCAGGGGAGAGAGACCGAGACTGAGGCAGAGGGCAGAGGACAGAGACCGAGTCGGAATCGGAGTCGGACATCGGTATCGGACATCGGAGTCGGAATCGGACATCCGATTCGGACAGCGGAATCTATCGTCGGTCCAGCAGTCGCCGCTCTTCCGAAGGCGATCGAGGACGAGGACGAGCACGAGGCAGGAGTACGGCGACGACGAAGGCGGTCACAGCCCCATCACATGATACCCCGCATCCACATGAATCACCTCGCCGGTGATGCCGCTCGCGAGGTGGCTCACGAGGAAGAGCGCGGTCGAGGCGACCTCGTCGGGCTCGATGTTTCGCCGCAGCGGGGCGCGTTCGGCGACCACGCCGAGGATCTGCGTGAAGCCGCTGATGCCGCGGGCCGCCAGGGTGTTGATCGGGCCGGCGGAGATCGCGTTGACGCGGATGCCCTGGGGGCCGAGGTCGCTCGCCAGGTAGCGCACCGAGGACTCGAGCGCGGCCTTGGCGACGCCCATCACGTTGTATCCCTGTACGACGCGCTCGCCGCCGAGGTAGCTCAGCGTCACGATGCTGCCGCCGTTTTTCATCAGCGGCGCGGCGTGGCGGGAGATGGCGGTCAGCGAGTAGCTGCTGATCTCCTGGGCGAGGAGGTATCCGTCGCGGCTGGTGTCGACGAAGCGGCCCTCGAGGTCCTCGCGCTGCGCGAAGGCGACCGAGTGGATGGCGAAGTCGAGCCCTTCCCAGCGGCCGGCGAGGTCGTCGAAGACCGCGGCCACCTGCTCGTCGCTGGTCACGTCGCAGTCGAAGAGCGGTGACTCTCCGGGCAGCGTCTTGACCAGGTCGCGGACCTTCGACTCGAGCTTCTCGCCCTGGTAAGTGAACGCCAGGCGAGCTCCCGAGCCCGCGAGCGCCTGCGAGATCGACCAGGCGATGCTGCGCTTGTTGGCGACACCGAAGACGATTCCCGACTTCCCGTGCAACAGCTTTTCGAGCACCTGCTTCCTCCCGGGCTTCGTTCTCACGCCATGAGGCGCGACATTGTAGCGCGCGGCGTGTCGCGCTTCTCGGAATTTTTCGTTGTCGCCGCGCCGGCGGATCGCTATAGTCTCCGGATTCGGCCCCCGAGCCGGGGACCGATCAGGCCAGCGCCCGAGCGCTCGAACGGCACCACTCGACAGACCACGGAAAGGACCATGACCACGGCGCGGACCAGAAAGAGAGCCGGACGCTGCGCGAGCAGACGCCGCCGGCGCATCCGCGCGTGGGAGGGCCGTTTTCGGGCGGGTTGATCACCCCGCTCCTTCCCGGACCAGGAAAATGGCGAGCCCACGACCGGAGCAGCCGGTGGTGGGTTTTTTTATGTTCACGGGGCCAATACACTCGAGGACGGCCCCGGGAGATCTCTCGACATGGCGACTCCCCTGAAGGCGTTCGAGGAACGAGGCGTGGAAGACATCGGGATCCTCAAGCAGGCGCTCCCGTACATCAAGCAGTACAGGAACACGACGTTCGTCATCAAGCTCGGCGGCGAGCTGCTCACCGATGCCGAGCGGCTCGGCCACATCGCGGCGGACCTCTCCCTGCTCTACCAGCTCAACGTCAAGATCGTCGTCATCCACGGCGGCGGGCCGCAGCTCTCGGAGACCGCCGAGCGCCTCGGCATCGCCACCAGGAAGATCAACGGGCGCCGCATCACCGACGACCACATGCTCGAGGTCGCCAAGATGGTCTTCGCCGGCGCGATCTCCACCGACATCCTCTCGCACCTGAGGCGACACGGATGCCCGGCGGTGGGTCTCAGCGGCGTCGACGGCGACCTGATCCTGGCGAGCCGGCGGCCGAAGAAGATGATCCGCGACGAGGCCACCGGTGAGGAGACCGAGGTCGACTTTCAGAATGTCGGCGACATCCGCTCGGTCAACCCGAAGATCCTCTCGACGCTGGTCGAGAACCGTTTCGTCCCCGTCATCGCCTCGCTGGGGGCCGACGAGGACGGCCAGGTGCTCAACATCAACGCCGACACGATCGCGTGCGAGATCGCCAGCAAGCTCGCCGCCGAGAAGCTCTTCATCCTGACGAACGTCGGCGGCGTGCTGCGCGACGTCTCGGATCCGGCGAGCCGGTACTCCTACCTCACGGTCAAGAAGGGCGAGGAGCTGGTCGCGTCGCAGACGATCACCGGGGGCATGCTGCCGAAGCTGACCGCCGCGATGCGCGCCGTGCGCCAGGGGGTGCGGCGCGCCTACATCGTCAACGGAATGAGCGAGAACGCCCTCCTCTACGAGGTCTTCACCCGCAAGGGTCTCGGCACCATGGTGGTGAACGAGGAAGAGGAAGCGGCGTACCTGCAGGAAGGCTGAGCGCGATGCGAGGCGGGCGTTTCGAGAAACGGCTCCACGATGCGATGCGCCGGCTGAACGCCTCGATCGGGTTCGATCGACGGCTCTACCGCGAGGACATCGACGGCAGCATCTCCTGGGCGCGCGCCCTGGAGAAGGCGGGGATCGTCGACGCGGACGAGGCGCGCCGGATCGTCGACGGTCTCGAAGCGATCGCCGAGGAGATCAGCGCCGACAGGTTCTCCTTCTCCGAGGACCTGGAGGACATCCACATGAACATCGAGGCGCGGCTGATCGAGCGCATCGGGTCGACCGGCGAGAAGCTCCACACCGGGCGCAGCCGCAACGACCAGGTGGCCACCGATCTGCGTCTCTGGGCGAAGGGGGCCGCGGGTCGGGTCATCGGCCTGATCGAGGAGCTGATGGCGGCTCTCGTCGACACCGCCGGGCGCGAGTCCGACGTGGTCATCCCCGCCTACACGCACCTCCAGAGGGCGCAGCCGGTGCTGCTGGCGCACCACCTCCTCGCGTACGTCGAGATGCTCGCGCGCGACGTTGTCCGGTTCCGTGCCGCGGCCGACGCGGCCGATGTCAGCCCGCTCGGCAGCGGCGCGTGCGCCGGCAACCAGTTCGGCATCGACCGGGAGGCGCTCGCGTCCTCGCTCGGTTTTGCGGGCGTCACGCGCAACTCGCTCGACGCGGTCAGCGATCGTGACTTCGCGCTCGATCTGCTGCACGCCGCGTCGGTGCTGATGGTCCACCTGTCGCGGCTCGCCGAGGACCTCGTCCTCTGGTCGAGCGCCGAGTTCGGGCTGGTGCGGCTCGACGATTCCGTCACCACCGGGAGCTCGATGCTGCCGCAGAAGCGCAATCCGGACGCCGCCGAGCTCGCGCGCGGCAAGTGCGGTCGGGTCGTCGGCAATCTGACGTCGCTGCTGATGACGCTGAAGGCGCTGCCGCTGGCGTACAACAAGGACCTCCAGGAGGACAAGGAGCCGGTCTTCGACACGGTGGACACCGTCGAGCTCATTCTGCCGGTCTTCGCCGAGATGATCCGCACCATGCGCGTCGACGCCGGACGCGCGGCGGAGCGGCTTCGCGATGGCTACCTCGAGGCGATCTCGCTCGCGGACTACCTGACGCGTCGCGGCGTGCCGTTTCGGGAGGCGCACCGGATCACCGGGGAGGTCGTGCTCGAGGCCGAGCGGCGCGGCAGGACGCTTCCGGAGCTGCCGCTCGAGGCCTACCGCAAGGTGTCGGACCATTTCGACGACGACGTCTTCGAGGCGATCACCGTCGAGAGCGCGCTCCGCGACAAGACCGTCGTCGGCGGCACCGCTCCCGACCGCGTGCGCGCCGAGATCGAGCGCTGGCGCCGGGAGCTCGCCGGGCGGAAATCCGGCGGGAGGCGTCGAGGCAAGAAGACACACGACAATCGAGAGGGACGAGCACGTGAGTGAGCGCAAGATCGTCGTTCTCGCCTACTCCGGCGGGCTCGACACGTCATTCTGCATCCCGCACCTGGCCGAGACCGGCGGGTACGACGTCGTCTCCGTCACCGTCGACACGGGCGGATTCGCCCCCGGGGAGATCGAGGGGATCGAACAACGCGCGCGTCGCCTCGGCGTGGTCGAGCACCGCACGCTCGACGGGCGGCAGCAGGTGTACGACCGCTACGCCTCGTACCTGATCAAGGGCAACGTCCTCCGCGGCGGCGTCTACCCGCTGTCCGTTTCGGCGGAGCGCGCCGTCCAGGCCGAGCTCGTCGCCAATGTTGCGCGAGAGGTGGGGGCGGCGGCGGTCGCGCACGGCTCGACGGGCGCCGGCAACGACCAGGTGCGTTTCGACATCGCCTTCCAGGTGATGCTGCCCGGCGTGCCGGCCCTGGCGCCGATCCGCGATCTGCGCCTCAGTCGTCAGCAGGAGTTCGAGTACCTGCGCGAACGCGGCGTCGAGATCGATCCCTCGGTGCGCGATTACTCGGTGAACACCGGGCTGTGGGGCGCCACCATCGGCGGGCGCGAGACGCACGACCCGTGGAAGGAGATTCCGGACACGGTCTGGGCGCAGGCGGCGGGCGCCGGGCCGGCGGCGGGGCCGGTCGACGTCGTCATCGGCTTCGAGCGCGGCCTGCCGGTGTCGATCGACGGGCGCGAGCTCGGCGGCATCGAGCTGGTCGCCTCTCTCGGCGAGCTCTGCCGCCGGTACGGCGTCGGGCGCGGCATCCACATCGGCGACACCGTCACGGGGATCAAGGGGCGCATCGCGTTCGAGGCGGGCGCGGCGCTCGTCCTCATCGGCGCGCACCGGGAAATCGAGAAGATCACCACGACCTCGTGGCAGCGATTCTGGAAGGACCACCTCGCCGACTTCTACGGGCGCATGCTCCACGAGGGGCAGGTGTTCGATCCGGCCCTGCGAGACATCGAGGCGCTCCTCGACAGCTCGCAGGAGCGCGTCACCGGCGATGCGAGGGTGCGGCTCGACCGCGAGCGATTTCACGTGACCGGCGTGCGCAGCCCGTTCTCGATGATGGACGCCGCCAGCGGCGTCTACGGGGAGATGCCGAAGCTCTGGACCGGCGATGACGTCAAGGGCTTCAGCACGATCACCGGGATCCCCTCGCGCCTTCACCGCCAGGCCGGACGCGACCGGAGGAGCTGAGCCACAGCCGATGCCCACGATCCGTGTCCACAAGATCGCGTCCGTCGCGTCGCGACTCGGCCTCGGGAGCCGCCAGGTCGAGATCTCCGACGGTGTTCCAGCCGAGATCGGCGCGGTGGTGGTCGTCAGGGCGCTGCGCGAGAAGCGCGTCTACAACGATCTCGAGCTCGACAGCGGCCGCATGACCAAGATCACGCGCGGCAACGTCATCGTCGGCGCGCTCGGCCGGCGGCGCGCCCTGCGCGGTTTCTGCGGCGAGATCCCCGAGCGCGTCGAGGTCGGCGACCGGCTGCACCTGCTCAACATGGGCGGCGTCATCGGGTTCTCGCCGACGGCGCACATCGAGCTCGGCCCGCCCGCCGAGGTCGAGGTGCTCGGCGCGGTCGTGCGCGACGGCAGGCCGCTGAACGTTCGCGACTCGGTGATCAGCGCGGTCGAGAGCCTGGCGTCGATCGACGTGCCGCCCATCGTGATGATCTCCGGCACCTGCATGAACTCCGGCAAGACCTTCGCGTGTACGCGGATCATCCAGAACCTCAGCCGGCGAGGCCTCACCGTGCACGCGGGCAAGCTGAGCGGCATCGCGTGCCTGCGGGACTCGATCGCCATGGAAGATCACGGCGCGGCCCGCACCGCGTCGTTTCTCGACGCGGGCGTGCCGTCGACCGCCGGGCTTCCTTCCGCCGAGATGGTGCGCGTGGCGACGACGATCATCGGCCACCTCGCGGAGGGCCGCCCGGACGCGGTCTTCCTCGAGCTCGGCGACGGCATCATCGGCGACTACGGCGTCATGGCCGTGCTCGACTGCGAGGAGATCGCCCGCCACGTCGCCGTGCACCTCTTCTGCGCCGGCGATCTGGTCGGCGCCTGGGGTGGGCACGCGTTTCTCGCCGGTCACGGCGTGGACGTGCACATCTTCTCCGGACCCGTCACCGACACACCCGTCGGCGTCGAGTACGTCGAGCGCGAGCTCGGCCGACCGGCCGTCAACGCGCGCCTCGATCCCGAGCGTCTGGCGAACCTCGTCGCGGAGCTGCTCGGCGTCGACAGCGAAACGACCGTGAAAGGAGGACCATGACCCCGGCCGCTGCCGCGCAGGACGCGAGGATCCGCGCCGGTGTGATCGGCGGCTCCGGCTCGATCGGGGCGGAGCTGTTGCGCTACCTCTGCGTGCACCCGTCCGTTGACCTCGCCTGGGTGACGGCGCATTCGAGCGCCGGCTCTCGCGTCTCCGACGTGCTGCCGAACCTCGCCGGATACACCGAGCTGAGCTTCGTGCGGCTCGACGAGCTGCCCGATGATCTGGACGGGGTGCAGGCGGTGCTCGTCGCGCTGCCGCACAACCGATCCCAGGAGGTCATCCCCGCGCTCGCCGAGCGCCACCCGGGGATCCGCTTCATCGACCTCGGCGGCGACTTCCGCACTCCCGATCCGCAGGGCTACCTGAAGCATTACGGACGCGAGCACGCCGCGCCCGAGTGGCTCGAGCGCTTTGTCTACGGATTCACCGAGTTCCAGCGCGAGAAGCTTCCCGGAGCGCGGCTCGTCGCCAGCCCGGGCTGCTTCGCGACCTCGCTCCTCCTCGGTCTCGCCCCGCTCGCCGGCGCCGGCATGCTGCGCGGCGAGGTCTTCGCGACCGGAGTGACGGGCTCGTCGGGCTCGGGGAACGAGCCGAAGAAGACGACGCACCACCCCGAGCGCGCGACCAACTTCAGGGCGTACAAGGCGCTCGAGCACCAGCACATGCTCGAGGTCGAGGGCTTCCTCTCCACGCTGACGCGGGAGCCCTTCCACGTCAACTTCGTGCCGCAGTCCGGCCCGTTCGTGCGCGGCATCTTCTCCACCATCTTCGTCCCGGGCGTCGCCCGGGCGACGCTCGAGGACACGCTCCGGGCGGCGTACGACGGCGAGCCGCTGATCACGTTCTCGCGCGCCTCTCCCGATGTGCGACTCATCCAGGGGACGCCCCGCGCGTTGATCGGCTTCGCCGGCGACTCGCGACAGGGCGCGGCGTTCGTGGCGCTCGACAACCTCGGCAAGGGCGGCGCGTCGCAGGCCGTCCAGAGCCTCAACCGCATGTTCGGGTTCGACGAGACCACCGGGCTGATGGGGCTGCCGGGCGGGTTCGTGTGAGTGGGCTGGCCGACGAACGGATAAGGACGGGAACGCAGATGCGCAGATGACGCAGAGCGCGCAGAGACAGAGACAGAGACAGAGACAGAGATAGAGATCAGAGGGCAGAGGACAGAGGACAGAGGACAGAGATCAGAGGGCAGAGGTCGAAGTCGGAATCGGCCATCCGAATCGGAATCGGCATCGGTCGTCGGTCATCGGAATCGAACCCTGTCGGGCCTCGGTCCCGGACTCCGATCGATCGGCCCCGCCGTCGGCCGCTCGCGTGACTGCGATCGCTTTCGGGAACGGGCACGGGAACGGGAACGGGAACGGGTACGGGTACGGGTACGGGTACGGGGGAAGAGGCCGTGAACTCCGG
>JBFFXF010000321.1:0-7870 GCA_041569895.1 Planctomycetota bacterium | reverse complement strand
GAGATCAGAGGTCGGAGATCAGAGGTCGGAGATCAGAGGTCGGAGATCAGAGGTCGGAGATCAGAGGTCGGAGGCCCGCGCGCCGATTCCCCTCGCCGAGATTCATTCATGTCCGGCGCCGCGATAGAATGGGCGACGGTCGATCGAGCTCAGCCATGAAACGGACGAAAACCTCTCTTCTCGTGCTTGCCGTCCTGCTGGCGGCCGCGGCGCTCGTGTTCGTCGTCCTGCGCGGGGATCGCGACTCGACCGCCCCCGCGTCCCCATCGCTCACGGGCTCGCCGCGCCTTGCGCTGCAGGGCGGGCGGACCTGGGACGAGATCGACGATCCGGCCGGCGACGGCTGGAGCACCGAGGTCTTCAGCGCCGCCGCGACGCGACGGCTCGACGCGCTCGGGTCCCTGGCGGTCGCGCTCGCATCGGGCGCGGAGACCGGCGGAGCGGCGGACCTCGTGACCGGGGATTTCACCAGCGCGGCGCTGCGACCGTCGCTTCGCGAGGTGTCGTCGGGAGCCCTGTTCCGGGTGCTGCGCGCCGAGCCCGGGGCGACCGCGGCGTCCCGTCCCATGGTGCGCGGCCCTGGCCGGCTGCTCGCAGCGCTCGCCGATCTCGTGCGTCCGTTTCAGGGCGGCGAGCTCGAGCGAGTGGCCTTCAAGGTCTTCGGCGTCGCGCGTGACGCCGACGTGGTGACGACGCGGCAGCATGTCTCTCTCGTCGGTCGTACCGGTGACGCGATGATCGAGCAGAACGCGACGTGGACGGCACGCTGGGCCTCCGGTGGCGCCGGCGTCGCTGGCGTCGCCGGCGTCGCTCCACGGCTGCTCTCGATCGCCGTCGAGGCGTTCGAGGAGGCGAGCACGGTCGGCTCGAGCCGCCCGCTCCTCGAGGACGCCGCCGCCGCGGTGCTCGGAAGCAACGCGTCCTGGCGCGAGCAGCTGCTCCTCGGATTCAACCACTGGCTCGAGCGCATCCAGGACACGCGCTACTTCGCGCTCTTCGGCTGTCCGGGGATCGCGGTGGGGGACGTCGACGGGGACGGGCTCGATGACCTCTACGTGTGTCAGGAGGGCGGCCTGCCGAATCTCCTCTTCATCCAGAACCCCGATGGCACCGCGCGTGACGTCTCGGCCGCGTCGGGCGCGGACTGGCTCGAGAGCGCGCGCGCCGCGCTTCTCGTCGATCTCGACAACGATGGCGACCGGGACCTCGCCGTCACGGTCTTCGGGAGTCTCGTGCTCGCCGCGAACGACGGTCGGGGTCGCTTCACCGTGCGCCAGGCGCTGACGACGCCGCACGACACGTTCACGCTGACGGCGGCCGACTTCGACGACGACGCCGATCTCGACCTCTACGTCTGCGGGTACAACTCGAACGACCTCACCGACGACTCGGGCGTCGTGTCGATCGGCGGCGGCGACGGACGCTTCGTCTATCACGATGCCAACAACGGCGCTCCGAACATCCTCTTCCGCAACGACCTGCCCCGCGACAGCGCCACGGGCGGCGGGGTGGCGGAGTGGACGTTCACCGACGTCACCGACGAGGTCGGCCTCGGCGTCAACAACCGGCGCTTCAGCTACGCGGCTGCCTGGGAGGACTTCGACAACGACGGCGACCAGGACCTCTACGTGGCGAACGACTTTGGCCGCAACAACCTCTACCGCAACGAGGGCGGCCGTTTCGTCGACGTCGCGGCGCGCGCAGCGGCGGAGGACAGCGCGTCCGGCATGGGCGTCACGTGGGCGGACTACGACCGCGACGGCTGGATGGACGTCGCCATCGGCAACATGTTCTCGGCGGCGGGCAGCCGGATCACGACGCAGGAGCGCTTCAAGCCGCAGTCGTCCGAGACCGTGAGGACGAGGCTGCAGCGATTCGCCCGCGGCAACACACTGCTCAGGAACCTCGGCGACGGGTCGTTCGCCGACGTCAGCGAGGGGGCCGGAGTCACCATGGCTCGCTGGGCGTGGAGCACTAACTTCGCCGACCTCGACTGCGACGGCCTCGAGGACCTCGTGGTCGCGAACGGCTACATCACCACCGAGGACACCGGCGACTTGTGAAGCTTCTTCTGGCGACAGGTCGTGTCGCACACGCTCGACGACGAGGACGACACACCCCGCGACGTGCTGGCGCGGCAGCGCGTTCTCTCGCGCATGATGAAACAGGGGCGGTCGTGGAGCGGACGCGAGCGCAACTCCTGCTTCCTGAACACCGCCTCGGGCCGCTTCGCCACGGTCTCGGCGCTCTCGGGGCTCGACTTTCCCGACGATGGCCGCGGCGTCGCGCTCGTCGACTGGGACCACGACGGCGACCTCGACCTGTGGATCTCGAACCGCAACGCGCCGCGGCTGCGCTTCATGCGGAACCGGTCAGCGCCCCACGGCCGTTTCGTGGCGCTGCGCCCGATCGGTGACGGCCGGACGGTCTGCCGGGACGCCATCGGCGCGCGCGTCGAGATCGTCGCCGCGACGACCGGCGGATCGACGCGGCTGATGCGCACGCTGCGCGCCGGCGAGGGTTTCGTGGCGCAGTCGTCGAAGTGGCTGCACTTCGGTCTCGGCGAGGCGACCGGCATCGAGAGCGTCTCGGTGAGGTGGCCCGGGGGCACGATCGAGCGTTTCGACGGCGTCGGCATCGACGGGCACTTCCTTCTCGCGCGGGGGAGCGGGCGGGCGACACGGTGGAGACGTCCCTCGGCGCCGGCTCTCGACGCGGACCGGGGAGAGCCGGACGCGCCGCAGGCCTCGAGCGCCGCGCGCATCCCGCTGGTGACTCTGCTGCCCGTGCCGGCGCTCTCGTTCCGGCGTTTCGACGGCTCGAGCGCCACCGTGCCGCTGGCGGCGGGGCGAGCTCTGCTCATCAACCTCTGGGCAAGCTGGTGCGCGCCGTGTCTCGAGGAGCTTGCGGAGCTCTCGTCGCGTTCGGCCGATCTCCGCTCGGCGGGCATCGATGTGTTCGCGCTCGCGGTCGACGGCCTCGGCGACGGTCGCTCGTCCCCGGACGCCGCGGCGCGGCTCGCCGCGAGGCTGAGACTGCCGTTCGCGCACGGCCTGGCGTCGGCCGAGACGCTGGGCGTGCTGCAGCATCTCCACGACAACTTGACGCCGATGAACCGGCCGCTGCCGGTGCCGACCAGCTTCCTCGTCGACGCGGCCGGCCGGCTCGCCGTCATCTACAAGGGTCGCGTGTCGGTCGACACGGTGCTGGCGGATCGCGGGCACTCGCTCGATCCGCCGGAGCGCCGCCTGCTCCGGGCCGCGGCGCGCCCCGGGACGATCATCGACCACCCCGTGGTCGCCCATGCGCGGACGGCGGCCTAGACCAAGACCCGCTTCCAGTTCGCCTTCGACATGACCGAGGCCGGCCGGCTGGAGAGCGCCGAGGAGAGCTACCGCGAGGTCATCCGCCTGTTGCCGGACTTCGCCGAGGCGCACGTCAACCTCGGGCTCGTGCTGGCGAGACGGGGCGACCCGTCCGGAGCAGCGGCGCAGTACCGCCGCGCCCTCGAGGTCCGTCCGGACCTCGCCGCGGCGCACTTCAACCTCGGCGCGCTCGCCGAGAGGACGGGCGACCTCGAGCGGGCGATCGGCCACTACCGCGAGACGCTGCGGCTCGATCCGGCCTACCCCGGGGCGCGCAACACGCTCGGCGTCGCGCTCGCCAAGCAGGGGCGCTTTCCGGAGGCGGCGGCGGAGTTCGAGGAGGCGATCCGACGCCATCCGGACGCCGCGGAGCCGCGCAACCACCTCGGGATCCTCCTCCTCCAGCAGCGGGACGTCGACGGCGCCCTGGCGCGCTTCGAGACGGCGATCCGCCTCGACCCGTCGCTCGCCGACGCCCACAACAACCTCGGCATCGCGCACCGGCGGCGCGGCGACCTCGACGCCGCCCGCGCCGCGTACGAGGAGGCCGTGCGCCTGCGACCGGACTTCGCGGAGGCGCGCAACAACCTCGGCGCGGTGCTGATGCGACAGGGCCTGCTCGACGAGGCGGCGCGCCAGTTCGAGGGCGCCCTGCGCGCCCGACCGGAGTTCGAGGCGGCGCGCAAGAACCTCCAGCGTGTGCGTGCGATGCGGCAGTAAGACGGGAACGCAGATTGCGCAGATTGCGCAGCTTCAGGAAAGACCGCCTCGGAATCGGAATCGGCATCGGTCTCGGTGTCGGTGTCGGTGTCGGTCATCGGAATCGGATTCCGGAGTCGGAATCGGCATCGGAGTCGGACTCGGTCCTCTGTCTCGGATATCGGTCTCGGTCCCCAACCGCGACCGCCCGGCCCCGACGTCGGACACGAGCTGCACGACGAGCGCTTTCGGGCACGGGCACGGGACCGGGAACGGGAACGGGTACGGGAACGGGTACGGGAACGGGAACGGGTACGGGAACGGGAACGGGAACGAGGACGAGTGGTGGCCCGGAACCCCCTGGGCAAGTCGGGTCTGCGCGCATAGAATGGGCGCCGGGTCAAATCGATTGAATGCATCTCTTTTGGGGGCGCTTTCGGCTCGCGGAGCCGCAGCGCGGAAGGAGTCTCAGCATGTCTCGTCGGCGGACACACCTCATCGTCGCCGCGCTCGCCTGCGCGGTGGTCATCCCGGGGACGATTCCCGTCAGCGCTCAGAATCCCGACATCGAGGTCGCGGGCGTGCTCTTCGTCGATCTCCAGGCGAGCGACCTCGAGCTCGACGTCTCGGTCTGGCCGAACCAGGCCGATCCCGCCGAGGGAGTCGGCGATTTCATGCTCGCCACGCCGGACAGCCCCATCTTCGAGACCATCGACGGCGCCCCGGCGGTCTCCTTCACGGGGACGGAGGCGTACTCGCAGCCGCTCGAGGACTTCGTCCCGGAGGGGCTCGCCGGTCCGGATGCGACGCGAACGATCGAGGTCTGGGCCTACAACCCGGACATCGCCGATGAGGAGACGCTCGTCGCGTGGGGTACGCGAGGCGGCCCCGACGGCACCAACATGTCGTTCAATTACGGCCGGCATGGAAACTTCGGCGCCGTCGGCCACTGGGGCGGCGGCGGGCCCGACCTCGGCTGGATCGACAACGACTTCACCTTCGGAGCCCCGGTCGCCGGCAAGTGGCACCACCTCGTCTATACCTACGACGGCGAGACGACGCGCGTCTACGCCGACGGACGGCTCGCGAACGAGGAGTTCCTCGGCCTCGGCATCATCAACACCAACGCCAACTCCCGGATCACCATCGCGTCGCAGCTCGAGGCGGACGGCGTGACGCTGACGACCGGGCTGCGCGGGTCGCTCTCCATCGGGCAGATCCGCATCCACGATGACGTCCTCACCGACGAGCAGATCCTCAACAACTTCGAGGTCGAGCGAGACGCGTACGCCAGCGCCTGCGAGGACCTCGATTTCATCGACGCGCCGGCCGACCCGACGCTCTCGAACCAGATCACCACGTACGTCGCGGACCTGACCGTCGCCGGCTTTCCGGACCCCGAGCTCGAGGTCATCCAGCCCGCCGGCACGACGGTTCGCGGCAAGTTCGGGAGTTTCACCATCCGGTGGGACGTGCCCGATCCGCCGCCCGACAGCTTCATCGTCACCGTGCGCGCGTCGCACGTGTGTGACGGGACGGAGCGAACCGCGGAGGCGTCGTGGGTGGTGACGCTGCTCGAGTGCCCGAGCTCGCCGGACGACTTCTCCTTCGAGGTCGCCGACTGCCTCATCGTCGATCTCGACGCCAGGGAGGACTCCGCCGGGACCGACCTCTGGCAGAACGGCGCCGCGCCCGGCGACGGCGGTCTCGTCGGGCACTTCGATCTCATCGGCACCGTCCGCAAGGAGACCATCCTGGACGTCGAGGCGGTGACGCTGAACGCCGAGGGGCTGGGCGTCTACCGCAGCCAGCAGAACGCGCCGGCGGGCCTCGTCGGGCTCGATCCGACGCGCTCGATCGAGGTCTGGGCGTTCAATCCCGAGGTCACCGACGAGGAGACCATGGTCGCCTGGGGGCATCGCGGCGGACCGGAAGGCTCGAACATGGGATTCAATTACGGCGACCACCCGAACTTCGGCGCGGTGACGCACTGGGGCGGGGGCGGGCCCGACATGGGCTGGGTCGACAACACCCTCACGGAGGCCGGCCGGGGCGCTCCGGGCGCCGGTGAGTGGCACCACCTCGTCTATACCTACGACGGCGAGACGACGCGCGCGTACGCCAACGGCGAGCTCCAGAACGAGGAGTTCCTCGGCGCCGGCGTCGTCAACACGCACGACTTCCACCCCATCGCCATCGGCGCGCAGTACAACAACGCCAACATCGATGACTTCAATCTCGCGCTCTCCTTCAGGGGATCGGTGGCGCGCGTCCGCGTCCACGACGGCGTGCTGACGCCGGCGCAGATCGTCGCCAACTACGACAGCGAGAAGTCGATCTACCAGAAGGACGTCCCCCCCGCCTTCCTCGACGTGCCCGAGGACCAGACGATCATCCCGGGCCAGGCGACCTACACGGCGAGCCTGCGTATCGACGGATTCCCGCTGCCCACCGTGGCCATCACCTCGCCGGCGGGCGCGAGGGTGATCCAGGACGGCCGCTCGATCACGGTGACGTACGCCATCCCGAATCGCGACAACCCGGTCGAGTTCACGGTGACGCTCACCGCCTCGAACGGCGTGCCGCCGGATGCGCAGGTGAGCTGGACGGTCGAGGTCGAGGCGCTCCAGGGCGAGATCCAGACCGCCGGCGAGCTCTTCGTCGACCTCCGCGCCACCGACCTCGAGGCCATCCTCGACGAGGGCGACCTCGTCGACGAGTGGGAGAACCAGGGGACGCTGAACGAGTTCATCGTGCCGATCGACCTCGGCATGACGCCGCCGACCTTCGAGACCGTCAACGATCACGTCGCGGTGACCTTCAACTCCTTCGCTCAGACCGATACGCTCGAGTGCGTCGACCCGACGCCCGCGGGACTGGTCGGCCTCAACCCGACGCGGACCATCGAGGTCTGGGCGTTCAACCCCGAGATCTTCGACGAGGAGACGCTGGTCTCGTGGGGGCGCCGCGGCGGCCCGGATGGCACGAACATGGCGTTCAATTACGGCAACCATCCGAACTTCGGCGCCATCGGCCACTGGGGCGGCGGCGGGCCGGACATCGGGTGGATCGACAACTCGCTCACCGAGAGCGGCCGGGGCGCTCCCGCGGCCGGCGTCTGGCACCACCTCGTCTACACCTACGATGGCAGGACGACGCGGGTCTACGCCGACGGCGAGCTCGCCAACAGCGAGCAGCTCGGCCCGGGCGTCATCAACACCTACGCCGAGCAGCCGATCAGGCTCGCCCAGCAGACGAACGCCGACGGCAGCATCGGTCCGCCGAACCTCGCCGGGACGCTGTCGATGGGCGCCGTCCGCATCCATGACGGCGTGCTGTCGCCCGCGCAGATCCTGCAGAATTTCCTGATCGAGGGGCCCGAGTACATCGAGCCGTCGCCGCCGGAGTTCGTCGACGCGCCGGTGGTCGACTTCCTGCCGTTTCCCCAGAACACCTACACCGCCCAGCTCACGGTCATCGGATTCCCGCCACCGGTCGTCGAGGTGCTCGAGCCCGTCGGGGGGACCTTCCTCAGGGGGAGGTTCACCTTCAGGCTGCCGGCGGGCGAGCCGCGGGCGGACTTCGATGTGCAACTGCGGGCGACGAACTCCGAGGGCGAGGCCGAGGCGCTCTGGACGGTGGAAGTCGAGACCGAGTTCCCCTGTCCGCCGAACGGCGGCGACACGCGCTGCATCGGTCTGACGGTGACCGATCCCGGCGGCAACGACGTCACCGGTCCGGCGCCCCACGCCCCCGGCGATTACCGCGTCGTGGCGAACGCCGAGGACACCGTGCCGCCGGCGACG
>JBFFXF010000320.1:0-7922 GCA_041569895.1 Planctomycetota bacterium | reverse complement strand
TTGCCGGAGGACCTGCAGAAGAAGTTCCGCGAGGTGGTCGAGCGGCACGTCACGGAGCTCAACCGCACCATCCGCCGCCAGAACGCCGAGGCGCTCGCCGTGCTGGAGCGCGCCGGCATGAAGATCGCGAAGGTCGACGAGGAGAGCCGGCGCCGGTTCACGGCGGCGACGAGGAAGGTGCGCGATGACCTCGCCGGCAAGTCCTTCTCGAAAGAGATCCTCGAGCGCGTGCGTGGCATCCTCGAGGCATACCGCCGGGACCCCAGAACAGGATGAGCTCTCCGGGGACCGGGCCCCGAACCGGCATCGTGTCGAGCGCGCTCCGCGTCGTGCTGGCGATCGAGCGGGCGTTCTTCCTCGCCGTCCTCGTCGGCCTGCTGGCGCTCGGTCTCATCCCGATCGTCTGCCGTTTCACCGGGCTCCCCCCGGTGCCGTGGACGAGCGCGCTCTCGCAGCACCTCATCCTGTGGCTGGCGCTCTTCGGCGCCGGCGCGGCGACGCGCGATCGCAAGCACATCTGCATCGACGCCGTGAGCCACTACTTCGGCCCGCGAACGCGCCTCGCCTTCCGGGCCGGCGGGTACCTCTTCGCCGCCGCGGTCTGCGTGGTGCTCGTGCCGGTCGCAGTCGCGTTCCTGCGCGATGAGCTCGAGTTCGGCTCGAGGGCGGAGGCGTTCCCCGGCGTGGAGACCCGCTGGCTGCCGGCGGTCCTGCCGGTCGGCCTCGCCATCCTCGCGCTCAGGCTGCTGATCGCGGCGGCCGCGGACGGATGGTCCGCCTTCGCCCGGGGCGGGCAGGAGCCGGAACCATGATCGGCCGCGTCGTGGCGATCATCCTCGCGCTCGCCGGGGTGCCGCTCTTCGCGGTGATGGGCGCCATCGCGCTCGCGAGCTACCTCGACGCGGAGATGCCCCTGAGCTCGATCATGATCACCTTCTATCAGATCAGCGAGATGCAGGTGCTCCCCAGTTTGCCGCTCTTCGCCTTCGGCGGGTACGTCCTGGCGGCGAGCCGCGCGCCGAATCGGCTGCTGCGCGTCGCCAACGCGCTCCTCGGGTGGATGCCGGGCGGTCTGTCGATCGTCGCCATCTGCGCGTCCACCATGGTCACGGCGGTCACCGGCGCGTCCGGCGTCACCATCGTGGCGCTCGGCGGCCTGCTGATGGTGGCGCTCGAGCGCGAAGGGGTCGGCGAGCACTTCCGCCTCGGCCTGGTGACGACGGGGGGAAGCCTCGGCCTCCTCTTCCCGCCGAGCCTCGCGGTGATCCTCTACGGCGTGGTCTCGAGAGCGCCGGTGGAGGATCTCTTCCTGGCCGGGCTGATCCCCGGGCTGCTGATCGTCGTCGTGCTCTCGACCTACGCGGCGCTGCGCACGGGGCGGCTCTCGTCGCCGCGGCAGCCCTTCTCGTGGAAGGAGCTCGGCCTCGCCCTCCGCGAGGCGGCGTGGGAGGTCCCGCTGCCGGTGGTGCTGATCCTCGGCATCTACACCGGCTTCTTCACGGTGAGCGAGGCAGCTGTCGTCGGCGCCGCGTACATCGTCGTCGTCGAGGTGTTCGTGTACCGCGACCTCCGCCTCCGCGACCTCGGCGCCGTCGCGCGCGACAGCGCGGTGCTCGTCGGCGGTATCCTGATCATCCTCGGCATGACGATGGCGGTGACCAACTTCGTCATCGACAACGAGATCCCCCGCAAGCTCTTCGACTCCGTGACGCAGTACATGACGAACAAGTACGCGTTTCTCGTGTCGCTGAACGTGTTCCTCCTGCTGGTCGGCTGCATGATCGACATCTACGCCGCGATCGTGCTCATCGTCCCGCTGATGATCCCGATCGCCGAGGAGTTCGCGGTCGACCCCGTCCACCTCGGCATCGTCTTCCTGGTCAACATGGGCATCGGCTACGCGACGCCGCCCGTCGGCATCAACCTCTTCATCGCCAGCGTCCGCTTCGAGAAACCGATCCTCCGCGTCTACTGGGCGTGCCTGCCCTTCATCATCCTCCTGCTGATCGTCCTCGCCGTGCTGACCTTTGTCCCGGCGCTGAGTCTGTTCCTGGTCCGCTGAATCCGGTCACGGTCCACGGTCACGGTCCACGGTCACGGTCACGGTCACGGTCCACGGTCACGGTCCTCCGACTCCGACTCCGATTCCGACTTCCGATTCCGATTCCGAGATCCGAGATCCGAGATCCGAGACAGAGATCGGCGGTCCGATGTTCCGAGGTCCTCTCTCTGCGTAATCTGCGTAATCTGCGGGCCGTTACCAACTTGCGGAATCTTCCGCTGTCTGCGAAATCCGCGAAAAACTCGCGAAAAACCCCTGGTTTCCGCCCCCAACAAAAGCGTCGCCCCGGTAGACACGAAGTCCATCCGCTGCCCCGTTCCAGCGCCCTTCATCCGACTGAACTCGTTCCCCCGTGGGACTTACGGAGTCGGCGGGCGGGCACGGGCCTTGCCTTATGGGAAGACGTGGTTTGGTTCCTGGTACCGCTGGCGCGGTCGATCGAATAGAGGAGGAGAGGACTCCAATGGCGAATCAAGAGCACGTGGCGAGGCTTCAGGAAGGCCCGGAAGCGTGGAACACCTGGCGGGTGATCCACCCCGAGGTCCAGCCCGACCTGTCGGGCGCCAACCTCTCGGGCATGACCCTCGAGGGATACGACTTCCACCGGGCCGATCTCAGCCAGGCGAACCTGTCGGGCTGCTCGCTGGTCGGGTCGAGCTTCTTCGGCGCGGACCTCCAGCGCAGCTCGCTGATGGGCGCCAACCTCGGTCGGGCCAACTTCCATGCGGCCAATCTCGAGTTCGCCTCGCTCCACGAGACGCGGATCGACAAGCAGACGACGTTCTCGAAGAAGTGGCGTCTGGTGTGGGAGATCGTCAACGAGGTCGAGCCCGGCCGCCACCTGACCCAGGTCGATCTCGAGAACGCCAATCTCAGCGGAGCGGAGCTCTCCGGAGCGAACCTCGCCGGCGCGGCGATGCGTGGCGCCATCCTCCGGCAGTCGCGCCTCGACGGCGCCGACCTCACGTCCGCCGACCTGCGGGACACCAACCTGCAGTCGTCGAGCGTCCAGGGGACGCACTTCGAGCACGCGCTCATGGACAACGCGGTGCTCACGGGCGTCAAGCACTGGCGCCGGATCCTGAGAATCGCCAAGAAGGGCTCCAAGAACCGCCCCGTCGAGGCCGCCGAGGTCGCCACCGCCACCGCCACCGCCACCGGCGGTCGCGTCGAGCGCTTCCCGCGACCGCAGCGCCATGGCGTGGCGTGAAGGCGGGTGGCGTGAAGGCGGGTGGCGTGAAGGCGGGTGGCGTGAAGGCGGGTGGCGTGAAGGCGGGTGGCGTGACGGTCGCGTGAGCGGCATGAGGCGGGCCGCCGGCTGAGTCGACCCGTCCCGGGCACCTCGAGGGGTCGCCCGGGCGGCCGGCGGCGCCCCGCGACACCGCGCCCTTCCCCCCGTCCGGCGCTGCGCGGTTGCGGCGCATGGGCCGCTTTATCGGCCCCCCCTCCAGCAACCTTCCCACGGCCCGGGCTGGCGCCGAGGGCCCGCGGCCGGTATCGTTGCATCATCCGGAGACCGGAGACCGGGGCTTCGCCGATCCAGGAGATCCCGGAGACCCGGCCGACCCATCCCGCCGGCACCCGTGCGCCCCGAGCGCACGCCAAGCCGCCCGACGGAGGCGCGGCTGTTGATCCACCGCGCGAGATCCTGGCAACGATGACACGACCCCAGACGCACTACCTCACGGTGCGCGAGGAGGACGGCAAGGTCGTCCTCGAGCTCCGCGACACGTGGCGACTCGCCTCGCTCGAGGCGCTCGCCGCGAGCGTGGAGGGGCTGTGCGCGACGAGGCCGGTCCGCAACGGGAAGAAAGTCGTCCTGGACGGCAGCCGGCTCGAGGCGCTCGACACCGCCGGGGCGATGACGGCGCTGTCCTCCGTCGAGCGGTGCGGCGGCACGCTGGCCGAGGTGTCGTTGACGGGATTCGACGATCGACACCGGCGCATCGCCGAGCTCGTCGCGAGGCGCCTCGGCGAGCGGGGCGAGATACCGCTCGAGCCGCCGCGCCTCGACCCGCTCCAGCGAGTCGGCTCGGTGACGCTGCGGGGGCTGCGGTACTTCGTCAGGCTCGTCTCGTTCCTGGGCGAGTGCCTGTCGGGTCTCGCGTCGACCATGGTTCGGCCCGCGACGCTGCGCCTGAAGGAGTGCGCCATCCAGTTCGAGCGGGTGTGCGTCGACGCGCTCGGCATCGTGTCGCTGGTCATGCTCCTGATCGGGATCGTCGTCGCCTATCTCTTCGCCGCGCAGATCGAGAAGTACGGCGCCAATATCTTCATCGTCGACGGTGTCTCGATCGCGATGGCTCGTGAGCTCTCGCCGATCATCGTCGCCATCATCCTCGCCGGTCGTTCGGGCTCCGCGTTCGCGGCGCAGATCGGCTCGATGAAGCTGAACGAGGAGGTCGACGCCATGCGCGTCCTCGGGCTGTCGCCGCTCCGGGTGCTCGTCCTGCCCAGGATCGTGGCGCTGGTGCTCGCGATGCCGCTGCTGACGTTCGTCGGTGACGTGGTCGGCGTTCTCGGGGGGATGGTGATCGCCGACCGCTACCTCGACGTCTCCCCGGCGACCTTCACCGAGCGGCTGCAGTTCGCCTTCTCGACCGACCACCTCTTCGTCGGCCTGTCGAAGGCGCCGGTCTTCGCGCTCTTCATCGCCGTGATCGGCTGCCTCAAGGGCCTCACCGTCGAGAACAACACGCGCAGCGTCGGCATCAACACGACGGCGACGGTCGTCCAGAGCATCGTCTGCGTCATCCTGCTGAACGCGGGGTTCGCGGTGGTCTTCCAGGAACTCGGGATCTGACGCCAATGAGCGGCAACGGCACCACACCGATCATCGAGGTGGACGGGATCGCGACCCGATTCGGCCGCCAGATCGTCCATGAGGAGGTCTCGTTCGCGATCGAGCCCGGGACGGTAGTCGCGCTGATCGGCGCCAGCGGGTCCGGAAAGACCGTGCTGCTGAAGGAGATCATCCGCCTCCTGAGACCGACCGCCGGCCGCGTGCGGCTCTTCGGCGAGGACATCTGGTCGACGGACGACGAGAGGCAGCTTTCGCGGATCAAGAACCGCTTCGGGGTCCTCTTCCAGAACGGCGCCCTCTTCTCGGCGCTCACGGTCGGGGAGAACGTGGCCCTGCCGCTGCGGGAGTCGATGCGCCTGCCGCCGGAGCTGGTGCGCTCGGTGGTCGAGCTGCGGCTCCGTCTCAGCGGCCTCGACCGGGACGTCGCGGCGAAGATGCCGAGCGAGCTGTCGGGCGGCATGGTCAAGCGGGCCGGCCTCGCGCGGGCGCTCGCGCTCGAGCCCGAGCTGCTCTTCCTGGACGAGCCGACCTCCGGGCTCGACTCGATCAACGCCCGGGCCTTCGATTCGCTGGTGCGCACCCTGTCCGACAGCCTCGGCCTGACGGTCGTGCTCAGCACGCACGATCTCGAGACCCTCGAGGGGATCGTGGACCGTATCATTGTTCTCGGGGAGCGGCGCGTCCTGGCGGACGGTACGCTGTCGGAGGTCCGCTCGTCCGATCATCCCTGGATCCGATCGTACTTCTCGTCACGGAGCGAGTAATCGCCATGGAATCTCAAGCAAAGTACACCCTCGTCGGCTCGGTGGCGCTGATCCTCGCGGCTGCCGTGGTGGCGGCCACGCTGTGGCTCTCCGACCGGAGTGAGGAGACCGAGACCTACACCGTCCTCTTCCGGGAGCACTCGCTCGCCGGTCTGGACGTCGACAGCACCGTCAGCATGCGCGGCATTCGCGTCGGCCGCGTGCGCGGTCTCGAGATCCTCGAGGACGACATCGAGCGCGTCAAGGTGACCATCGAGGTGCGCGAGGGGACGCCGGTGAAGACCGACTCGCGCGCGTACGTCGAGCGCAACTTCCTGACGGGGATCGCGAGCATCGACATCCTCGGCGGCACGTCGGACGCGGAGCTGCTCTCCGAGGCGGCGCCGTCGATGGAGAGCCCGCTGATTCCGGAGGGCCAGCCGCGACTCGAGCGCATGATCGAGGGCCTGCCCGAGGTCATCGAGGACGCGAACGTCGTCGCCAAGCGCGCGGCGGAGTTCCTGTCGCAGGAGAACCGCGAGCGGTTCTCGCAGATCCTCAAGAACCTCGAGAGCTTCACGGAGACCGTGGCAAGCAAGAACGAGCGCGTCGACAGGCTGCTCGGTGAGTCGCTGGCGCTGATCTCGGACCTCCGCGAGGTCGCCGGGAACGTCGACGCCGCGGTCCGGAAGGCGAGCTTCTCGCTGTCCCAGAACATGAATCGGCTGTCCGACGGCGTCGCACGCGCCACCGAGAGCCTCGCGACGACTCTCGAGCGCTTCGACGATCCGCGGGCGCTCCTGGTCGGTCCGTCGACGTCCGACCTCGGGCCGGGGGAGGGGGAGAGCCGATGACGATTTCGGTATCCCGGCCCAGCCACCGATCCGCGCGGGCCGCGCGCCTCGCCGGGCTGCTCGCCCTGGTCGCGGTGCTCGCGGGCTGCACGTTTCTGCCGCCCCGCGACACGCCGGGAACCACCCACTACCTGCTGGAGCTGCCGAAATCGCCGGACGCGGAGCTCGACGTGACGACGTCCGCGCAGCCCCCGAACGACCTCCACCTCTACATCGAGCCGATGGTCGCGAACTCGTTCATCGACAGTCGAAAGATCCTCTTCCGTCGAGACGCGCTGACCAGCGGCTTCTATCAGTTCGCGGGGTGGGTCGAGCCGCCGACGCGTCGATTCGTGACCCTGCTCCTCGAGAAGCTGGAACGCCGTCGCGTGGTGCGCTCGGCGTCCCGAAGGCCTCTGACCGCAGACCTCACGCTGGCGACCGAGATCCTCGCGTTCCACCACGACGCGACCACCGAGCCGGGCGCCGTCGTCGTCGAGGTGCGGGCGGAGCTGGTCGACGGTCGCAGGAGCGTGCTCATTGATGCGAAGACGTTCTCGAGTCGCGTCGCCGTCGAGTCCTTCGACGCAGCCGGCTCGGTCGCCGCGTTCGGGATCGCCGTCGACACGGTCATCGACGACATGCTCGCCTGGCTGCGCCACCGATCCGACGGCGCCAGCGGCCAGGAAGAGCCGCGCGAGGCCGTGGGCCGGGGCTGAGCGTCAGGTCCCCGGACCGCCACGACCCGTCGCGTCCGACCGGCGTGAGTCCTCCCCCACCCCCACCCGGGCCGATTCGCGGTGGTTCACTCGCCGCGCCAGGAGAATCGGCTGGTGGTTGACTTCCGGCGCGGTGGCGACATAGTCGGCTTGCGGAGGAGGCCGAGAGGACGTCATGGAACACGAAGTGAGCTCGCGGAAAGAGCGCTCGCGGAACGAGAGCTCGCCGAGCGAGGATTCGCCGAAGGAGGTCTCGCCCGTCGCGCGGTGGATCCTGGTGGCGTGCGGCACGATATGCGTCGGGCTCGCCGCCGTCGGGATCTTTCTGCCGGTGCTGCCGACGACACCGTTTCTGCTCCTGGCGGCCGCGTGTTATGTGCGGTCGTCGAGTCGCATGTACCGGTGGCTCCTCGAGAGTCGCGCGTTCGGGCCGCTCATCCTCCAGTGGCGGCGCGACCGCACCATTCCGGTGCGCGCGAAGGTCGGCGCGATCGTCCTCGTGGTGGTGTGCTTCGCCGTGTCGATCGCGTTCACCGTGAATTCGACGGCGGCCAGGGTGACGCTGGCGCTCGTCGGCCTCGCGCTCGCCGGCTTCCTGGCATGCCTTCCGACGAGCCGCCCCTCGACGCCACTCCCCCCCGAGGACCACCACTCCGTATAGGGGGCCCTCCGCCCGTCGTCCTCGTCCTCCTATGTCCCCGGTCTACTGTGTTACCTATGTACCCGGTTCGGACCCACGGTGCACGGTCACGGTCCACGGTC
>JBFFXF010000319.1:0-7922 GCA_041569895.1 Planctomycetota bacterium | reverse complement strand
TTCCCGTTCCCGTGCCCGTGCCCGTTCCCGTGCCCGTGCCCGTGCCCGTTCCCGTGCCCGTGCCCGTGCCCGTTCCCGTTCCCGTTCCCGTCCTCGAGGGCGCTGGAGTCCGAAGGACGAGGACCAAAAAAACAACGCCAGGAAACCCGCAGGTTTCCTGGCGTTGTCTCGCCGCCGGAGCGTGCGCCTGGAATCAGGCGCTGTCTCTCTGCAGTCGCTTGACGCGGACGATGCCGTCCTTGGCGGCGTCCTCGATGGTCTCGATGCGGCGGAAGCCGCGCGCGACGTCGCGGTAGATCTCGAGGGCCTTGTCGTAGTCCTTGCTCTCCTCGAGGGCCCTGGCCTCGTCGAGGCGCTCGGTGCCGCTCTTCTGGATCGACTCGCGGGTCTCCTTGACCTTCTCGCGCAGTGCGAGCTGGAGGAGCTCGGGCTTGAGGCGATCCAGCTTGTAGAGGGCCCGGTCGTAGCTGGAGTCCTCCAGGAGCTTCTCGACCTCCGACATCGTCTTCGTGTACGTCTTGGCGTAGGCCTGTCGCTTCGCGCTCAGCACGCGCGCGTGCCGCAGGCCGAGGTAGCAGACGCCGGGGTTGGTGCAGCGCTGCGTCTTGTAGAGCACCTCGCCGTCCTCGTCGAGGACGAGCACCGCCGGCTTCTTCTCCTCGAGCTTGTACTTGTCCGACAGCTCCTTGCCGGTGCCGAACGTGCGATCGAAGCGGTACGCGACGAAGTTCTGCTTGGCGTACTTGATCACCTTCGGCGAGCGGAAGAGCGTGCGCTCGAAGTTCATCGCGCAGCAGTCCTTGCCGTCACCCGAGGAGATCAGCAGCACGATCCCCAGCTTGCCCTTCGGCACCGCGAAGTGCGCGATCAGGCTGTTGTCGTCGGAGAGCTGGCCCTCCGATCGCCAGGAAAGCCGGTCGTTCTCGAACGGGGAATAGGCCTTCTGTCCGCCGAGGCGCCCGCCGCCGATGTTCGACCCTCCGCCGGAGGGCCCGCAGCCACCAGCGCCTCACTGCCCGCGGAGAAGCTGCGGCGACGCGAGGAGAAAGAGCGCCCACCCCACAACACACAGCGTCCTGCTCATGATGCTCTCTCCGGCTGTCTCTGCCCGATTTGGTCCGAACGAGCTGGTCCGCCGAGCTGGTCCCGAATCGATCCGATGCCGTCAACCTACCCCAACTCCCGGGGCCTCGCAAACAAATACTCCATCGGGATTTCGATCGGTTGGCAGGGGCCGGGCGGGCGGGCCGCGATCACTGCAGAACGCGCTCGATCGACGCTTGCAGCGCGCCGTCGATCGCGGGCCGGTAGGTGGCGTAGCGCTCCCGCGCCTCCTCGGTCCGACCCTGCTGCAGCAGGCACATGATCACGTAGTAGTACCCGTCGCCGCGCGGGATCGAGGAGGGCCCGCGGTCGATCGCCGCCGAGAAGTGCGGCAGGGCGTCGGTCGGCCGGCGCTGGTAGAAGAGCGCCAGGGCGAGGTTGTACCGCGCCTCGGGACGGTCCTCGATGGCGATCGCCGACCGCAGGGCGCGCTCCGCCTCGGCGTACTCGCGCTGCTGGATCAGCGCCGCCCCGAGATCGTTGAGCGCGTCGACGTGTCCCGAGTCGCTCTCGACGGTCTGCCGCAGCCACCGGATGGCGTCCCCGGTACGGCCCGGTCGGTGGTTGAGAAGCAGCACGGCGAGGCCGTAGGACGCGTCGGCGTTGCGTGCGTCGAGCCGCAGCGCGCGCTGGAAGTTCGCCTCGATCCCGTCGAGCGCCTCGCCGAGCTCGCGCTCGAGCCGCGCCAGCCGGTCACGCGTCTCCTGCGGGACCTTCTCCCACTCTCCGGCCAGCACCTCGCCGGTGCGCGGGTCCCGCCGCAGGTCGCGCGTCGCGGAGGCCGCCCACTGGCTGAATCGTCGTTGCTTCTCGCCGAAGAGGCGGAGCTGTGTCCAGGCGCGATCGGCGAGTCGGGCCGACTGCTCGCCGCTGGAGCCGCCGGGCTCCGGATCGTTCGCGACCTCCACGACGGGAGTCTCCACCCGCTCCGGAACGGACGCGGGAGCCGGCGCGCCTCCGGACGGCCGCGCCGGCAGGATGCGGAACGGTCCCGTGACGAGGGTCTCGCCGATCACCTCGCCGCGCCGGCGCACGCGCAGGCGCAGGCGGCACGATCCGTTCTCCGTCGGAACCGTGTCGGCGTCGGCGGGGCGGCGAGGGTCGGGGACCACCCACGCGCACGACCCGCCGACGGGCAGGCCGTTCTCGATCTGGCGCCATTCACCGCCCTCCGCGCAGAGCGAGTCGACCTCGACGCGCAGCTCGGAGGCGATCTCGGCGAGCAGCGGGTGGACGTCCCACTCGATGGGACAGATGGTCCCGGCGACGAGCTCGCGGACGACCGGAGCCCGGAGCACGATGGCGCGCTCGATGGCCCGTGACGGCAGCGCCGCGTGAGAACGGTTGCCGGCGCGGTCGTCGACGCGGAAGCGCACCGTGAGCTCGTCCTCCCCGACGGGGACCCGGAAGCGCACCAGGTCTCTCGCGAGTGGCAGGGTGGCCCACCGGTGCATCTCGCGCCACGCGCCGCCCGCATCGAGTCGCTCGAGCACCAGCGGCGACGCGGCGTCGTCCCGGTCGATCTCGAGCTCGACGGCGGCGATCTGACCCTCGACCCACGAGAACGCCGCCGGTGACGCGCGCAGCGCCGGTGGCGTGCGATCAACGACGAAGAGCCCGTGAGGCGCCGCATCGATCGCCGGAGCCACGGCGCCGTTGCCGACGCGATCGACGGCGTGGATGCGGAGCTGCCACGCCCCCTCGGCGAGATCGCCCACCGCGAGCCTGGCGCGATCCCCGACGACCTCGATCGCCGCGGGTGCGAGCGGTCGCCAGGAGGTCTCGCCGTCGGGTCGGACGTGCACGACGAATCGCTCGATGCCGGCGCCACCGGGGTCGCTCGCCCGCAGCGCGAACCCGAGCGCGTCCGAGGCGCGCTCCGGCACCGGACCGACCGCGATCTGCGGCGGCGACGCGTCGATCGTGAACGCTCGCGTGCGGCTCTCGACGTGCGTGCCGTCGTCGAGCCGGGCGCGCACGCGCATCACGAAGCGTCCGTTCCGCGCCGGCAGGATGACGAGCGCCCTGCTCGCGGAGAGCGGCGCCTCGGCGAGGAGCTCCCACTCGACGCCGCCGTCGGCGGAGAGCTCGATGAGCGCCCGCGCCGCCCTCGACGGCGTCGTCCCCTCGAGCCTCCATCGAACGCTGTACTCCGCCCCGCCCGGAACGACGCCGTTCTCGGGGCTGCTCATCTCGAGGGCCGCCTCGCTGCCGGAGAGGAAGACGCGCTGCGGAGTCGACCCGGGCTCGGGAGGCGGCGTCTCCCAGCCGGCTCGATCGCGCGCGGCGACCCAGAGCCCGACGCGGCCCTCGCCCGCCGGCACGCGGACCGGCGCGGTCGGGTCGTCGACCTGGATCTCCGACCAGCTCTTCCCGTCGTCGCGCGTGACGAAGAGGCGCGTCGCGGCGAGGCCCGCCGGGCCGCGATCGTAGCAGTTGAGCTGCACGACGTGCGCGCCGCTCCCGTCGCGATGGATCGCCACGATCTCCGCCACCGGAGGATCGGCGTCGATGCGCACGGTCTCGGACGTCACCGCGGTGACGAGGGGCGCTTCCGGCTCTCCCGCGACCAGGCGCAGACGTCCGGACTCGACCGTCCTTCCGGGCAGGCGCCAGAGGAGCCTTCCCGTTCCAGCGGTCGCGGCGCCGACTCGCTGCCACGGACTGCCGGGCGCCTCGGACCACTCCGCGTGGACCGGGGTCGACGGCGGCAGCGAGGTCACCGCGAAGAAGATGTACCGGGCACCCCCGCCGGGCCGTACCGAGCCGTCGTCGAAGTTCAGGAACGCGAGGGACGGCGTCGCCTCGCCGCCGGTGCCTCTCGACGGTGTGGCGGACCGCGTCCCCGGACCATCGCCAGCGGGCGGCGGGGCGCTGGAGTCGTCGCCGGAGCGCCCGGCGGGAACGATGGCCGGACGCGGCCCGTGTCTCCTCCCGTCGGACGCGGTGGTCGCCGTCAGGGCCCGTGACGCGTCCGCACCGGCCGAGACGAGCTCGGCGTCCCGGGTTCCGCTCGATGCACCGAAGAGCGGCAGGACGACGCTGGCGCTCGACTCGAGCCCGGCGACGTCGCGCGCCGTGACGCGGAGCACGCACTCGCTCGCAGCGACCAGCGGCACGCGCCAGCGGATGGCGTGCAGGCCCGACTCGGCCCGCACCGCCTTCACGGGCAGCCACGAGCGACCGCGATCGGCGCTCCACTCGACGTCCATGCCATGCGGGGCGAAGTGCGCGTCACGGGCGAGCCACTCGAGGACGATCGTCGTGCCGCGCTCGATCGGCGTCTCCTCGGCCGGCATGATCCAGTCGACCTCGGGCGGCGTCCGATCGACGGTGAGCCACACGACGGGCCGCTCATCGCCGCGAGGAACGAGGTCCTCCGCGCCGTCGCGGAGAACCAGCGAGGCCCGGAACCCGTACACGCCCTCCTCGAGCCGTGGAATCGCCTCGCCCTGGCCGTCGGCGGAGAGCGTCGCGTACCGTTGCCACGATCCGACGTCGCCCTCCCTTCGCCACAGGACGACGTGACGCACGCGGTCCCCTCGCGCGCAGGTCGGATCGAGCCGCACGCGCACGCGGAGGTCCCGCCGCGAGGTCGCCAGCCGTCGCGGCTCGAGGTCGAAGAGCGTCGCCGTCACGAGAACCACATCGTCCTCGAGAATCGACGGCGCCGGCGGGCGCGGGACCGTGAGGTAGAGCTCCTTGAAGTTCCGCAGCGATTCGCACCCGACCCACCACGAGCCGGAGATCACCGCGACCGCCAGGAGCGCGCTCGTCGCGCGCGTTCTCCTGCCGGCCCTCGTGCGGTTCGTGGTGAATGTCGCCGCCGTGCGCGTCGTGCTCGCCATCGTCAAACCTCCGGGCAACGCGAGGTCAGTCGCCGGCCCGGTCGCCGGCGCCGCCTCGCGCGTGCAGTGGATCGCTCGCGTCGAGTGGTACGAGACGCCCGCTCGCGCTGCCGTCCCCGAGCGGCGTCACCCGCTCGACGATGACGCGCGGCGCGGTCGTGCTGATGGTGATCGGGGCCGACAGCGCGGTGGCCTCCTGGCCCGTCTCCCGCCGGACCGTGATCCGCAGGAGCGCGCCCCGCAGGTCGACGCGCGGCACGTCCCACGTCCAGCGACCGGTGTTCTCGTGCTCGTCGACGAGCTCCGTCCACGTGACGCCGCCGTCGTCGCTGAAATCGATGCGCACGGCCGGACGGTCAGCGCCGACGAAGCGCGTCTCCCATCGCACATCGGCGAGCGAGCCGCCGAGCAGGCTCGCCGGCTGGTGGAGCCCGACGAACCGCACCTCCGGTCGTCGCGGCACGACGCGGAAGCGGTGCTCGAAGACCGCGCGATTTCCGGCGAGGTCCTCGGCCGCGACCTCGAGCACGAACCTGGCCGACTCGAGCGGCACCTGGACGAGATACTTTCCGCTCGCCGGGAAGTAGGGCTCGAGCACGCGTCGCGAGCCGTCCGGATTGCTGGCGTCGATCAGGGAGATGCGCACCGGGAAGGCCGGCAGGTGCGGGTCGTCGGCGTGGACGTTGACGAGGAACCGGTCCCCCGCGGCGTAGAGGTCGATCTCGGGCTCGACGGTGACCCGCAGGTAGGGATCGACGGTGTCGACGAGCAGCGTTCCCATCCCCGGATCGCCCGCATCGCCGATCGTCGAGCGGTTGCCGAGCCGATCCCACGCGACCAGCGCGACTCGATACCTGCCGTTGTCGAGCTCGAGATCGATCCACGGGTCGGTCGCGGGGGAGTCCCCGGCGCGCCAGGTCCCGGCGAGATTCCAGTCGCCGCCCGGCGAGCGGGCGATGTAGCACGCCACGCGGTCGATGGCGAGACGGCCGCTCTCGGCATCCGCCGTGCCTCCGGGCGGCGCGTCGGCGAGGACGGAGAAACGGATCGTCGTGCGTCGTTCCGTCGACGTCGTCGGTCCCTCGAAGACCACCACCGGCGACCGGCTGTCGACGACGAAGGGCGTCACCGAGACCGCCTCGATCGACTCGCCGCTCGCCAGGCGCGCGCGCACGCGAACCCGCACCGCCGTGCTGTCGAGCTTCGGGATGGTCCACGCGACCTTGCGCGCCGGCGCCGGCAACTCGCGCGCGATCTCGACCCAGCGATCGCCGTCGTCGGCCGTGTACGACACGTCGAACGGCGTCGGCGCGAGCGTATCGGGCGCGTCGCGATAGCGCCAGAAGATGAAATGCGTCCCACCGCCCGGATACCCGCCGCCGTGGAAGTTCTCGAGCGTGAGCACCGGCGCGGCCTCGGTCTCGGTGACCTCCACCCAGATGTCCGGCTCGTCGCCCGGCAGCGGCGCGGGCTCCCGGTTGCCGGCGCGATCCTCTCCCGCGGCAACGAGCCCCAGCCGTCCGCGAGGCACCTCGAAGACGCGCGATCGGCTGCGCGCCTCGACCGACCCGAGCGGCACCCAGTCGACGCTCCCGCTCTCGCCGGCGCCGCCGGTCCTGTAGAGCCACACACGAGAGACGCCCGCCGGACGGTCTTCCTCCCAGTCGAGCTTGACGAGGACACGTCCGCCGCCGAGGTCCTCCGCGCCGACGACCCGCGCGTCGGGGGGCGAGGAGTCGATCGGTATGCTTCTCGCGTGCACCGACTCCCCGGTGCGACCCTGGCGGTCGGTGTACCGCACCTGGAAGAAGCAGCGGTCATGCGTGGCGTTCGGCACGCGCCACAGGACACGCGAGGTGAAGGGAAGCTCGTTCGCGATCGTCTCCCACGGTCCGTCCTCTCCCATGCGGTAGAAGAGCGAGATGCGCTCGACCTCCGCGGTCGCCGACTTCGGGAACACCCTGAGGAAGACGTACTGGCGTGAGCCCCCGGCGAGGGCCGGCACGTCGGAGAGCGAGACGATGCGGACCTCGAACGCCGGCACCCCCACCGCGACGATCGCCTCGGGCTCCGCGTCGTGGAGCGGTCGCGGCTCCTCGTTGCCCGCGCGGTCGCGAGCCACGGCGTGGAGCCGCAGAATGCCCTGATCGAATCCCGCGTCGATCTCGATCGGCTCGCGCGGTCCGAAGCGGCCGAGCGACCGGAGCGGGAAGCCATCGGCGCCGGCAGCGAGGATCTCGACGTGCTCGACACCCGCCGGGCCCGCGTCGGAGGACTCGACGACGACGCGCGCCCGCGCGCCGCCTCCTGTGGCGTCCTCGATGAGGTCGGCGGAGGTGATGCGCGCGATCGGCGCCACCCTGTCGATGGTCACGGTCGCCGACGGGTGCAGCCCCGATGGCGCGCCGCTGCCTCGGTCGGTGCCCGAGGCGCGCAGCACGGCGGCGAGCCCGTGGCGTCCGTCCTCCGCCGAGAACAGGAACTCGCCTCGCGAGCCGTCGCCGATGCTCTCGACTCCCGCAGAGCGCCAGGTTGCCCCGTCGTCGTCGGTCGCGAGGAGCTCGACGCGATCGGCGCCGCGACGCTCGTGCACGAAAAACCGCACGGTGACGGGCACCTCGCGGGCGAACGGCTCGCAGCGCAGATCGACCCCCGTCGGCGAGGGACCCGTGGGTCCACCGAGCTCCGACGGCCCGCCGCAGCCGGCGACGAGCAACGCGACCGCGCCCGCGATCGATCGCATCGGTTCTCTGGCGACGTGGTGCCGATACATGAGCTCCTCCGGGGGGGTTATCGGCCGTTCTCCGGTGGAGCTTGAGCGCTTTCGGCGGGAAGTCGCGCCCGGCGGGAGCCGTGATCCGCCCCCTCAGCGAGCCGCTCTCGAGCCGGCGCGCTCGACGGCCCGCGCGAAGATACGGTAGCCGTCGCCGAGCCGCCAGTCGTCGCGCGTCGTCCCGGCGACCCGCCGGC
>JBFFXF010000318.1:0-7944 GCA_041569895.1 Planctomycetota bacterium | reverse complement strand
GAGTGTTACCCATGTCCCCGGTTTGACTTCGCCCCGACCCAGGGTCGGGATCCGGGTGCTGACCCAGGGTCGGGCGCCGAGGGTGTTGACGATGTCCCCGGATCTGGTCCGCGTGACCCTGGGTCGCGCGTCCTCGGACCCAGGGTCGTGGGTCCGCCTGACCCTGGGTCCGGGATCGGCGACGACCCTGGGTCCGGGGTCGACCGAGTGTTACCCATGTCCCCGGTTTGACTTCGCCCCGACCCAGGGTCGGGATCCGGGTGCTGACCCAGGGTCGGGCGCCGAGGGTGTTACCGATGTCCCCGGATCTGGTCCGCGTGACCCTGGGTCGGGGGTCCCGGGGGTCCGCGGCTGACCCGTCCGCGGCTGACCCAGGGTCGGGTTCGCCGAAGGGTGTCACCCATGTCTCCGGATCGGCTGGCGGGGGAGTGTTACCCATGTCCCCGGTTTGGGCCGCGCCCGACCCTGGGTCGGATTTGAAGCGGGGGTCCAGGGATCGTTCCTGCTTCGGGAATGAGGCGTGAAAGTGTTACCCATGTCCCCGGATCGGGTTCGTCGGATGAAGCGTGACCCTGGGTCAGGGATCGGGCGTGACCCTGGGTCGGGGATCCGGCGCAGACGTGACCCTGGGTCGGGGGTCGGGGATCGGGCGTGACCCTGGGTCGGGGATCCGGCGGGGATCGGGAGGTGTCACCCATGTCTCCGGTCAGTCGCATCTGGTTCCGGGTTCGGTGGTTCCGCGTCCGCTTTCCCTTGCCCGGTGCGGGGGATGGACTACAATACCGGCTGGCAGTTGGTCGCGGGCCGGAAAGGAAGCCCCGCTGGCGGCGGGGGTCTGACGAAGAGAGTCGGGGCGGGAGGGCAAGGAACGCAATGCAAGCCGCCGCACGTCAGATCCGGGGGCCGGCCGCTGCCGTCCGGCTCGTGGTGCTCGATGTTGACGATGTCCTCACCGACGGCGGAATCTCCCTCGACCCGACCGGCGCCGAGACCAAGCGATTCAACGTCGTCGACGGCACCGGCATCCACCTGCTCCGCTTCCACGGCCTCGAGGTCGGCCTGCTCTCCGGTCGACCGTCGCCGGTGGTCGCCCGGCGCGCCGCGGAGCTCGACGTCTCGTTCCATCACGACGGCGTGCGCGACAAGCGGCCGAAGCTCGAGGAGATCCTGCGCGAGCGCAAGATCGATGCGAAGGAGCTCTGCTACGTCGGCGATGACATCATCGACATACCCTGTCTGCGGCTCAGCGGCTTCCCGGTCGCCGTGGCGAACGCCCGCCCCGAGGTGAAGCGGTTCGCCGCCTACATCACCCGCGCCACCTCGGATCGCGGCGCCGTTCGCGAGGTGGCGGAGGTCCTGCTGCGCGCCCGCGGCCGCTGGACGGACGTCCTCGAGAGGTACACCCGATGAGGCCGGTACTCTTCTTCGTCGCCGTTTTCTCGATCATGCTGCTCGCGCTCTACCTGACGGTCGACATGTCGCCGACCGGCGTGCGCGACACCGACCCGGAAGGCCCGGAGCTGGTCGGTGGCGCTGGCGTTTCGGCCGACGAGGAGAGCGTCATCGATCTTCCGTTCTACGACGTGCAGAAGGGGCGCCTCGCCTACCGCCTGCGCGGCGAGCTGCCGCCGGACGTCTTCCGCTTCACCGACCTGCAGGAGCCGCAGCACTACGTCCTCCACAACGGCCAGCTCGAGATTCCGATCTACGACGACGTGGCGCGCAACATCCCGCGTGGTGTGCAGCCGATCACGCGCATCGTCATCGAGTTTCGCGAGGCCGAGTACGAGAAGCTCCCGCGCGGACGCCTCGACGTCGAGGAGCGCATCACACTGCGCGGCGGCGGCACGGGCCGCGCCGATGACGGCAGCGTCATCACCTTCGACGACCTCGAGATCCTCATCCGCAAGCCCGACCACTACGTCTACACGATCCGCACGCGCAAGCCGATCGCCATCAGGAACAGCCTTCTCGAGATCACCAGCGCCAGCGGCCTCGACGGCGTCATCCGCGGCGATTCCGACCTCGAGCGCATCAACTTCCTGCCGCCGGTCGTGACCTACGTCGATCCGAAATCCGCCGAGCTCTTCTCGCTCAACGTGCCGCGCATCGACGGCATGCCGGTCGACGGCTCGCAGAAGGTCGCCATCACGTGCAGCGGCCCGCTCGGCCTCGACCGCACCGCCGACCCGCCGCGTATCGAGTTCTCGAAGGACGTGATGATCTTCCCCGTCGCGAAGAAGGTCGAGGGAGTGTCCGAGCCCGGCGACACCGGCTTCCATTGCCAGCGCCTGGCGCTGCTCATCCGCGACGACGAGACGGGCCCGCCCGAGATCGCCGCCGCCGAGGCGACCTGGGAGGGCAGCCGCGTGCGCGCGTTCCACAAGGGGTTCGTCGCCGACGGCGACACGCTCCGCTGGCGCAAGCTCGACGCCGCCGAGGGCGCGGAGGACGACGACCTCCGCCGCAGCGTCGCGATCCTCGACGGAAGGCCGTTCTTCCAGGGACGGCGTCTCGAGTTCAGCGCGGACGAGGCGCGCTTCCGTCTCGCCGAGAACCGCATCCTGCTCGACGGATCCGTCGAGGGCGTCTTCGTGCGCGCGCAGGACGAGCAGGAGAAGAAGGACCCCGGCGACGATGTCGCCGCGCCGCCGGTTCCCGAGGACCGCTGGGCGTTTTCGGCCGACCATGTCGACGTCGTCTTCCGCGAGGCCTCCGGCAATGAAACCGACACCGGCGCCCGGCGTGATCGTTCGCGCGGCGCCGCCCGATCGGAGGACGGCGAGCGTCGCAGTCGCTCGAAGATCGATTCGGTGTCGCGCTTCGTCGCCACGTCGGAGACGCCCGACGGGTTGCTCGTGCGCAGCGTCGGCGGCGAGGGCATCTCGATCCGCGGTCGCGAGCTCACCTACGACGGCGAGACCAGGGCCGCCACCGTGGTCGGCGAGGCGGACATGCCACCTCGTTTCGAGCGCGGCGAGAGCGCGGGCGTGGCCGACAGCATCGTGCTCCTCGTCGACGACCGCGTGCTGCGGCTCGACGGCGGCGTGCGCGTGCGGCTCGAGCAGGCCGAGATCGAGCGCATCCGCGAGCTCGCCGCCGAGCGCGAACGGCGTCAGAAAGAAACCGACGGCGCGCGCGGCGCGCCTTCCGAGAGCCGGACGCCGGACACCGGCGACACGCCCCCGGACGATGCGGGCGAGGTCGACAGCGAGCTCCTCGCCGGGCTCGACCTCCGGGGCGATCGCATCGACATCGCGTTCGACGAGAGCAGCCGTATCCTGAGCGCCGTCGCGAGCTCGATCGGCGAGACGCCCGTCGAGCTGGCGCCCGGCGGCGACGAGCCCGCCTACACCGTGCGCGGCCCCAACCTCGTCTGGGACCATCAGAAGAAGACGGCGCTGATGGAGCAGTCGAGCGACGCCGACGCGACGCGGCCCGAGCTGGAGTTCCGCGGCGGCGTGCTGACGGCGGGACGCATCCTCTTCGATCAGAACGACTGGACCGCCGACCTCGACGGCGGCATCACCGTGCGCGGCCGTCCCGACCAGGAGGCGCGAGCGACCGAGCCCCCCGGCGTCGCGCGCGGCCAGGCGCGCTTCACCATGGACGCCGACCGGGCCGAGGTGGAGTTCTTCGAGTGGTTCCGTCGCGGCGCGCCCGATATCGGCTCGCCGTGCTATCCCGAGCTCGCCAGCATCCGCCGGATCCAGGCGTGGGCGGCGCCGGATGGCGTCATCGGCGTGTCGGCGTCGTCCTACTCGGCGATCGGGCGCGAGGCGACGTGGGACACGGCGACGCAATCGCTGCGCCTCTTCGGCGAGGGCGCCCAGGAGTTTCGTCGCCTCGATGGCGAGATCGTCGATGTGCTGAGCGCCGAGGAGATCCTCTACTCGCGCGTCGACGGCACGGTGCGGCTCGACCGCAACGTCACCGGCAAGTTCCATCTCGAGAGCAGCGATGGCGGCTACGGGCGGCAACCCGTCTCCGGCCCCGGCACGGCGAAGCGCAGCAAGGACTACCTCGTCTTCGATTATCGGACCGACACCATGATCGCCACCGTGCGCGAGACGGCCGACTGCAACGGGCTCGAGCTCGTGTCGCTGTCGGCGCGGGAGAAGGTCTTCGTCGAGTGCACCAGCCGCGACCTGAAGCTGCACGGCGACGACCTCGAGTACGACCACGGGCGCCAGGAGCTGCGCGTCTTCTCCCGCGACGGGCGCTATCAGACGCTGTCGCAGAAGGTGGTCGTCGTCGACGGCCGAACGAGGCGGGAGCGCATCAACAAGATCGACTCGCGCGAGATCCGCGTCTGGTACACTCGATTGCCGGAGGCCGTCGGCGCGCCGGCGATCGACCAGGTCGTGGTGCGCTTCTTCGACGACGTCACCGCGGCGTTTCACACGCCTCCCGACGTCAAGCTTCCGGTCGGGGCCGCCGGCCCCGATGACGAGTGGAAGCTGCGCGCCGATTACCTCGGGATGCGCATCGTCTCGGGCGTCCTCGGCTCGCAGGCGGTGCAGTCGGCGTACGCCGAGGGCGAGGTGATCCTCACCGCCGGCAACATGAAGGCGATGGCCCGCGAGGCGATCTACGAGGAGGGAAAGCAACAGTTGATCCTTCGCGGCACCGAGAGAAACAAGGTGCAGATTTCACTGAGCGGCAACAAGTCGGTCTCGGACGAGGTCGTCATCCTCTCGCAGCACGGCTCGCGCTTCCGGATCCGGTCGCGCGGCTCGCGCTCGCCGGACATCGGCCCCGTCGAGTTCCTTCGCCCGACCCGGACTCCGCGCTGACCAAGCCGGGCATTCTTTCCGAGAAGCAGCATGCACGAGCATCGAGCGAGCGGACGTCGAGGACTTCACGCGGCCAGAGCGGCCATTCTTGCCTGCGCCACGCTGGTGGTCTCCGGCTGCCACTTCGGGTTCGTCGAGCCGAGGTTCGATGTGCGCGAGCGGAAGCTGCTGGTCATCCCGCTGCGCGACCTCACGGCGCGGGTCAACCAGCGCTGGTACGGCGAGTCGGCCCGCGGCGACGCCGTGCGGCGCGCGTTCCTGGAGTGGGCCGAGAGCCAGGCGGTCGGCATCTTCCTGCGCGGCTCGGCGGCGGAAGAAATTATCCGCAACGTCAGCCAGTGGCTCGAGGAGCGCATCCGCCCCCGCGACTGGCAGCGCCTGCTCGCCGGGGTGGACGTCGACCTCGTCCTCCTCGGGCGCATCACCGAGTTCCGGCACAAGCAGCCGAACGACATCAACATCTACCGCGGCTCCGCCAAGATGGAGTACGAGCTCATCGACGCGGTCACCGGCCAGACGGTCTACGAGACGCCCGGGGAGCGCGAGGTGTTCTACCCGCGGCGCGACGAGGTCGACATCCCCTTCATGGACCTCGACGTCGCGAACAACATCCGCAAGATCGAGGTCGGGCTGCAGCGCGAGCTCGGGGCGCGCCTCGGGAAGGACCTCTACGGCTACTACGAGTGAGCGTGCTCGCGGGGACGCCGCCACCGATCCGCGCGGGCTGTCCCGGCCGCCGGGCGCTTTTTGATTGCAGCGCGATGCGCGTCCGGGGTTAGAATGATGCGCGTCCGGGGTTAGAATATCGAGAATAGTGTCGCCCCGCGCCCGCTGGCCGGGCCGCGCGTCGAACAGGTCGGCGGCGGTGTCACAGTCGGGCCGGGCGTGGCGGCAGATTCCGGAACACACACGACTGCTCAGGGGGTGTTTCAAAACTCGCTCCGTCGGCCCGAGGCCGAGACGGGGTTTTGAGGCAGCCCAACAAGGGCGGTCGGGTCCGGCGCGGCGAATCGAGTCGCCCGCCGGTGCCACGACGACCGACCCTCAGAAGCTCCCGGCGCGGTCCGGGAGCGGCTGTCAACCACGAGGTTGAGCCATGATCGCCACGTTCGCCACGTCCGTTGCCGCTGTGCCAGTGCTCGCGTTGACCGACTCGCTGGGATTCATCCAGAATATCGGCCCCTTCCCGCTCCTGATCATCCTGATCCTGGCGCTGATCATCTTCGGGAGGCGGCTCCCCGAGGTCGCCCGCAACATGGGCAAGGGGATCGTCGAGTTCAAGAAGGGACTCCGGGGCGTCGAGGACGAGGTCGACAAGGCGGGGGACGTCTCGTCGTCGCCGCCGGGGCAGAAGAGCGGCGGCGAGTACGACCAGCGCGACTGAGCCGAGGGCGGCCGGAACCGGTCGGGTGACCGGTCTCTGGCCTCGCGAACGGCGGGAACGGGATCCGCGGGCGGATCAGCGGCCGATCTTTAGCCGGTCTCCGAGGATCGTCGGCAGCCCCTTTTCCGAGATCGCCCCGGTGGCGGCCTCGACGTCGTACGGGATGCGGCGGATCCAGATCTTCGACTCGTCGTCGTCATAGACGGCGTAGCAGGCCTTCGGGTTCTGGTCGCGGGGCTGTCCGACGCTGCCGACGTTCACCAGCACCTTGCCCTTCTTCGGCACCTCGACCTCCGGACTCATGGTGTAGGTCACGAAGGGGTTCTGGAGGAAGGTGACCGGGATGTGCGAGTGGCCGATGAAGCAGATCTGGCTGTGCATCTTCGACAGGCTCAGGTAGGCGTCGTACGACGTCTGCACGTAGTCGAAGAGCTCGGGCGAGTAGTACGAGCCGTGCACCACCGAGATGTGGCCGAGCTCCTGCACGAGCGGCATGCCGTCGAGGTAGTCGAGGGAGGCGCTCGTGAGGTTCTCCCGCGTCCAGAGGGTCGTCGTCTTGGCGAGCGTGTTGAAGTGCTCGATGCTGATCTTGCCGAGGACGGCGTAGTCGTGGTTGCCGGCGACGCTCGTGAAGCCGAGATCACGGATGCGCGTGACGCACTCCTCGGGGTAGGCGCCGTAACCGACGATGTCGCCCAGGCAGATGTAGTTGTCGACGACCTGTTCCCTGATGTCCTCCAGCACGGCCTCGAGGGCGTGCAGGTTCCCATGGATGTCCGAAACGACAGCGTATCTCACGACTCGTCCCTCCCCCAGGATCTGTGCGAGTAAGACGTGTTGAATTGGCAGCGAGTGCTGCCCCTGGCCCCGCGAATCGTGTCGCGCCCCTCAACCCCCCCGCTCCGCTCGTGGCCGGGTGACCCGGGGGGCAGGGAAGTATAGGTTTTCGGACGGAGTCTGGCAAATCGGAAGGTGGAAAGCGCTTAGATCGACCCCCGGAAGGCCCGGTTGGCGTCCGCGGCGCGCGCCGCAAGTGCAGTGACCACGCCGACATACAGCGTCGTGTGGAGGAGGACGAGGAGGAATACCGGAACATCGAGGCGCCCGGCGCCGTCGAGGTAGCCGAGGGGGTTCAGATCGGGGACGACGCAGTAGAAGACGTCGAGGAGCCAGCGGCGCACGGGACCGACATTCCGGTAAAAGAGCTCGGACATCTGGCCGAGCAGGTAGCCCCCCACCATGGCGATGAGCGCCCAGGTCTCGCGCAGCACCACCGCCACCAGGAGATGGAACGCGCCCAGGCTGAGGATCTTCAGCAGCACGACGGCGAAGGAGCCCAGGATGCGCGCGTCGACGGCCCGGTCGGAGAGCGCCAGGGCGCCACAGTGGGCCGCCAGGAAGAGCAGCGCCCCCACGAGCTGGACGACGCCGAGGGCGATCAGCAGGCCACCGACCAGCGCCAGCGGCGAGCACGGCCCGCTCAGGAGAAGCCCCCACTCGCCGTGAACTTTCTGCCGCAAAGTCATGTTGATGTGGAATGCGACCGACGTGACAGCGGCGGCGAGCGCAATGGTGGAGAGGAAGAATTCCGAGACCAGAACCGAGGATCGCTCGAACTCGAAGTAGGTGATCCGGCTCAGTAACAATATAAGTAATAATATTATCGTATTCCAGACCCAGAAGAACCGGCTGCGGGCGCAGAAGAGGAGCGGCCAGCGGGTGGCGAGGAGGAGGTTGCGCATCGTCGTCGATCGGCTGTCCTGG
>JBFFXF010000317.1:0-7972 GCA_041569895.1 Planctomycetota bacterium | reverse complement strand
CGGGACCGGGAACGGGACCGGGAACGGGAACGGGGACGAGGACGAGGACGAGGACGAGGCCGCGGACGGGGACGGGGACGGGGACGAGACCCGGCCCGGGTGCCGATGACGTAATGCGGGTGGGTCGCGCGAGCTACGGGAATGTTCTGGAATCGCCTAAGAAACCTTCGAGCGGATCGTTGCATACTTCAGAGTGAGTGAGTACCCCCGCGGGATACGGGTATGGCAGAGACCGGGAACGCCGGAAGCGCCTCAGGCGCCGACACGACCGACAGAGCCGACTGGATCCGCTCGCTTCTCGAACGCCATGAGGGGCCCCTGCTGCGCTACGCGGCGAGGATCACCGGCGATCTCGAGCGGGCACAGGACGTCGTTCAGGACACGTTCCTGAAGCTCTGCAAGCAAGAACGCGAGGACGTGGAGGGTCACGCCGTCGAGTGGCTCTTCACCGTCTGCCGGAACCGCGCCCTCGACGTCAGGAGGAAGGAGCGTCGCATGAAGACACTCGGTGAGAGCAAGGCGGCGGAGTCGTGCGCGAGCGGCGAGCCGGCGCCGGCCGAGATTCTCGAGCGCGGCGAGACCGCCAGCCGCATCCTGCAGATCTTCGGAACGCTGTCGGAGAACCAGCAAGAGGTGCTCCGACTGAAGTTCCAGGGGGGCCTGAGCTATAAGGAGATCAGCCGCGTCACCGACCTGACGGTGTCGAACGTCGGCTTTCTCATCCACACCGGACTGAAGACGATTCGCACTCGTTTGCAGGTCCAGACCGACAGCGGCATGCCGTCGAGGGCCTGAAGGGAGACACAGACAGATGGACAGGGACACCGACACGACACGGAACCCGGCGATCGATCCGGAGGACCCGCGGCTCAGCGCGTACGTCCTCGGCGAGCTCGAGGGGGCCGAGCTCGAGTCGTTCGAGCGCGAGCTCGAGGGCTCCGAGGACCTCCGCCGGCTGGTGGATGACTTCCGCGACGTCGCGGGGCGATTGAAGACCGAGCTGGCGACGGAGCCGTGCCCGGCGCTCTCCGAGTCGCACAGGGCGGCGATCGAGGAGCGGGCGACGTCGTCGCCCGCGGTTTCCGGTGGCGCTGACTCCTCCGCCGGTGGACGGGGCCGCTGGCGCGGCCGGTTCGTCGTCGTCGTCACCGCGCTCGCGGCGTGCGCGCTCGTCGCGGTGACCCTGTGGCCGGATCTGTTCCGCGGGGATGCGGACCGCACGGGTGAAGATGTCCAGCTCGCGAGGCGGGCGGAGCCAGCGCCCGAGCTGGCGAAACCGGTCGCTCCGGCTGCAGGCGGAACGGCCGCCGGCCTCCGGGACGAGACGCTCGGCGAGGCTCCGGAGGCCGGAGTGCGCCTCCGCGAGCAGGACGCCGCGGCCATCAAAGACTCGTTCAGCGCGCTGTCCGTGGCGCCCCGTGGTGAAGAGCGCGCCGCGGGACGGACTTCCCTGTACAGCGCCACAACGAACGGAAAGAAACCGGGCGAGCAGTCGAGCGGCGTCGAGCTCTCGATTCGCGGCGACCTGCGCAAGACGAAGACGCCGGCGCCGACCGATGTGAGCGCCAACGCGGCGAGAGGACGGACAGTGGTGACGCGCCCGACGTCGGCGGCCGCCTCCTCGGATGGTGCCACGCCCGACGCCCCGGCCGAGGCCGAGGGCGAGAGCCTGCGCCAGTTGAAGGAGATCACCAGGCTCGCGGAAGCGGAAACTCGCGCGCGGGCCCGGTTCGGCAGGACCACCGAGTCCCTGGAGTCCCTGGCCGGTGAGCCGGAGCGGAAACGGGTGGCGCGGCGCAACGTCACCACGGGGGTCGTCGATCGCCTGACCCTCGGGACCGAGGCGCGGGACAAGACGCTGCAGCCCGGATCGCCGGATGCGCTCGGGGAGACGGAGACCGACGCGACGCGCATCCTGCCGCGGCAGGACCGCGAGGAGTACGAGGCCTTCCCCGACAACCCGTTCGTCCTCGTCGCCGAGGACCCGCGGTCGACCTTCTCGATCGACGTCGACACGGCGTCCTATGCGAACATCCGGCGCATGCTCCGCGACGGCCGGCTGCCCGGCCGCGACGCCGTGCGCATCGAGGAGATGATCAACTACTTCACCTACGCGTACCCGGAGCCGACCGGCGAGCACCCGTTCTCGGTGAACGTCGAGGTCGCGGAGTGTCCGTGGAACGGCAAGCACCGCCTGGCGCGCGTCGGCCTCCGTGCGAAGTCGCTCGACCGGCGCCCGCCCGGAAACTTCGTCTTCCTGATCGACGCCTCGGGGTCGATGCGCCCGGAGAACAAGCTGCCGCTCCTCAAGCACAGCATGCGTCGCCTGGTCAGGAACCTGACCTCGGATGACCGCGTCGGGATCGTCGTCTACGCCGGTAGCGCGGGCGTGATGCTGCCGTCGACGCGCGTCGACCTCGCCGGACGCGACGAGATCGAGTTCGCGCTCGACAAGATCGTCGCCGGCAGCGGCACGCACGCGAGCGCCGGGATCCAGCTCGCCTACGACATCGCCACCCGGAACTTCATCGAGGGCGGCACGAACCGCGTCATCCTGGCGACCGACGGGGACTTCAACGTCGGCATCACCGACACCGGCGAGCTCGTCGAGTTCATCAAGGAGAAGGCGAGGACCGGCGTCTTCCTGAGCGTCCTCGGGTTCGGCACCGGCAACCTCAAGGACGAGAAGATGGAGAACCTCGCCGACAACGGCAACGGCAACTACAACTACATCGACTCGCCGCAGGAGGGCCACAAGGTGCTCGTCGAGGAGCTCTCCGGCACGCTCGTCACGGTCGCCAAGGACGTCAAGGTGCAGGTCGAGTTCAACCCGGCGACGGTCGCGGCGCACCGGCTGATCGGCTACGAGAACCGCAAGCTCGAGCACATCGAGTTCAACGATGACACGCGCGACGCGGGCGAGATCGGCGCGGGACACACGGTGACCGCGCTCTACGAGGTGATCCCCGTCGGCGCGTTCGAGGAGATCGCGGCTGAAGTCAAGCGCGACGTCGATCCGCTGCGGTACCAGGAGAAGGGCGCCGCGAAGCGCGAGCTCACCGATGCCGCGAGGAGCGGCGAGCTGTTCCACGTCAAGCTGCGCTACAAGGAGCCGGACGGCGAGATCAGCAAGCTGATCGAGACGCCCGTCGTCGACGAGGGGCTGAACTACGGCCGGGCCTCGGACGACTTCAAGTTCGCCGCGTCGGTGGCCGCGTTCGGAATGATCCTGCGGAACTCGGAGCACCGCGGCAGCGCGACCCTGAACGGCATCCTCGAGCTCGCGGCCGAGGGCGCGACGACGGGCGACGAGAAGGAGCGCCGCGCGGAGTTCCTCAAGCTGGTCGAGCGCGCCCGGGAGCTGACCGGGCTGCGGTAAGCCGCGCCGTCAATCGGCCGGCACGATCTCGATCGCGGCGAGCATCGGGTCCTGCGCGGGTCCGTGGACCAGATCGATGTCGAGCCGGCCGTCACCGACCTCCACCGTGAAGCGCCTGGAGTCCGCGCTCCGGAATCCGGCCTCTCGCACCGCGTCGTACCCCTCGAGCACCGGCTGGCCCTCGAGGCGCACGTCGAAGACGCGCGCTCCGGCTCCCTGGAGGATGATCTCCGCGAAGTGGAGCGTCACCTGATAGCGTCCGGGCGGCAGGGGGATCTGATAGCCCGTCGGCCGGTTGCTGACCGAGGGGAACGAGCGCTGCGTGAGGAAGATCGCGTCGTCCCGGGTCCCCCGGATCTCCCCCGGGGCGCCTGCGTGCACGGCCCCGGGCGAGTGGCACCGATCGGCGAGCCACGTGACGCCCCGCGGGCTCCGGTGCTCCGCACCGCCGCAGTTGATGCGCAGCGCGCCGGCCCGGCGGAGCTCGCTCGCTGTCAGGGCCGCGTCTCCGACCGCATCGACGATGCCGACGTCGATGAACGCCCAGCCGATGGCGTTCCGACAGGAAACGGCGAGCGTGTTGCGACCCCGGCGGAAGACGGAGCCGTCGTCGAGCGGCAGCAGCCAGTACTCCGCGTGCGACCAGCCGGGAAGCGTGGCGACGCTCCGGCCGTTGATCCAGACCTCGGCGTCCTCGTCGAACTTGACGTCGAGGTAGGCGTTGACGAGTGACGGACGCTCCAGCGTGAAATCGCGCCGCAGCCAGATGCGGGTGGAAGTCCATGCGGTGCGGATCGGCCCGGGATCGCCATCCCCGAAGCCGGCAGGGCCCAGCTCCCACGACGACGCATCGAAGTCGGGCTCCTTCCAGCCCTCGGGCGGCGCGGTCTCCGTGTAGCGCCAGAGCTGCGCGCTCCGCTCCGACGTCGGGACGACCGGCAGCTCGAGCGGCCACGCGGGGAGCCCATCGAGCGCCTCCCAGCCGGTCTTGCCGAGATCGCCGATCGCGACGTCGAGGAGAAAGGACATCAGCTCGCGGCTCGGACGGACGCCGCGCGCGAGCGCCGAGCGCAGGCGCGCCTCGGCCGCCGCGGCGTTTCCCAGCGCGCGCTCGCACTGGGCGGCTCGCAGGTGGGGCTCCGGATCTCGCGGTCCGGACTCGAGGACGCTCTCGAACTCGCGCAACGCATCCGCGTGCTCCCCGGCGAGCGCCAGAAGACGGCCGTCGAGGTAGGCGAGGCGCGCCGCGGCGTCGTCACCGGATGCGCTCCGGCGGAACGCCGCCAGGCTCGCGTCCTGCGCCGGGTCCGTCGAGCTCTCCACGGCGGCGTCGATCGACGCGTGCGTGACCAGGTCCGGAACGAGGGCCGCACGCTGCCGCTGGAGGAACTCGCCGTGGTGCTTCGCGAAGCCGGGCAGCTCGGCCGCCTCCTCGAAGACGCGCATCGCCTCGCGGTGCGCGCCCGAGGCGAAGAGCGCCTGCCCGAGGAGCGCCAGCGCCCGCGCATCCGTACGCCCGGTTCGCTCGACCTCGAGCCGGGCGGCCTCCGCCGCGGTCTCTCCCTCGAGCGGTCGGATCTCGAAGGCCGCGAGCATCGGGGCGCCCGAGAGCGGACGCCGCCGAAGGGCGATGTCGAGGAACCCGTCGTCGACCCAGACCAGGAACTTCCTCGAGTCGAGCGTGTTCCAGCCGACGGCCGCCGTGGCGTCGTAGGCCTCCAGGACCACCCAGTCCTCCAGAAGGACGTCGAAGATGCGGCTGCCGCCCTCGCGGAGTCTGGCCTGGGTGTCGGCGAAATGAAGCGACACCTCGTACCCGCCGTCGGCGACGGGGACGCGATAGCCGGCGCGACGGTCGTCCTGTCCGGGCCCGCCCGGGAAGAAGCGGTGCGTCGAGAAGAGATCGTCGTCCTCCGAGCCGATCACGTCCCTGACGGTCGCATGGGCACGACCGCCCGTGAACAGGCGGTCGGGGCTCCAGCGCCTTCCCCGCCGATCCTCGTGGCCGTCACCCGCGCAGTTGATGCGCAGCACGCCGGCGGTGTCGATCTCGCGGAGCGCCCAGAGCCAGTCGGCCCCGGACTCGCCGATGGAGTACTTGCCCTGCTCCGGCAGGCGCCCGACGATCTCCGGCCAGCTCCGGCCCAGATCCGCGCGCGAGACGTCCCCGTAGAGCGCCAGGAGCTCGCCGCTCGCCTCGCCGCCGCCCTCGAGGTAGCGTCGCAGCTCGTCCTCGGCCCCCGTCGCGTCTCCGAGAGCGCGGAGGCTCGAGGCGAGCCGGGTGACCGGCTCGGGACTCCCCGGACGTCCGTCGAGCTCCACCGCGCGCCGGAGATGCGGCACGGCCTCCGCGTGCTTGCCCGACTCCTGCGAGATCCTCCCCTCGATGTAGGCGACGCGTGCCGCTGCGTCGGGACCGCTGGCCGCGGCGAAGAAGTCGGCGAAGCGCCCGCGCGCGGTCGCCGCCTCTCGCGTCAGCTCTCCACGAAGCACGGGGATCAGGCTGAAGTCGCTGCTCGAGGCGCTCGTGTTGAGTCCGTGGAGCGCGATGATGTTCTTGCCGCGAATCAGACGCTCGCGCGGGAGGACGATCGGACGGCTGTCGGTCGGCTCGATCTGCACCACGGCGACCGCGGAGAGCGGCAGCGGCTCGCCGACCTGCCCCGGCGCGTTCTCCCGGCCGATTTCCTGGCCGTTGAGGTAGACGACGAAGCCGTCGTCGTAGCGCACCGAGAGCACGAGGCGCTCGTAGCGGCCCGGCTCGGGAATCTCGACGACGCGCCGGACGAAGAGGGCGGTGTACTCGTACCGCATGCCGTCGATGACGGTCCCGTCGTCGTTGTCCCCGTAGCCGAAGCCGCTCGGGCCCTCCTCCCAATCTCGATCGTCGAACCACCGACCGGTCCACGCGATGCCCGGCGCGGGCTGCCGGAGTCCCCGGAAGAACCGCCACACGTCGCCCTCGCGCACGATCTCGTCCGGAGCCGCGATGAAGGCGTCGATCGATCCGTGGGTGACGAGGTCCGGCAGGGTGGCCTGGCGGTACTGCTCCAGCAGGCGCCGGGTGGAAGGCGGCGCCTCGGGGAGGCGGACGGCGCGTTCGAGAACGCGGATGGCGTCGGCGTTCTCGCCCGCGCGCCAGTGCACGGCGGCCAGCAGCGCGAGCGCGTCTGCATCCTTTCCGTTCGAGCTCCTCACCTGAGCCTGCGCGATCTCCAGAATGCGCGAGGCGGGAACGAGCTCGGGGCGCAGGCTCCACGCGCGCTCGAGCGCCCGCGCGGCCACGCGGGGATTCCCCGCGTCGGAGCGCAGATCACGCTCGAGCCGGAGGACGAGACCATCGATGACGCCGCCGAGATCCTCTGCCTCGACGGACGGCTCTCCGAGGACGCTCACGAGTCGCTCGCAGGCCCACACTGAGCCCCTGGTCATCCAGTAGGCGTAGGCGGCCACCGAGTCGCGCGGGCTGTCCCGGCTGGTTATCTGCGTCCTCGCGTCACCCCAGGCGTGCCCGCTTCTCGGTCGTGACGCCAGCGCGGCGAGGTGGAACGGCTCGCGACGCAGGAAGCGGTGGCGGTCGTGGTTGATCCAGAAGTCCGTCGGGTAGAGGTCCCGCGCCACGCGGTAGACCCACTCCGCGGACGCGCCGTCTCCCGCCTGCCGCAAGCTCGTGCCGAGAAGCTCGAGCGTGCGCGCCGAGGCGTTCATCAGGCCGGGAGAGGCGACGAGCCGGCGCATGGCGTCGAGGTCGTCGTGCTCGTGTGCTCTCCGCAGCCGCTGTCGCCACGGGTCCGGGTCGAGGAGGCGACTGATGCGAAAGAGCTTCTTCCAGCCCTCCGGGTCTCGCGGTCGCGCGCTCTTTCGCGACTTGCCCCAGTGGTCGAGCGTCTCCGCCAGCTCGATCGCGATGCCGCTCTCGCGCAGCCGCGCCGCGGCGTCCTCGGGCTCGAGCGCGTCGATGTCGATGCCGTACTGTCGAAACGCCTCGGCGTATCCCGGCTCGTTCCGCGAGTAGCTGGAGTCGTCGGCGTGGTCGCCGCGCAGCTCCTCGAGCTGCTCGAGAAGGCGGCGATTCCTCTCGTCGAGGTTCTTCGCCCGGCGCGCGCGCTCGACGTCCACGGTGACGTCCGAGAGGAGCTGGCTGGCCCGCTCCCGGAGGTCCGACCGGGCCCCGCTGGCGACGGACGAGGCTTCTTCCGCGGCGGTCATCGCGGCTTGCCACTTGGGAAGGTCGAGAAGCCCCGAGGCCCTCGCGAGGGCGCGCGCCTCGAGGGCCTCCTCGAGAGCGCGCGTCGCCGCGACGGAGGCGTCGTGAAGTCGCGCGCGCCGCAGCCCGTCGATCCAGACGTACCCCATCGCTCCCAGAGACAGCACCGCGATGACCACGCCGGCAAGAGCCAGCGAGAGGCGTCGAGCGCGTCGCTGCCCCGCCGCGCGCACGCGCGCCTCCGCCGCCTCGAGCGTCGCTCTCCGCGTGCGCTCCTCGAGCGACTCGAGGTAGCCGTGGATCGCTCGAGTCACCGCCTGCCCGTCGGGCGGCCGCTCGCGAGGTTCGTACGCGAGGCACCTCTTCGCCAGGTCGACGAGCTCGGG
>JBFFXF010000316.1:0-8003 GCA_041569895.1 Planctomycetota bacterium | reverse complement strand
GTCGTCCTCCCTCTCCCGGAGACGCCGGAGCTCGGGTTGCGCGCGGTCGAGAGTGCTCTCGATCTCGCCGATCCTCGCCGTCAGACCGTCGTCGGACGTCGTCTCCGTCGACCGCGCCAGCGACCGGAGCCGCTCGAGATCCGCTTCCTCGAGGTATTCCTGGCACTCGCGGAGCGCCTCGTGGTAGTGCGCGTCCCGGTCGTTCGCGAGCGCCTGCCTGCGCTGCATGAGGTCCGCGTCGGAGGCGTCGAGCGTCGCGAGCTGCGACAGCAGCTCGGTTCGCTCCTCGTAGAGCCTCTCTCCCTCGCGGATCACTCCGTCGAGACCGTGGCGTTCGGCCGACTCGTTCTCGATCTCCTTCAGCGCGGCGGCCTTCTTCTCGAAGCCCTCTGTCAGCTTCGCGACCTCCTTCTCCAGCAGGTCGGGAACCAGGCGCAGGTGGTCGTAGTTGTACTTCTGCTCGCGGTAGTCCACGAGCCCCGCGACCCACGAGTCGAGCCGACCGGTGAGACCGCCGCCTCGATCAGCGCGTGTCCCGTACCGCCGATCGAGGAGATACTTGAAGAGCCGATTGTCCTCGTACGCCGGGATCTTCTCGTCGCGGTCCGCGATGGCGGTCTCGAGGCGACTCGCCAACTGCTGCAGCCGCTCGCCGGCGACCTGTGAGGCCCGCAGGGCCTCCTGGTAGCGAGCGTTCTCCGCGAGCTCCTCGTCCACCACCGCCTGCAGACGCTCGCGCTCCTCGACTTTCTTCTCGAGCTCGGTCGTGACCGAGCCGAGCTTCTCGTCGAGCTCCTTGCGCGTCCCCTCGTTCGCCACGAGCGATAACGCGATCTGCTCCTGCTTGTCCTTCTTGGCCTCGAAGATCGCCGCCACCTCTCCGTGCAGCGCCGGCAGTCGCTGGCGAATCCGCTCGACGGTCTCGCCGCCGAGGTCGGGCAGGTAGATCTCGGTCAGCCGTCCGTACGCGGTCTTGCGCTCGGCCATCAGGGAGGAGACCGCCTTCTCGGCGTCCCGCAGCTCCGCTCTCGCCTGACGGAGCTGCCGCCTGACGTCGCGCGCCGTGTCCCGGATGCGGTCGTAGACCTCGCGGCCGTGCATTCAGTCTCTCACCAGCGTGTTATCTGGCCCAGATTCTCGTGTTTTCGGCGCACGTCCAGCTCACCACGGACCTTGCTGCCGAAGATCCGGTCGTCGATGATCCCGTTGTCCTTCTTGTCCTCGCCGACGCGGTCGTAGACCGACTTCGGCACGCGCTCCGCCCACTCGCTGACCGTCTCCTCGCGGTTGTTCTCCTCGTTCAGTATCTTCACGCGCAGTCGTCGACGGTTCTTGTCGATCGCCTGGACGCGCAGGTAGTAGTTCTTGATGCGCCGGTCGTCCTCCTTGTACCTCCAGACGCCGCCGACGATGACGATCTCGTACTCCAGGGCGAGCCTCTGCTCGAGGTCCTGGAGCTGCGCCACGCTCGCCCGCAGCTGCTCGACGTTCGCCGCGGCCGCGAACTGCGTCGCCTGCGCGTGAAGACCGGCGGCCTCCGTCTTGACCGCGTCTTCGATCGCCATGGCGCGGATCGACTCGAGCGTCTGCGTCGCGCTCGTCGAGAGCGTCGCCAGCGCCTGGATCTTCGCGAGGATCGCCTCGAGCTCCCGGTGACGCGCCGCCGCCTCGTCGAGGTCGCGCTCGCCGAGACTCGCCAGGGCGCTTTTGTGGATTCTCTCCGCCTGCTCGGCCAGGGCCGCCGGCGGGTCCGCGGCGCGGATGACGGCGATCAACGTCTCGAGCCTCTCCCGCGTCTCCCGGAGCCCCCGCTCGCGCTCGAGGAGCGCCTCCGCCGCCGCGAGCGATCCGCCCGCCTCGTCGAGGCCGTCGGCCACATGGTCGGACTCCCGATCCACCTCGGTGTAGTTCGCGCGCGTCACGCGCTCGCCGGCCGGGGAATACGTCGCGAGAAACGTCCTGGCCTCGTCGAGCTGACTCTGCGCGGCCTGGATCTGATTGCGAAAGGTCGTGATCCCCTCCGCGAGCAGGGCCGGCCCGAGCGGGTCCTCGACCGCCTGCTCGAGGGCGAGACGGTGGCGCCCCTCCAGTCGGGAGAGCGACGTGACGCGCATCTCGACCGCCCGTTCCGCGGCTTGCAGCCTCTGCTCCTCATGGTGAGCGATCACCAGGTGGACGATCAGGAAGACCGCGGCGATGCCGACGGCGGGGACACCGACGAACAGCGCGATTCGCCTCCTGAGGACGTAGCACGTGGCGAGGCGGAGCTCGAGGGCGCTTCCCCTCGGCTCGCGAAACCGGAACTTCTGTGAAAGGACCGTGTCGATGGCCTCGTCGATGAGCGTCGGGTCCTCCTCGATCCCGCCCTGCTCGTACTGCCGCAGCAGGTGCTCGCGGAGGCGCTCGCGATCCGTGACCTCGAGGTGCGCCTCCACGGCGCGCCGCTGCCGGCGGAACTCGTCGGCGACGGCGAGGTAGCGCAGGGTGTCCTCGAGCTGGATCGGTGGAGACCGGTCTTCGTCGTTCATATCCGCTCTGACTATCTGGATAACCGCGACGGGGCTGCCGCTCCTGACGTCATGATATGCAGCGGGTGAGGAGAGACGCAATCAAGTCCTGGCAGCGCGCCAAGGGGGATAATTGGCTGGGACCGGCCCCCCGGCCTCTGGTATCCTGCGAGGGGTTTCAGTTCGTGGGATCTCTGAGAGCCAGGAGGTGCGACGATGGTCGTTGCAACGATCCAGAAGAGCCTCGACAAGTCGATCGACGTTCTCAGGAGCTTCGGCATTCTGCCGAGCGAGGACGAGTCCTCTCGGATGGCGGACCTCCTGCAGGAGCTGGTCGACGTCCACCCCGACAACATCACCGCGATCGCCCGGGTCATGGAGTACATGGGGTCCTTCAACGAGCTCGTCCGAAACGAGATCAAGGACATGAAGATCGCGGCGCGCTACGAGAAGATCTCCGCACTCTTCGACTCCATCGTCAACGACGCCCGCAAGATGATCGGCCAGCTCGATGACGGGACCATCGACATGGGCGAGAAGATCTCGAACCTCTGGATGAAGCTCGTCCGGGGCGGGGTGCCGAAGCGCTTCGACCGGATCGAGAAGACCTATCAGGCCGTGGCGGGCGACACCGCGGCGCACCTCAAGAGCGAGGAGCGCATCCTGGAGGCCTACATGGAGTTTCGGGGCGCCGTGAAAGAGGCCGAGAGCCTCGCCTACGGGGCGAAGGACGCGCAGGCGAAGATCGTCGAGGGCGCCCGGCAGGGTCTGCGAGACGCCCAGTCGGCGGTGGAGAAGGCCGGACAGGACGATCAGGCGAGGAGCGCGCAGTTGCAGCTCGCCCGCGATCGGGCCCAGCAGACGCTCGCCGCCGAGGAGAAGAAGCTGCAGCTGGTGACGGACATCGCCGAGCACCTGAAGATCAGCTACAACGTCGGCGAGACGGTGATCGCGAAGCTGCAGCAGACGCACGACGCCAAGGAACAGGTCTACAAGCGCTCCGTGACGTTCTTCTCGACGAACGAGCACGTCTTCACGGCGCTCGCGGCGACGTACACGTCGCAGCTCGGCCTGCACGAGACGACCCAGACGGTCAACGCGATGACCGAGGGCGTCAACAAGAGCCTCGAGACGCTCGCCGAGATCAGCGGCAAGCTGGAGGGGAAGGCGCTCGAGGCCGCGCATGGCGTGACGGTTCGAGCGGAGGTCCTCAAGAAGCTCGTCGACGTCGTGGTCGAGTACCAGACGACGTCGAGGCAGAAGATTCGCGAATGCCGCGAGGCCGCCGCGCGCAACGCGGAGGAGATCGAGCGCGCCGTCGAGGACGGCAAGCGCCGCGCGCAGCAGACCCTGCTCGGCTACGCGGAGTCGAACTTCGCGGCGTGAGATCTTTCCCTCGCGGCTCGCGCGATCGATCCGTCCGTCAGAATCGCTGCCTCCGGATGCCGGCGCGCTCCCGGAGCAGGCTGGCGATCCTGGGGCGGTCTCTCTGGATGCGCTCGAGGTCGATCTCGATGCCGACCGCGCTGGCAATTCCGGTGTAGAAGCCGGCCAGTTGCTCCGTCCAGGGCGACGAGACGACGTCGATCGCCGTTTCGCCGCGGCCGTTCTTCGTCAGGGCCGACGCGCCCCTGTCGAGAAGCAGCTGCACGATCTCGGTGTTGCAGAGGAACGCCGCGACGTGGAGCGGCGTGTTGCCGTCCCTGTTGGTGGCCTCGACCTTCGCCCCGCGCTCGATCAGGTGCCGGGCGACGTCGAGGCGGCCATGCAGCGCCGCGTTGCTGAGGGCGGTCGATCCCCCGCGTGGCTGCCTCGCGTCGATTCGCGCTCCGCCCTCGAGGAGCCTGTCGATCTCCTCGAGGTCGCCCCTCGCGGCCGCCGTCGCCAGCGCCGACCTCGTGTCCACGTGCGCCGCATCGGTGACGCGCTTCAGCTCCGCCGCGGCCTCCGCGTCCTCCGTCACGTGGAAGATGAAGTCGTTGCTGACCAGGCCGCTGGTGTTCTGGATCTGGAGCAGGTGCATGCCGACCGGCGGCAATTTCGACAGCGTCACCTGGACGGTCTCGCCGTCGCCGCGGGCCACGGAGCCGGGCACCCGCCTCCCGTCGACCACGACGAAGGCGTCGTCGTCGAGGTGGCGGCCGCTGATGGTCATCGTGCTGCTGCCGTCGAAGAGGATGGGGAACTCCTGCCGTCCGCTTTGCCGCTCGATCGGACCGAGGGTCCAGATGGCGGGCTGCGGATGGTCGACATCCGCCTTCGCGCCGTGGCGTCCGGTGAACGTGCCGACGAACGTGCCGGCCGAGGCGAGCGAGATCAGCTCCCGTCGCGTGAACGACCTGCGGTCCCCGTCCTTCCGGAGGTATGCGCCTCCACCGCTCCTCGCGTCGAACTGCAGCGCGACGGGCTCCGCGCCCGACTCGCCGGTGAGCGCGCCGTCGCACTCGAGGACGATCGCCCCCTCGCCGGCGGAGAGCTCGAGCGCATCGAGCAGGTCGCCGGTGAGGTCGTCGTCCACCGTGTCCTTGCCGAGCGTCACCTGGCGTGCGAAGGATCCGGAGAATCCCGTGCTCCCCTCGAGCACCATGTTCCAGACGGGATCGAAGCGGCGGCGCCCGGCCCACGAGAACTGCCAGACGCTGCGCTCGGGGATGCCGCGTTCCGCGACCCGACTGTAGAAATCGAAGTCGATGATGTTCAGCCGGCCCTGCGGCAGGATCAGGAACCGGTCGTAGGCGCCCCGCCAGGTCGGCGCGTCCATCCCGGTTCCGGGCGTGTTGGTGCTGACCCAGAACGGCATCCGGTGGCAGTTGCCGCAGACGTTCGGCACCGCCTTGCCGTCGAGGTCGCCGTCGATGTGGAAGAGCTTGAACCCCTCCTTCGCCTCGCTCGAGACCACGTTGGTGTACGGGCGCCGCTGCGCCGGCGGATACGGCACGGCGAGGAGGAACGTCGCCAGGTCGTCGCGCTCGGCCGCGGACAGAGCGCCGGCCTTGCCCTCGTCGTTGACCGTGGTGTCTCCGACCTTGCTCATCGTGGTGGCCAGTCCGCCGTCGATGAGGTGACGCGTGGCGCTGGTCGGGTCGTCGAGGCTGCTGTTCGGCGGGACCGAGCGGTGGACGTTGGCGCTGTTGTTCCCCCCGTAGGGGTCGCCCGGGATGCCGTCCCAGTGGAAGGGGGCGGTGTCCCGCAGGCCGCGGATCGGCATCGTCGAGCGGGGCATGATCTGGTCGCCGCCGGTGACGATCGGGGTCTTCAGGACCCAGAGCAGCTGGTCGGTGTGGCCGTCGGGGTGGCAGCTCGCGCAGGAGAACGTCCCGTTCGTCGAGGCGGAGGCCGTGTTGAACGCGATGCGTCCGCGCTTGACCGCCGGGTGCGTCGGGTCCTCGAGCGGAAGAGTGTCGATGACGGCGGGACGGGCGCGGTCGGACACGTCCAGCAGGGAGACGGAGTTCGCCACGGCGTTGAGGACCCAGGCCCGGGAGGCCTTGCCCCCCTCGCTATGCTCCAGCGCAATGCCTCGCGGCACGGCGCCGACGCGCACGCGACCGAGCACCTCGCCGCTGGCCGCGTCCACCGTGAAGACCGTGTCCGAGCTCGCCGCGGAGACCACCAGCGTCGAGTCATCGCGGCTGATCTCGATGGCGAACGGGGTCGCCAGCGCCTTGCCCGGCGCCGGATCCTCGGGCGGCAGCGGCTCCAGGTCGACGAACTCGGGCGTCCGCGGCGACTCGCCCTCGAGGCGGACGCTCGTGATGCGGTTCAGGAAGGCGCGGTTGCCGAGCTCGGCGAGCCCGTGCTTCTTCGTGCCGGAGCGTCCGTTGACCTCGTTGCGCGCGTCGGCCTGGGCGATGAAGACGCGACCTCGAGAGTCGACCGTGAGCCCGTAGAGCAGCGTGCCGAGCGTGTCGACGACCTCGACGAGCTCGTCCGTGCCGGTGTCGAAGACGTAGAGGTCTCGATCCGGAACGCGCGGATGCTTGACGATGTCGACGACGTGACCGATCGACAGGACGTTGTTGTTGGCGACCGAGTGCTCCCACGCGTTGAAGGTCACCAGATCGCCGTCGATCTCGCCGGTGCCCCCCGAGAGCTGCGTCTTGTTGTTCGACTCGAACGGGATGACGTAGAGTCGATTCCCGCGAACGGCGATGGCGCGCGGGTCCTGGGCGGTGATGGTGAGTCGCTTCGTGACCTCGCGGGTTGCCACGTCGACCACGGCGATCTCGTTCTCCGACGACAGCGCGACGTACGCCTTGTCGTTCCCCGCGAACGCGATCCCCACCGGCTCGTCGAAGCGAGTCGCCCTGGTCTCCGGATCGAACTCCTGCACGGTGGCGATGACCCGGAGGTACGTCGGGCTGGCGCGATCGGCATCGATCACGCTCACCGAATCGGAGACGTGATTCGAGACCCAGATCTCCTTGCCGTCCGGCCGCACCGCGACGCTGACCGGATCGACGCCGACCGGGACGCGAGCGAGGATCTTCCGCGTCTCGACGTCGATGACGTCGACGGTGTCCGACGGCGTGTTGGCGACGAAGACCCGTCCACCGTCGGTGGCGATCGGCGACGCGTGCGGACTCATGAACGAGGGGTGTCCGACGGCGACGGGCTCGGCCGAGGCAGCGGTCGCGCCGAGGGTGAACGCCTGGAGAAGCATCAGGGAAGCCGCGTGTCTCATGTCGAGTGTCCTCTGGAGTCTCCGGTCATTCGAACGCAGGCGATACCCGAACAGAACACGAAATGCCTGCGCTGGAAACGCAGCGCGTCTCGTGGGGAGAGCGCCCCGGCGGGGGCGGTCTCTCGCGAAAAGTGGGCAAACCGGGCCCGGGTCCCGGACTCCGCCGATCTCGGCCCCGACGTCGCGGGTCGGCTCCACCACCGGGCGGGAAGCGGCGTGAGGCCGTCGCGCGGTCAATCAGCCCAACTCAGCGCAGAACGATCTATGGCCCAACCGGGCGTTGCTCGGGGGTAGGGGACGTTCAACCCACAGCCGACGAACGGCTCGCCACGCGTTCACGGGCAGGCGCTGTACGAATCGCAGCCGAGCGGATCCTCCGTCGGGTCTCGACCGCAGCCACCGAACGGCTCCGGCAGCGGGACGCCGTCCCGGAACAGGTAACGGATGTCGGCGATCGGATCGGAGATGTCCACGGTGCCATCATCGTTGGCGTCGGCGGCGTCCTTGCAAGGGAGCTCCGAGGTTCCCAGGAAAAGAAAGGAGAGGGCGCTGATCGGATCACTGATGTCGATGGCTCCGTCGTCGTTCACGTCGCCGCGCAGGAACTCGGCTTCTCGTTGGATGGCGAGCACGGCGGCCCCGCCAGCCGGGTCGACCTGTACCTCGGACCGGTGGTCGGCCTGATCGACTACGACAACGCACTCCTCAGCACGCTCGGCAGGAACGTGCTCACCACCAGCGACGACGATTTCGGCGTCGGCGTCAACCTCGGCCTCGACGTGCCCTTCCGGCGCGACGGCGCCTGGGCGCTG
>JBFFXF010000315.1:0-8042 GCA_041569895.1 Planctomycetota bacterium | reverse complement strand
GCTGCGCGAGATGCTCGCGTCTCGCGGCGCGCTTCCGGGCGAGGAGCCTGCCGGTGCGCCGGATGGCGAGTCGCGGGAGAGCCCCGTCGAGGAGCCCGCCGCTCCCGCCGGAGATCCCGAGCCCGCGCCGGCGACCGCGCAGACCACACCGGATCCCGTCGAGGGCGGCCCGGGAGACCTCGAGAGCGCGCTCGACGAGATCGCGCGGGCGATCGATCCGCAGGACGACGGGCCGCCCCCGGCGCCCGAGCCCGCCCGCGTCGCGACGCGCTCGCCCGCCGTGCCCCAGGAGGGAGGGCAGGAGACCGAAGCGCCCGAGAAGCCGCAAGCCGAGCCGGCGACGCCGGAGGCGGCGACACCCGAGACCCCGGCGCCCGCGAAGCCGCCGCGTCCGGAGGGGAAGACGGAGTTCTACACGTTCTTCCACAAGACGGCCGCCGACTTCGTCAACTTCCTCAAGGCCGACTTCGCCGACCTGGTCGGCGGCGGGCACATCGTCGCCGTCGAGGGCAAGCCGCGCACCGTGCTCTTCTTCGGCGACGACGCGGTGATCGGGCAGCTCAGGGCGCTCGCCGACCGCTACGACGACCTCGAGCTCCGGCTCGAGCGCGTCACCATCCGCCCGCGCTACGTCGACGTCGGCGTGATGATCGAGTCGCTGACGATGGCCGGGCTCTGCAACGTGTGGGACCGCGTCGAGGAGACCGTCACCACGCAGGAGCAGAAGGGGAACAAGTGGCAGACGATCTCGACGCACAAGCACAGCGTCTACGCGCAGGGGAGCCTGGCGGCGGGCCAGACGGCGCCGCTCGACGTGCCCGCCAAGGTGCCCTACGTCTTCGAGCTGCCGTGGACCGATCCGTTCTCGCCGCCGCCGGTCTCCACCGGCAAGGGCGAGCTCGACAACCAGAAGACGATCGATTTCACCAACACGGCGTCGACGGAGGAGCGCGGCGTGATCGTCGCCGTCGGCACGCCCGATGACATCGAGCGCATCCGCGCGTTCGTGGACTCGATCGACCGGCCGGCTCGGCAGATCATGATCGAGGTGCAGCTCATCGAGCTCAACGCCGACAAGATCACCGACATCGGTATCGACTCGGTGCAGCTCGGCGGACGCCACTCGATCGTCGATTTCGCCGGCCCGTTCCCGGGCGAGGCGATCAAGCAGCCGGGGATCGCCGGGGCGCGACGCGACGGCGTGTTCGTGCCGGAAGTCGTCGAGGAGGGCCTGACGTATCTCTTCGATGACACCAGCATCGACCTCTCCGGGCGTTTTCTCGCCCGCGTCCACTACCTCGTGCGCACCGGCGACGCGCGCGTCAAGGCGCGACCGAAGATCCTCACGCTCGACGACCGTCCGAGCATCCTCCACATCGGCGAGGAGGTCCCGACCTTCGAGTCGACCGGAGTGACGCGCGAGACGAGTGGCGGCAACTTCGTCACCGAGGTGAACCGCGTGACGACGCAGTACGTCGGCTTCACGCTCAACATGCGGCCGAAGATCGCCGGCGACGAGGACGAGATCGCGTTGCAGCTCGAGGTGGTCTCGAACCAGCTTCGCGGCCGCGAGCGCGTCTTCGAGGAGGACCTCGCGGGCGTCCCGATCGTCGCGCGCCGCCGTTTCACCGGCATGCCGCTGGTCAAGAACCACCGCCCGATCATCCTCGGCGGCCTGATCAGCGAGGAGGAGTTCGAGTCGCGCTCGATGGTGCCGATCCTCGGCGAGATCCCGGTGCTCGGGAAGCTCTTCAGCCGCACGCTGAAGGAGAACAGGCGCACCGAGATCATCCTCGTCGTGACGCCGCACATCCTCAGCGAGACGGGCGTCGACCGCGCCGCGACGCCGAAGGAGTCGCTCCACTTCGACACGTTCGACAGCGTGCTCTTCAACGACCGTCACATCATCAAGGGCAGCGACGTCTGGGGGATCGATCCGATCACCAAGCTGCCCGCCATGGTCCAGGGCGACGCGTTCACCGAGCAGGAGGTGATGGACCTGACGCTCCTCAACATCGTCAAGAAGCGCAAGCTGGTGTCGAAGCTCAACATCTTCGACGAGTACATGCCGGACGAGGCGGCGAAGCTGACGTGGCTGCAGCGCAGGTTCCCCGAGCGCTCGGTCTACTACTGGCCGGACCACGAGAAGGAGATCTACTTCAAGGCTGCGGCGATCGTCATCGAGAACATCAAGGAGCTCAACGAGCCGCTCGAGTACGACGACATCGTCGTGCCGCGACGCGAGATCGTGCTGCCGACGACGCCGTATCGAATGACGCTCTCCTACGACAAGTACAAGACGCTGGCGGAGAAGGGCGGGCGGGTGCTGCGCGCCGGCGAATCGCGGGAGCTCTCGGCGGCGACCATCGACCTGCTGCGACGCGTCGCGGAGAAGCGCACCGTGCGCCACTTCGCGGACTACGTCCGGCGCAACGGCATCGAGTCCGCGGACCACGGCGAGTTCGCCAGCGAGGTCCGCAAGCTCTACCAGAAGCTGATGCCGGCGTCCGACGCGATCAACACCGATGACTATGGGGAGTTCTTCGAGGTGCTCGCGCGGGCGCGGATCAACTTCCTGACCATGGCGACGTACTTCCAGGAGAACCTCGAGGAGCGCTACCTCGCCACCGGCGCGCCGAACTTCGGCAGCCTCGAGACCGACCTCGAGGAGTTCGTGGAGACGACGGTGACCATCTCGCAGCGCGCCAGGCGACTCCGGGAGCTCGAGCAGAAGTGGACCGCGCTGACGACGGAGGACGACGCATGAGGGGAAGGGCGCGACTGGTGGCACGCGAGACGCGGCGGGCGCACGCCGGACCCGTCGGGTTGCTGCTGGTCGCCGCGGCCGCGCTCGCGAGTTGCGGGACCCCCGAGCGCGAGCAGACGCCGGCCCAGTGGGTCAAGGAGAACACCAGGATCATCTCGCAGCTCGCGAGCTACCGCGCCGAGGAGCAGCAGGAGGGGATCAATCGATTCCTCGCGCTCGGCAAGGAGCAGGGGAGCGAGGTGGTGGCCTACTTCCTCGATGATCCGGTGGTCTCCGGGGACGACCGCGTGGTCGCCGTGCTGGCGCGCATCCTGTCGATCTGGAAGGACCCGCGCGGCATCCCGTACCTCCTCGACGCGCTCGAGCGGAGTCGCGACGAGGGCATCCTGCGGATCGTCGAGGAGGGACTTTCCGCCTACGGAGAGAACAGCCGTATCAGCAACAGCCTCGAGGGGACGATCGCGAGCCCACGACCGATGGCACGCCTGGCGAGCGCGTCGGTGCTCTCGAGGATGCGCAACCCGCGCACGGTCGAGATCCTCGGGCGTCGAATGCGGGACGAGGAGAACGTCGAGGTCCGCGCCGTGTGTCTCTTCGGCATCGTCGAGTCACAGCCCTCCGTGCGCCGCACCGAGCTCCTCGTCGAGGCGCTCACCGATCCGGACCCCGAGATCCGCCGCGCCGCCTGGGCAGCGCTGCGCGAGACCGCGCGCCCGCCGGACGTCTTCGACCCGATGGCGGACCTGGCGTCGAGGGCACGGGGCATCTCCGAGCTCAGGCGGTGGCTGCGGGGGCGATGAAAACCGAGACTCCGGCAGGGAGAGTCGACTTCGGAGGCTTGCAGCCGGACGACTCAGCAGGAAGGCAGGAAACTCGGGAACGCAGGAAACGGGTGGACTGAAGTGGCTCAGATTCGCTCGCTCTGCGAACGGAGTCAGCGTCACGTGGTTCTCAAAAGCGTCACCGACGCTCGCTTCTCGACGGCGTCTCCGAGTTCGCCACAGCCTCCAACGCCAAAACTCGTTTCGTGCTCTCCCTTTTTCTTCCTGCTTTCCTTCTAAACCGTTAGTCGATCTCGATGACGGTGAGGAAGCTCTCCGATTTGGTTTCGAAGAAGGCGATTTCGTCGAGGGCCCCCCGTATTGTGCTCACTGACAGCACCGGCGCGGTCTCGCCGGTGACCGTCTCGATCTCCTCCTGCGACGCGAAGACGCCCGGCTTGCCGAAGATCGAGAACGCCAGCACCTGGTCCGAGACGCCGTCGATGGCGTAGGGGAGCCCGTCGCCGAAGACGCCGATGTGGACGACGTCGAACGACGCGCCGAGCAGGAACTCGAAGTCCTTCGAGTCGGCGAAGACGCTCACCTCCGACCCGTCCGGTGACACCTCCGCGATCCCGGCGCCCATCGTCACCTCGCCGACCAGCAGGAAGAGCGTGTCGTCCGAGTGCGCCGCGACTCCGAGGAGGCGCAGATCGGTGATGTCGCTGAAGAGGTCGACGAGCGCAGTCCCGTCGACGTGGCGATCGATGGTGCCGTCGATCTGCACGCGGATGACGTGATTCGACCCGTCGAGCCGGCCGAAGTGGCTGCCGCTGTCCGGTCCGCGGGTCCACTCCGCGACGACGGCGTCCTCGACGGGCAGTCCGGACTCGGTGGCGATGTCGTTCTGGTCGACGAGCACCGTGACGACGCCGAGGTCGTCGATCTTCAGGATGTCGCCGCTGACCGTGTCCTGCGCCATGACCGCGTCGAGCTCCATGCCGTCGTGGGTCAGCGAGCGCGGCAGTCGCATCGCCGCGCCGGTCTCGCCGGTGACGGCCGTGATGTCCGCCTCGGTGACGTGCACCACCGGGGTGCCGGCGCTGTCGATGCGGATGATGAGACCCGAGATCGAGTCGGCGCAGATGAGCTCATCCGCGAGGGCGCCTCCGGCGCCGATCTGGTCGAGCGGGCCGAGCAGCGCCGGCGTCATGGCGGTGACGGTGGTGAGGTCCGTCTGCGAGGTGAACAGGGTCGCCGTGCCATCCGTGGCGAGATTGACGACCGAGCGAGAGACCGCGTCGAAGAAGTAGAGCGAGCCATCCGCCGCCAGGAGGAGCGGTTCGGGGTCGACCGCGTCGTTACCGGTGACGTCCGTGACCTGTGTCGCCGTGGTCAGCGTCGAGACCTCCCCCTCCTTGGCGAGGCCCATCGAGTAGCCGTCGTAGCCACCGCAGCCGAGGACGCCGCCGATGACGACGCAGCAAGCCGCGAGAAGCGTCGAGATGGTCAGGACGGGGAGCGCCCGCCGCGTGCTCGATCCGGGACCCTCGAACATGTGAAGTGCTCGCGCGAGCCCCGCCGCACGTTCCAGACGCGTTCCGGAGAAGTATACGATGTGCACGACGGCGTGCTCGCGGCGCGAAAACTGTACCGCCCTCGGACAGCGTTTTCGCTGCGGGTTTCGGGTGGATCGATCGGAGACGTTCGTTTAGCCTGGGGTCACTGGTCGAACGGGTCCCGGAAACTCTCCGCTTTCCGCCGAGGTGCGCCATGCTCACGCTCGAGTCATCGCCCCGTCGTCTCGTTTCCCCGCCTCCCTCCACCCCGCGAATCTTGCCCGGCGTCCGGCTCGTGGTCGCCGTCGCGATCCTCGCCACGCTCGCGGGCCCGGCCGGCGCGCAGGTGATCGAGATCGACCCCGCCGCGCCGCTCAACGACTACATCCAGATCGGCGAGTTCAACGAGGAGGGCAATCTCGAGGGCTGGGCGGCGAACTCGATGACCCTCGAGGTGGCGAACCGCGTCCTCGAGGCGACCAGCACCGGCGGCGACCCGTTCTTCCGCCGCAACGGCATCGTCGGCACGCTCGCCGACATGACGCGCGTCGAGTTCCGCATCCGCGTGCTCTCCACCGACGGGACACAGTGGCAGATCTTCTGGGGCGAGGAGGCGGCGCCGGGATTCTCCGGAGCGCGCAACTTCACGTTCTCGCCGATCACCGACGACAACGAGTTCCACATCTACCAGATCGACCTCGTCGACAGGCTGACGACGCGCCTCACCGACGTGCGTCTCGACACCGGCGCGGACGTCGGCACGCGGATCGAGGTCGACTACGTCCGCATCGGCGCCGTGTCGCCGGACGCGGACGAGGATGGCCTGCCCGATCGCGTCGAGACCGGCACGGGCGTCTTCGCGAATCGACGTGACACGGGCACCGATCCGAACAACGCGGACACCGACGGCGACGGTTTCGACGACGGCACCGAGGTCGCGCTGGGCACCGACCCGAACGACGCCGGCGACTTCCCCGTGGCATCGCTCGATGGCTACACCCGCGATCGCGCGCTCTATATCGTCGACGACCCGATCGACCCCAACGACCCGCTGGTCAGCGGCGCGGTGGCGACGGGCTTCGCGATCACGCCGGATCTCCCGCCCGGTCTCGAGTTCGACCCCGCCAGCGGCCGCATCTCGGGGACGCCCTCCGAGGTCAGCCCCGCGACCGACTACACCGTGACGGCGACCTTCGTCGGCGACATCACGGACGACGCGGTGATCAATATCGAGGTCCGCAACCCGTTCATCGAGTACCCGAGCGCGGAGCTACGGCTGATGGTGAACCAGTTCGTGCCGGCGATCTCGCCGACGATCTTCGGCGTCGAGCCGATCGCCTACGAGATCGACCCGGATCTGCCGCTCGACCTCGTCATCGACGGCGGCACCGGGCAGATCTTCGGGACGCCCTTCGAGCCGAGTCCGCGCACGGAGTACACCGTGATCGCGAGCTACGACGATTTCCCCGACGCGCTCGCCACCATCGCCATCGAGGTCCGGGGCGTGCCGCAGCTCTCCATCGATCCCGTCGACACCATCAACGACTTCGTCTCGGCCGGGGAGTTCAACATCACGGGCGAGCTCGAGGGCTGGACCTCGAACCCGGGAGTGACGCTCGCGGTCGCCAACGGGGTCCTCGACGTCACCACCGTCGGCGGCGACCCGCACTTCTTCCGCTCCAACATCCTGGGCACGGAGACGCAGCTCGGTCTGATCGAGTTCCGCATCCGCATCATCAGCAACGGCAACGCGGCATGGGAGCTCTTCTGGGGCGAGCAGGCGGCGCCGGGATTCTCGGCGGGGCGGCGCTTCGGATTCCAGCCGGGAGTCGCCGACGGGGAGTTTCATATCCTGCAGTTCGACCTCAGCACGGTGATCACGAGCCCGCTGACTCACGTGCGCATCGATCCGGGCGCCGGACCGGGGAACCGGCTCGAGGTCGATTACTGCCGCATCGGCACGATCTCGCCCGACAGCGACGGGGACGGCCTCCCGGACACGGTCGAGACCAACACCGGATTCTTCCTCGGTCCGCGGGACACCGGCACCGACCCCGACGATCCCGACACCGACGGTGACGGGTTCGACGACGGTCGCGAGGTCGCCGCCGGCACCGACCCGAACGACCCGGCCGACATCCCGGTGCCGGCGCTCGTCGGCTACACGACGGATCGGGCCGTCTACATCGTCGGCACCGAGATCCAGCCGAACCAGCCGATCACGCGCATCGAGACGCCGACCGGCTTCGAGATCGCCCCCGACCTGCCGGCGGGACTCGAGCTCGACCCGCTGGTCGGTGAGATCACCGGCACGCCGGAAGCCGTCAGCCCGGCGACCGATTACGTCGTCACCGCCACCTTCCCCGACGGCTCGAGCGACGACACGACGATCAGCATCACGGTCAGCAACCCGTTCTTCACGTACAACGTGACGCGGGCTGCATTCCCGGTCAACCAGCCGATCCCGACCCTGACGCCCAACATCTTCGGTCCCGCGCCGACCTCGTTCGAGGTCGTGCCCGACCTGCCGCCGGATCTCATCCTCGACGATATCCGCGGCGAGATCTTCGGCACGCCGGTGGCGCTGAGCCCGCGGACCGAGTACACGATCTTCGCGACCTACGATGACTTCCCGGAGGCGAGCACGACGATCCTCCTCTCGGTGCTCGGCCGGCCGACGGTGACCGTCGATCCTCCCGACGAGCTCGAGAATCCCGTGTCGATCGGCGAGTTCGACACCGACGGCGACACCGAGGGCTGGATCCCCAACAATCGCATCAGCCCCCTGCTGGTCGAGGGCGGGTTGCTCAAGCTCGAGACGACCGGCGGCGACCCGTTCTTCTCGAAGGGCTTCAACTCCCTGCTGGCGGACTGCGTCGTCGTCGAGGCGCGCATCCGGCTGGTCGGCGGCGACACCAACTGGGAGTCGTTCTGGGGCGAGGACGCGCCGGGACG
>JBFFXF010000314.1:0-8068 GCA_041569895.1 Planctomycetota bacterium | reverse complement strand
GATCGCTCGCGTCAAGCTCCCCCGCGTCAAGCTCCCCCGCGTGAAGCTCATCGCTCCTCCTCGCCGGTCGCCGGTCGTCGGGTGGGCAGCTCCCGGAGGAGCTCGCGCAGGACCGGCGCGGCCTCCGGGATGGTGAGCTCGAGCGACAGCCCGCGCGCGGACTCGAGGGTGTACACGAGGACCCGCGGCGTCCTCGAGAGGAAGGTCTTCAGCGGGTTTCTCGGTCGCCCCGAGAACGCGCCGAAGACGGCGTCGATGTCCCGCGGTCTCAGCGAGAGGATCTTCGACCGGCCGGCGAGCTCCTGGTCTTCCGGGAAGTCGACCTCGCCGTCGCCGGCGAGCGCGGCGTCGAGGGCGCCGAGACGCGGAGCGACGACGACGAGGTGTCGCTGCCGTCCGGACGCCAGCGGCTCGGCGAGGTGGACGTAGCCGGAGCGGAATCCGGGGACCGGCTCGATCACCCTCGGCGTGACCTCGCGCCCGAGGAAGCGACGCGGCCGGCCGTCGTCGAAGAACACCGTGCTCGCGCGCGTCCGGAACGCCGCGTGCGCCAGAGCGCCGAGGAGCTGCTCGAGGTCCGCGATCAGGCGCGCGCCCTCGCCGGCGTCGGTCGTGATCCGCAGACCGATGCAGAAGGAGAGCGCCTGCTCGCCCGCGACGGCTCGCGGCTGCACCACCACGAGGCTCTCGAGGCGCGAGAGCACCCGCTCGGCGACGTCGCGCAGCCTCGCGGCGCCCGGTCGGCGCTCCTCCGCCTCCGCGTCGAGCCCGAGGATGGCGCGGAGCTCGAGGGGGACCGCCTCGACGACCTCCGGAACGCGCTCGGCCACGGCCCCGGCGATCGTCCTGGCGCGCTGCGGCAAGTCCGGCATCGACACCGCGAGGAATCCGAGAGGCTCCGGTGGGACGAGGCGGAAGAGGTCCGGCGTCAGCGGCGGCGAGAGGATCGCGCGCCACACGTCGCTCTCGTCCCCGACGCGCGCGCGGAGAGCCAGCCGGACGGCGTCGCCCGATCGCGAGAACGTCAGGGTGGTCGACTCGAGTCTCTCGACGTCGAGCAGCGCGGCGAGCGCCTCGAGCCCGGCGAGGTCTCCGCCGCTGACCACGCGCCTCAGGTTGTCCATCAGGCCCGGCGTCCGCAGATACGCGAAGAGAGAGCTGCCGGCGCGCGCCGACAGGGCTCGCTGGAAGTCCGGCACCTCGGCCAGCGTGTCGAGAGCCGACGGCGAGCGATACCGCTGGATCGCCCCGCGGACGAGGTCGAGCGAGGGCCCGAAGAACACCACCTCCTCGCCGCTGTCCATGGCGATGAAGAACGGATCCTGCGGATCGCCATCGGGCGGCGGGTCGTCCTGCCTCAGGCGGAAGACGGGCGTGCCCTCGACATCGTCGGCCACGTCCTCGATCGCGACCGTGAGGATCGCCTTGATCAGCCCGCGCGAGACGTCGCTCGTTCCCGGCAGGAACACGCCGACGTACTCGGCCGCGTCGCTCGAGAACGACGAGAAGCCGAGCGCGAAGCCCTCCATCTTCTGGAGCTCCTTGAGGAACCCGAGATTGAGCACGGCGCGCAGGCGGGCGAGGTCGTCGTCCCGCGGCGGGGCGAGCTCGCCGGTCGACGGGCGCTCCCGTCCGGCGCGCGACAGGTAGTAGTCGACCGGATTCTCGAGCGGCGAACCGCGCAGCAGCCCGGAGAGGAAACCGACCTGCCCGGCGAGGTCGACGATCTCGGCGTAGACGATGGTCTCGGGCGACATGAAGCGCGCCGGGTGTCCTCGCGAGCCGACCCTCAGGTAGCGAGCCGCGACGCGCCCGGCCTCGGGCTCCGACGCGAAGCGCTCGAGCACGGTGCGGAACTCGCGCTCGGCCTCCTCGAGGCGCCCCTGGAGGTGGAAGCAGATCCCGGTGCGCAGGTGCGCCGCGGCCGCGTCGCGCGCGGAGACGCCCGGCGTGCGCAGCACGCGCGTGTAGAGGTCGATCGCGGCAGCGGGGTCGTTCAGCGTGGTCTCGTGAAAGAACCCCTCCTCGAGGAGCAACTCGACGTCGGTGCCGCTCCCGTCGCCGGCAGACGCGGCCCCACGCGACGCCAGCGCCATCACCAGCGCGGCGATGGCGATCGCGCCGCCGCGCACCGCCCGCCGCTTTGCGAGTCGATCGAGTCGGTCGATCATGGCACGAACTTGTATCCGAACCCGTGCACCGTGACGATGTGCTTCGGTTTCGAGGCGTCGGCCTCGATTTTTCTCCGCAGGCTGACGATGTGGTTGTCGACGCTGCGATTCGTCGGCTCGTTTTCGACGCCCCAGATCTCCTTCAGGAGGACGACTCGCGAGACCACCTCGCCGGGGTTCGACAGGAGCATCTTGAGGATCTCCGTCTCGTAGTGGCCGAGCGGGTGCTCGCGACGCCCGCGAACGACCCTGTTCTTGACGAGCGAGATGCGCGCGCCGCCGATCTCGATCTCGCCGTCGAGGTCGACGGGCGCGGCGAACTCCTCGTTGCGGCGCAACGCCGCTCGCACGCGCGCGAGCAGCTCCGCGACGCTGAAGGGCTTCGTGACGTAGTCATCGGCGCCGAGCTCGAGGCCGCGCACCTTGTCGACCTCCTGTCCGCGCGCCGAGAGCATCAGGATCGGCGCGCGAAATCCCTTCTTGCGAAGACTGTTGCAGACGTCGAACCCGCTCATGCCGGGGAGCATGATGTCGAGGATCACCAGCCTCGGGTGCTCGTCGAGCGCTGCCCTGATCGCGGCCTCGCCGTCCGGCGCGACGATGACATCGTACCCCTCGAACTCGAGGTTGTCGCGCAGTCCCGAGGCCATGTCCGGCTCGTCCTCGACGACGAGGATCTTCGGATTCGACGGCGGCCGTTTCTCCGCTCTGGTCATCCTCCGTGTCCTCCGCTTCGACGCGTCCCGCTCTGCTCCGTTCCGCCCGTCCCGGCGCGCTCCGTCCCGCCGGTGCGCGCCGGGAGCGCCAGCGTGAACGTGCTGCCCTCGCCCGGCTCGCTGCGGACCTCGACGCGCCCGCCGTGAGAGCGCATGATGTGCTGGACGACGGCGAGGCCGAGTCCGGTGCCCCGACGCGCCAGGCTCCGGGCTGCCTTCGAGCGATAGAAGTCCTCGAAGATGCGCCGCAGATCCTCCGGCGGGATGCCGACGCCGCGATCGGAGACCTCGATCCTGACCCACCCCCCGTCGCTGCGCACGCGCACGGTGATCTCCTTGCGATCCGTCGAGTACTTCACCGCGTTGTTGATCAGGTTGATCAACGCCTGCGCGACGGCATCGGCGTCGGCGAGACACGACGGCAGATCCCCGGCGATCTCGGTCTCGAGCCGGAACGACTTCTCCTCGAGGTGGAACTGATAGGTCTTCACGGTGTCCGCGACGACGCGCCCGATGTCGGTCGGCACGAGGTCGTACGACTTGCGGTTCGCCTCGATGCTGGCGAAGTCGAGGACGTTGTTGATGAGGTGGGTCAGTCGTTCGCTCTCCCGCGTGATGATCTCGTAGTACTCGCGCCGGCGCGCGTCGTCCGGCACGCGGTCAAGCGAGAGCGTCTCCCCGAAGAGCCGGATCAGCGCCAGCGGCGTCTTGAGCTCGTGCGACACGTTGGCGACGAAGTCGGTCTTCATCTTCGAGAGGAACCGCTCGCGCCGGTACCCGACCCAGAACATCACCAGCGCCAGGATCATGCCGGCGCCGAGCGCGGGGATCAGCACGCCGGCGACGCGGTACGGACGTCGCGCGACGCGCAGGCGGCGTCGCCAGGGCTCCTCCTCGAGGCCGATGCGAAGGAAGCCGAGCTCGCCCGGAAGGGCTGCGATCGGCGCGCCGTCCGTGTCCGCGTCGTCGAGCACGCGGAAGACGAAGTCGCTGTCGTCGCCGTCGGACGGGGTCAGCAGGCCGCCGACGAAGTCTCTCACGGCGCCGGGGGGCGTCAGGAAGCCGATGGCCGTGAGGCCGCCGTCGCCGTCCGCGCCGGGCGCGGGGCGCCAGACGACGATCCGACGCGCTGTCGGCCCGCCCTCGACCAGTCGGGCCGGAACGGGGGAAGCGCTCGACGCGGCCGCGACACGGATTCGCGCGGCGATGGTGCGCCACAGGTCGGGCGATCCGGTCGATTGCCGGAGCTCCAGTCGGCGTCGATGGGCGGAGAGCAGCTCGCCGAGTCCGGCCGATCCCGCGTGAACGCCGTCGCTGCCGAGCGACTCGACCAGTCGTTCGGCGGCGCGCGCGAAGAAACGCTCCTCGCCGATCGTTTCCGGTCGCAGCGAGCCGTCGACAAGATCGCCCAGCGCGTCGGCGACGAGCGACAGCGCGCGCTCGTCCTGGCCGGACTCGCGCAGCGCGCGGGCGTGCGCGATCACGAGGTGAAGCCGCGACGGCCGGGTCGACTTGCGGTCGAGCTCATCGCGAAACTCGTCGAAGAGACGGTCGTATGTTCGCGAGGCGGCGGGCGCGTCACCCGCCCGCAGCTCGAGACTCGCGAGGGCCGCCAGCGCCCGGAAGCGCCAGGTCGACGCCATCTCGGCAGCCTGGTGGATCGCCTCGAGCGCCTGGCGAGACTCGCCCGCCGGCGCGCCGCGCGCGACGAGACGCAGCGCCATCAGGAGCTCCTCCGGGATCGGCTCGTCGCGGAGCAGCGGCGAGGGGCCCGGCTCGTCGCCGGCGAGCGGCGGGTAGAGAAACGTGAAGTCGCGGCCGAGGAGGAACGGTGTCTCGACCAGCGGGTGGCGCTGTCGCAGCGCCTCGAGAGCCGCGCTGGAGAGATCCGAACCGGCGAGCCTCTCGATCTCCGCGAGCGCGGCGCTCTCGGCGCGAGCGAGCTCGTCCTCGATGCCGCGGACCCGGCGCTCGGCGCCGAGCTTCGCGGCGTGAAGGAGCACCATCTCGATCTCGCGGCCCTGCGTCGTGGTCAGGAAGATGCCCCAGCCGGCGAGGATCACCACGGCGATCAGCGCGGCCAGCACGGTGAACTGGATCCAGGGCGCTCGACTCATGCTCATCGATGGTACTCGGCGGATCGACCCCCGAACAACCGCACCCGACGTTTTTCGACAATGTGTCGGCTCCGCGCGTTACAATCCGGGCTCCGGGTGGCGCGAGGGAACCGGTATCGCCGACCTATTCAGCCATGGCAGCCGAGGCAACCAGGTACATCGTCTACGACACGGAATCGGTCGTCGACGGGGCGTTCCTCGCGCGCGTCCGCTTTCCGGAAGACGCCCTCGATCCCGAGGAGGCCGTCGAGCGCGCGCGGCGAGAGCAGCTCGCCGAGGGCAAGAGCGACTTCATCCCGGTGACGTTCCATGTGCCGGTGGCGATCGGCGTCGCCCGCGTCGGGGCCGACTTCCGCCTGCAGGAGCTCAAGTCGCTCGACGCGCCGCGCTACGACCCGGCCGAGATGGTGTCGCTCTTCTGGCGCGGCGTCGAGGTGTATCGCAGCGCGTCCCTCGTCGATTTCAACGGCCGCGGCTTCGACATCCCGCTGCTGACGCTCGCCGCCTTCCGCTTCGGCCTCGGCTGCGCGCCGTACTTCGGCACGGCGGACCGCTCGGGTTACCGGTACCGCTTCGGCGAAAAGCACCTCGACCTGCTCGACTGGCTCACCGAATACGGCGCCTGCCGCCTGCACGGCGGGCTCGACGCGCTCGCGAAGATGCTCGGCAAGCCCGGAAAGATGGAGACGCGCGGGGCGCAGGTCGATGCGCTCTACCGCGAGGGGAAGCTCCAGGAGATCAACGATTACTGCCTCCACGACGTGCTCGACACGTACTTCGTCTTCCTGCGGACGCGCGTGTTGACCGGCGAGCTGACGCTCGAGCGCGAGCAGGAGATCGTCTCCGCATCCCGCGAGTGGCTCACGGCGCGCGCCGAGGAGCAGCCATCGCTCAATCGCTATCTCGAGTCGTTCGGCGCCTGGGACCCGACGCCGTTTCGGTGAGTGTTCTGGGACCGAGACCGGGACCGAGACAGACACCGAGACAGAGACAGAGACAGAGAACAGAGACAGAGAACAGAGGTCGGAGGATGGATATGAGAGGACGGAGCTGCGTCGATCCGCGTGCTCTGCGCTCCCCGGTGGGCGCGCCGGCGCGATCGCGGCGTGTCGCGGGGACTGCTGCGCTCCTCGTCGCTCTCCTCGTGTCGGTCCACGGTCGCGCTCGCGACGTGGCGGTCGAGCTCGCGGGGTACTCCGCCGGCTGCGGTGTCGACGTCATGGCGAGCGTGACGGGTGTCGATGTCGGCTGGCCGCTCGGGAACGGCGAGCGCGGCCGGGTGCGCCTCGATCTGCGCGAGGGGCGGCCGCTGATCGGGCGCATCGCGGTCTCCGGGGATGCCGAGGGCGCGGGCGTCGCGGTCCTCGAGAGCGTCGATCCGGTTTTCTTTCTCACCGTCGGCAGCCGGTGGACGCCGCCGGCCAAGCCGGATGACCAGAAGTGGGCGGTCTTCTTCGACAAGCCGGCGAAGCGCCCGCACCAGACGCACCTCTCGGCTCTCGACCTCGAGCGCGTCCGCGTCACCAGCGCGGGGCGGCGCGCCACGGTGGCGCTCGAGACGCTCCGCGCCGGGCCCTTCTCGGGGGCTCTCGAGCTGACGTTCTACGCCGGGGCACGGCTCGTCCACGTGGAGGCGGTGGTCGAGACGCCCGAGGATCGCCGCGCGATCATCTACGACGCCGGGCTGCTCGGCGATCCGCGCGACATGCTTCGAGCGATCGCATGGATCGACACCGACGGCCGTCTGGTTCGCTCGGAGGAGGGGATCGACGGGTCGTTTCGTGCGCTCGCGGTCCGTCACCGCGCGATTGTTGCCGAGACGGAGGGCGGCTCGATCGCGTGCTTCCCGCCGCCGCACCAGTTCCACTTCCCGCGCGACTGGACCGACAACTTCCGCTACGTCTGGCACGGTCGCGGCAATCGAGGCCGCACCGATCGCTTCGGCATCGGCATCCGCCAGGACGGCGAGGGCGGCGGCGCCTTCGTGCCCTGGTTCAACGCGCCGCCGGGAGTACCGCACCGCCTCGGTCAGTTCCTCCTCGTCACGCGTGGCGACGCGAGGCACGCGCTGGACGAGGTGCTGCGCTTCACGCACGGCGACCGCTTCCCCGACCTTCCCGGTCACCTGACGTTGACGAGCCACTGGCACATGGCGGTGGCCGTGACCGCGATGAAGCAGCGCGAGCGGGGCATCGATCCGCTTCCGGTTCCCGACTTCGTCGGCATGTTCAAGGCGATGAACGTCGACATGGTGCACCTCGCCGAGTTCCACGGCGACGGCCATCAGAAGGACCCCGGTCCCCTGAGGCTTCCCGAGCTCGAGGCGATGTTCAGCGAGTGCCGCCGGCTCTCCGACGACGAGCTGCTGCTGATCCCGGGCGAGGAGGTCAACACGTTCCTCGGCCTGCGGCAGCCGGGAAAGCATCCCGGCCACTGGATGAGCCTCTTCCCGCGCCCCGTCTTCTGGATCATGCAGCGCGGCGAGGGTCAGCCGTTCGCGGAGCCTCACGAGCGCCACGGCACCGTGTACCGCGTCGGTGACCGCGCGGACATGATGCGTCTGCTCGAGCGCGAGGACGGCCTGGTCTGGAGCGCGCACCCGCGCATCAAGGCGTCGAGCTGGACGCCGGACATCTTTCGCGAGGAGGACTTCTTCCTCGCCGACTTCTGGCTCGGCGCGGCGTGGAAGGCGATGCCGGCCGATCTGTCGAGGGTCCGCCTCGGCGAGCGGCCGCTGGCGTTGCTCGACGACATGGCGAACTGGGTCGGCGCCCCGGTCCCGGAGCGCGCCGCGAGGCGCAAGTACATGCTCGGCGAGGTCGACGTCTTCAAGCTCGACCGCACGCACGAGCTCTACGGCCACATGAACATCAACTACGTCCGGCTCGAGCGCCTGCCGCGTTTCGACGAGGGCTGGAGACCGTTGCTCGATGCGCTGGGGCGCGGCCGTTTCTTCGTCACCACCGGCGAGGTCATCGTCCGCGCGTTCACTCTCGGCGGCGTCGAGAGCGGGGGCACCCTCGACTTCAACCGATCCGCACGAGCCCGTCTTGTCGTCGACCTC
>JBFFXF010000313.1:0-8183 GCA_041569895.1 Planctomycetota bacterium | reverse complement strand
TTGACGGGTACTCGGTGTTCGCTCTCGTCCGCCATCGGAGCCTCCGGAAAGCACCAGACGCACGCCGCGGTCCACGCCTCGCATGCCGCGAGCCCATGGTACCCGCGAGCCAGCGCCGGGTGGAAGCGGGAGTCCGTTCCGATTCGACGGCGAGGACACACTGATCGTCGACGGCAACCTCGCGGGCCCGCGGGAGACGTTCAGGCTGCGGCGCCTCCCCGCGTCGACCGTGGAGGGGAACGACCTCACGCCCGCCGAGTTCCGATAACGCCGCGACGGTGCCAGCAGGCCTCGCGAGCACCCATGCCCGCCATCGGACGGGGCCGCCTTTCCACCCTCGCAAGAATGAGTGTCCTCTGTTAGCATGCCTCTCTCCGAGGCTGGAGGCCTGCTGACGGGGGAGATCGGCCTCGCCGCCATCCGTACCTGCACGTTGGGAGGGTTGACGCCGTGCTGCGATTCCTCGCTGTCCATCCCGGTCCGCTCATGTACACGAAGATCTTTCTTCGTCTCGAGCCGCTCGGGCTCGAGCATGTCGCGGGGGCCGCTCGTCGGGCCGGGCACGAGGCCCGGATCGTCGACCTCCAGGCCGCCCCGTATGCCGACTATCTGAAGGCTCTCGAGAGCTGGGAGCCGGACGTCGTCGCCATCTCGTGCAATTACCTCGCGAACGTGCCCGAGATCATCGACCTCGCTCGCGATACGCGACAGCGGCGCCCCGGGACGTACATCCTGGTCGGCGGGCACAGTGCGTCGTTCACCGCCGAGGAGATCCTCGAGCACGCCGGGGGCGCGATCGATTGCGTGCTGCGCGGCGAGGGAGAGGCGGCGATCGTCCGGTTGCTCGAGGCGGTCGAGCACGATCGCGATGCGGTGTCGCAGGTGCCCGGGGCGGTCACCCTCGACGGCCGCGGCCCGCCGCCCGCGTTCGTCAGCGACCTCGACGAGCTGCGCCCTGCGCGCGATCTGCTGCGGAACCGCCGTCGCTACTTCATCGGCAGCCTCGACCCGTGCGCCTCGATCGAGTTCACGCGCGGGTGCCCGTGGGACTGCTCCTTCTGCAGCGCGTGGACCTTCTACGGGCGAAGCTACCGCACGGTGAGTGTCGACAGGGCGGTCGAGGACCTCGCGAGCATCCGCGAGCCAGGCGTCTTCATCGTCGACGACGTGGCGTTCATCCAGTCGAGGCAGGGGATGGAGATCGGCGAGGCGGTGGCGCGGAAGGGAATCAAGAAGAATTACTACCTCGAGACGCGCGGCGACGTCCTGCTGCGGAACAAGGACGTCTTCCGCTTCTGGAAGGAGATCGGGCTGCAGTACATGTTCCTCGGGCTCGAGGCGATCGACGATGAGGGGCTCGAGAAGTATCGCAAGCGCGTCACGCTGAGCCAGAACTTCGAGGCGCTGGAGTTCGCCCGCAGCCTCGGGATCGCGGTGGCGATCAACATCATCGCCGACCCCGACTGGGACGAGCAGCGCTTCGACGTCGTGCGCCGCTGGTGCATGGAGATCCCGGAGATCGTCAATCTCAGCATCAACACGCCGTACCCGGGCACGGAGACCTGGCACACGGAGTCGCGGCGGCTGACCTCGCGCGACTACCGCCTCTTCGACATCCAGCACGTCGTGCTGCCGACGAAGATGCCGCTCGCGAAGTTCTACGAGGAGCTGGTCAAGACGCAGCAGGTGCTCAACATGAAGCACCTCGGCTGGCGCACGCTGAAGCACACGGCGAGGATCGCCATCCGCAACCTGCTGCGCGGCCAGACGAACTTCATCAAGATGCTCTGGAAGTTCAACAGCGTGTACTCGCCGGAGCTCCAGCTCGCCGATCACGCGGCCCCGGTCCGCTACGAGATGCGCGGCCCGCCGGAGCCGAAACAGGTGATCGACCCGAAGTCGCTCTACATCCACCAGGGCGCGGGCCGAACCGACCGGGCCATCGACGACGAGACGGAGGAGTTCGTCGATCAGACGCGTATTGGCAAGGCGGGGTGAACCCACGGTTCGGGACCCGGACCGGTACGCCCACGCCGTCGCGACATCCGGCAACCTCTTCCTCGACGAACACCTCCCCCTCCGAGGCGAGGGGGCGCTCGCCGCCCCCCTCGCGCTCCCCCAGCCCGGGTTTCTTCCAGAACGGCGTAGCGAGGCGCGGCAAATGCTCGTGAGGCCAAGGAAAGCGATTGAGGCCGACCGGAGCGTGGCCAAAGCCACGTGAGGATCGGCCGATTGAGCTTGACGCCGGCATCGCGAGCAGTTGCAAGCCGCAGTAGCCGAGCTGGGAGAAATCCGGGCCCACGCCCATCCTGCCTCCCTTGGTCGCGGGCGCGGGCGGTACGTCATTCGCGCGCTCGTTCAGTTGCGAAGCGCCTCCGCGACGAGGCGGCCAACGTCCACCTCGCCGGTCGGTTTCATGCGTTCCCAGGCACGTGTCGCCCGTTCGACGGCGCTCCTTCGAGTGCAGCCGAGCTTCTCGAGGGCGAGAATCGCGTCCCTTGGGATCGGTCCGAACTCTCCGGCCGCATTTTCCGGACATCCGGAATCGTTTTCCGGATGTCCGGAAAATCGTCCCTCGACGACGCGCACCTGAGGTAACGCCCTGGCCTCCGCGAGCTCCTTCCGCACCCGCCGCTCGATATCCTCCGCCCGCGTCGTCCACTGGAGCCCATTGATCGGATCGCCGCTGACGACCAGGCTGCCCGAGTGGATGAGACTGTGACAGCGCTCGCAGACGTGGGCGCCGTTCCACGGCGCTGTCCGGCCGCCCTCGGAGCGGAGCTCGATGTGGTGCGCGTGCCCGCCGCCGTTTGTCGGGCGTCGGCAGTAGGGAGCTCGCAACGGCCGCCGGCGCGTGCGCGGAGCTCTCTTCGGAGGCGCACATCGTTGGGGCGGTCGCGCTCGGACTTGGGGACCCGCTTCCGTGGCGCGCTCCCATCGCTTTTCGCCTCCGGAGGTCTCTCGCGCTCGGGATCGATCTCGACACACTCGGCCGAGCCGGTCAGACGCTCGACCGCCTCGAGCGGCACCTCCACACGACCCTCCGGCGTCTCGACCGCGGCGCGGTGACACTCGGGGCAGCAAACAAAGGTGAGACCGTAGGGCGACTCGGCTTGCCCTCCCTCTCGGGTTCCTTCCCCGGCAGCTCCCCACGGCTGGGCTCCCTGAAGCACGCGATCCATCAGATAGACGAGCACCCTTTCAGGCTCCGGTCGCGCGCCGTCGAGCCCGGAAGCCATCTCCTCGGCGATCTTCGCCAGCCCCCGCTCGACGATGGCGTGCTCCTCGGGTGCGAGCTCGAGCTTCAAGATCCTCGGCAGTCCCGGAAGCCCGTAACTCCCCGAGCGTGGCAGCTTGCGGTTCTTCCTCAGTGCATCCTTCACCTCGGCCAGGGTCACCGCGACCCGCCGCGTGCGTGTGAACTCGAGCCACTCGGCCTCGGTCTCGCCGCTGGCCACGCGGGTGAGCTCTGCGGTGAAGGAAAAGGAGAGCTCGCCCTGCTCGAAGGCCGAGGCGATGGCCGGCAGGGTGACCAGCGCCTCCGAGACCCGCATGAACTCATACACCTGGGACTTCTTGAATCGAAAGGTGCGCTCGGCGTAGGCGGTGATATTGGGAAAGCCGAGCTCGAGGTAGAGCTTCTGCTCGGAGAAGGCCCTCAGGCCGTCGATGAATCGTCTCTGTGCGATGTTCGCCGCGGCGTGCATTCGAAGCAGGAGCTCGTGGAGCTCGCGCGCCGAGATCGACACACAGGTTGCAGTTGGCGTGGTTTCGGACTCCGAGCGGATGGCCTCCGTGGACATGGATAATTCCTCCTTCTCTCACACTTCCGTTGCTTCGAGGAGTGAGTATACCACCCGGTTTTTCGAGCCCCGACGTTGGCGCACACGCGGCGCAAGGGCACCGAGATGACAGCGAAGTCATCTCGCGCGCGTTGCGTTCGACCAGCAGCCGTCTGAGGCATCTGAGAGTCAATCGTGTGCGCGACCTCGACACCTCCCGATTCGCATCGCGAAATCTGTCAAATTCTTTCTCTGAGGGGGGCGGCGGGAAGAGCGCCCCCTCAGCTCGGAGCGGGAAGTGCGATATTGCAATCCGGTGGGAGGATGTCGGACGGCGCTGGATACGGACGGCGGGAGGCACCGCGCACGCTGAGCTCGCCCCGGCTACCGCGCTTCGAACCGTTCTGCGACGATCCCCGCGCGCTTCCTCGTCGACTCGTCGACCGACGCGTTCTCGGCGACTCTCCGGAGCAACGCCACTGCCGGGCGTGCGGCGTCGCCGAAGGCGGCAAGGGTGACGACGGCCTCGTTCAGTACGCGCTCGTCGGCGGCGCTCAACGCGGTCGTCAGTGCCTTGATGACCTCGTCCCGCGCGTCGCCGATGCGGCGGAGCGCGACGATGGCCGCGAGCCGAACGCCGCGGTCCTTGCTGCCGGTCAGCTCGACGATTGTCGGCACGACAGGACGCGCCTCGGGCCCGAGCTCGGCGAGCGTGCGCACGGCGGGACTCTGGAGGAAGGGATCCCCGGTTGCCAGCTCCTCTCGAAGGAGCGGCAGGAGCGCCGGCGAGTGGCCACGGATGGCGCGGATCGCCCGTGCAGCCTCGATGGCGAGATAGGGTGTGTCGTCGCGATTGCGTTCGAGGTACGCCTCGAGCGCCGGGATGGCGGCGCTGGCCCGGGGCCCGACACGCCGCAGGAGCTCGACGGCTTCTTCTTGTTGAAATTCGTCGGCGGACTCGAGCATCGAGATGATGACGCGAAGCCCCAGGTCGTTCGCACGGGCGATCTCGACGAGCGTATCGACGGCCGGGGGCAGGAACAGTTCGTGATTCGCGTCCTCTTCGATATCAGCACGATCGAGCAAGCCGACAATCGTCGGAAGCACCGCGCGGGCGTCGCTCCGAATCTGCCAGGTGATCTGCGCTGCCCGGAGGCGCACCAGAGGATCGCTGTCCTCGAGAAAACGGCCGACCACGGCTTCCGCAGCACGGGCGCCGTCACCGAAGGAGAGGAGCACCTCCGCGGCCAGGCGTCTGACGTCGCGTTCGGGGTGGTCGAGGAATCGGGCGACGAGCGGGGTCGATTTCGACCCGAGCGACTGGAGAAGCCACAACAGCTCCGCCGAATCGAGCTCACGACCGGCGACTGTGGCCGTGACACGCTCGATCTCCGGAAGCGCGGCCGCCGCCCACGGTCCTACCTCGTGCAGGGCACGCAGAGCCTCCTCGCGAACGTCCGGGACGGGATCGCGCAGCAGCCTCGCGACGTCCGCGCTCAGCGCGGCGGCGCTCGGTCCGAGCGAGGCTATGCGCTCGCATGATGCCTGCCGGACACCGGGCCGCGTGCTCTGGAGCCCCTCGGCGATGTCGTCGAGGTCGACGTCGCGAGTCGCCCGCTCGCTCACCGCGAGTTCCCGGAGCAATCCGCCGTCGGCAATGTCCGATTCGAGCGGATCCGGCGAGTCCACCAGCTCGCGCACGGATCGACGCCCCCAGAAGCAGCCAAAAAAAGTCTCGACCGTGTCATCGCGCTCGCGGAGACGCCCAAGCGCGGCGAGGTAAGCCTCGCGGTCGACGCGGTACAGCCCGCAGAGCGCGTAGAGCTTTCCGGGTAACGTGGCGCGCTCCAGGAGGTCGTCGAGCATCTGCCGGCAACGCGGGTTCTCGAGGACCATCCTCAGGGCGTGGACGGTATGCGGCGTGTCGCCGCCCCCGCCGACGGCCAACCCCGCGAAGACACGTGCCTCAAGAAGCACGCGGTATTCCACCGAGTCGCGGAAGTCGACCGCGTGACCGTCGTCGACGAGCGTGGCGAGCATGACGAGAATCGCGAACATCGCAGGTGATGCTACCGCGGGGCTGCGCCGGGCGGAAGCAACTGATGTTGCTCGAAGCCAGACATTGCGCCACGCACCCGCTCACGCTACCCTCGTCGGCGCGATGAGCCGTTCGATGGATTTCACCGACCGCATCATCGAGTTTCTGGTTGCCGGCAGGCCGCGACTGGCGCTGGTGACGCGTCAGGTCGGGGAGAAGCTGCAGGTGACCGATACGAACGGGAAGCAGCACCGGCTGTCGGCAAAGCAGGTCATCGTCGCTCACGAGTCGGCATCGCTCTCGACGCTCGGGGACGTCGCCGCGAAGCTCGAGGAGCGTATCGGGGCAGCGCAGGGCGACGTCGATACCGAGTTGCTCTGGGAGAGCGGCGGTGACCACGGGGGCGGCGGCGACGTCGACCTCGCGGAGCTCGCCGAGCGTTACTTCGGCGAGCCGGGGTCGGTCGAGCGCTCGGCGATCTTCCGCGCGGTGCTGGGGGACAGCGTGCGCTTCAAGGTGCGCGGCACGACGATCACCGCCAGGAGTCGCGATCAGGTCGAGGACCGCCTGACGGCGATCCGGGCACGCGAGGAGCGTCTGGCGCAGCGTGCGGCGGCTGTCGAGTGGATCCGCGAGGCGATTCGATCGGGCGACGGGACAGCGGAAGCGCCGGCCGACATGCAGTGGCTCATCGACCGCATCGAGGCGTTCGTGCGCGGGCGGGAGGACGAGGTCGGCGAGTGGCTCGCCGAGGCGTCGAAGAAGCGCGCGCCGAGGCAGCTCGGGTTCGACCTCCTCGTCCGTGTCGGCAGGCTGAGCCCGGACGCGGACCAGCGCCTCGTCATGGCCGGCGTTCGCGAGGAGTTTCCCGAGCGCGTCATGGAGGAGCTGGCCGCGCTCGAGCCGTTCTCCGGCGGCGATTCGACTCGCATGGACTTCTCGACGCTCGAGGCGTTCTCGATCGACGACGAGGACACCGTCGAGGTCGACGATGCGTTGACGGTCGAGGACGCCGGGGGACGCCTCCGCGTCGGAATCCACATCGCCGACGTCGCGCACTTCGTGCCGCGGGACTCCGCCCTCGATCGCGAGGCGATCCACCGCGGCGCGACGCTCTACCTTCCGTATCGACGCGTTCCGATGCTGCCGGAGCGACTCTCGTGCGACCTCGCGAGCCTGGTCGCCGGCGAGCTGCGACCGTGCGTCAGCGTCCTGGTCGACTTCGACGACAACGGCGAGATCGGCGAGTGGTCGATCCGGCGCGGGCAACTGCGCGTCGAGCACCGCCTGACGTACGACGGGGCCGATCGGCTGATCGGCTCCGACGACGATGGAGGCCTCGCGCGGTCGCTGCGGCGTCTCGACGAGATCACGGCGCGGCTCGAGGCAGCGCGACGCGCGGACGGCGCGCTGACCGTGCGGCGTCCGGAGCTCAAGATCACCGTCGACGCGGCGGGCGAGATCGAGCTCAAGCTGATCGACGGGTCGTCGGCGAGCCGGCGGATCGTCTCGGAGCTGATGATCCTCGCGAACAGCCTCGCGGCCGCGCTCGCGGCGACGAACGGCGTGCCTGTGATCTTCCGCGCGCAGGATCCGCCTTCCGAGCCGGTGACCCAGCCGGAGGACTACGATCCGGTCGCGCTCGATCGGCTCTTCCGCAAGCTGAGCCGCAGCCGCCTCTCACTCGAGCCCAACCGTCACGCGGGACTCGCCGTCGACGCGTACACGCAGCTCACCTCTCCGCTGCGCCGTTTCCAGGATCTCGTCATCCAGCGGCAGGTCGCCGCGCACCTCGCCGGCGAGTCGCCGCCCTACGAGCGAGAGGAGCTCTTCGACGTCCTCGGCTCGGCGGAGGCGGTGGAGGGCGACAATCGCGCCCTCGAGGGCGACGCCAACCGTGAGTTCGCGCTGCGCTGGGTCGAGCGGAACCTCGGCGACGACGCGCGGGAGGCGATCGTGATCACCGCCATCGGCGGCGGCTACCTCGTCGAGCTCACCGACCCCCCGATCCGCGGCAAGCTCCTGGCGGAGGGGACCCTCGAGGACGGCGAACGCGTGTCGGTGCAGGTCCGCCACGTTGACGCAAAACAGGGGAGCTTGCTCCTCGACCTGGCGGGTTGAGGAGCGGGCCGGGACGCGGTGTCGCCGCTGCGTTGCCGTCCCCCACTCTGCGTAATCTGCGTAATCTGCGGACCGTTCCTCTGTCAATCCGCGGAATCCGCGGAATACACCAAGCGCCCACCGACAACCGTCATCACCACCCCCACCTCCACGATCTCCCCCGCATCGATCGACAGCACGTCACGGTCGAGCACGACGAGGTCGGCGAGCATTCCGGGCGCGATCCGTCCGACGTCGTCGTC
>JBFFXF010000312.1:0-8211 GCA_041569895.1 Planctomycetota bacterium | reverse complement strand
GGCGAGTGCGAACGAGACACCGAACGAGACGGCCCGAACCCCGACGGCTTTCCGCCGTGTCGGGTGCAGGTGGGTTGCTTGCCTTAGTCTCTTTCCCGTCCCCGTCCCCGTCCCCGTCCCCGTCCCCGTTCCCGTTCCCGTTCCCGTTCCCGACCGACGGCGCCGCCGGCCTTCCCAATCGACGGCGAGCCTCCGGGGGAAATCGTCGCTAGCGCCTGTCGTCTTGAAAGATTCTGACACGCCGGCGGCCCGCTCGCACCGCTCGAGTGCCGGTAAATTGAGCTGGCGATGGCCCACGGCGGCTCTTAGCATCGGGCGATCCGGCCCGGCCGCGACGGCGCCGAGCGCCCCGTCAGGTCGGAAGGCGACGTGGGGGGGCGTCCCAAAATGGCGGAGTGACTGGGCGGAGTGACTCGGCGGAGTGGCCCGGCGGAGTGGCCCGCAAGTGGCGTGGAGGCGGCGTGCAGGGTGACGCGGTGAGAGGCGCGGGGATCGTCAGGGGGCGGCCGGGGCGGCGCGGCGTGGTTCTCGCTCTCGCGGCGGCGCTTGCGGGCTTCTGGAACGTGCCCGCGACTGCGGACATCGTCATCACCGAGATCAACTACGCTCCGGTGGACGACGCCCGGGCGCCGCGCCCCGATCTCGAGTTCGTCGAGATCTTCAACGACGGACCCGAGCCGTTCGACCTCACCGGCTATCGGTTCATCGACGGCATCTCCTTCGAGTTCACCGGGGCGCACCGTCGCGACGGCCGCGCCTACCTCGGCCCGCGCTCCTACCTCGTCATCGCGCGGGACGAGCAGGCGATCCGCGACGTGTACGGGATCTCGAACGTCATCGGCAACTTCACCGGCGCGCTCGACAACGGCGGCGAGGACCTCGAGTTCGGCAACCCGCAGGGGATGCGCGTCTCGCGCGTCAACTACAACGACCGCGGCAAGTGGCCCGCGGCGGCTCGCGGCACCGGCCACACGCTGTCGCTGATCGATCCCTACAGCGATCCGTCCGAGCCCGAGAGCTGGACGATCAGCGCCGAGCTGGGCGGCACGCCCGGGCGAGCGAACTTCAACACCGAGGCGTCCTTCCAGGATACGCTGCTCATCGACGTGTCGGAGCGCTGGCGCTATCGGAAGGGGACATCCGCGCCGCCGCCGGATTGGACGGAGCTCGGCTTCAGCGACTCATCCTGGGCGAGCGGGGTCACCGGCATCGGCTACGGGGACGGCGACGACGCCACCGTGCTCGGCGACATGCGCGGCTCCTACCTCACCGTCTTCTGCCGCAAGACGTTCACCATCGACGACCCCGCCGACATCGACGACCTCGTGCTCAGTTTCGTCATCGACGACGGGTTCTGGGCCTACCTCAACGGCACGGAGGTCGCCAGTCACAACGTCCGGGGCCGGAACTTCGACGACACCGCGAACTCGGCCGTCAGCGACGGCGACCTCATCGAGCGGGACATATCCCGCTTCCGCGGGCTCCTCCGTCGCGGTGTCAACGTGCTCGCCGTGCAGGTCCACAACGTCAGCCTCGACAGCTCCGACCTGACCTTCATTCCGAAGCTCGTCAGCCGGCGCGTCGTCCTGCCGGAGGAGATCGCCACCGTGCCGGTGGTCGTCAACGAGGGGTACCTGCTGACCGCGGGCGACCGCTTCGTCGAGCTCCACAACACCGGCCGGATGGACGTCGACCTTTCCGGCTTCTTCCTCACCGACGATTTTCTCGACCTCCGGCGGTACCGCATCCCGGACGGCGCGATCCTGCGAGCCGGCGGCTTCCTGGCGTTCACCGAGGCCGAGCTCGGCTTCGACCTCTCGATCGTCGTCGGGGTGCGCGATCGGATCGGCATCGCTCTCACCAACTCGAGGGGGCGTCGCGTCGTCGACGCGTTCATCTTCGCGCCGGAGGTCCCCGACCGCAGCGAGGCGCGCGTTCCCGACGGGGCGCCCGAGATGGCCCCGGCCGCCGATCCGACGCCGGGCGCGCCGAACTCGGTCACCGTCGTCAACGACGTGATCTTCAACGAGATCATGTACAACCCGCACGACAGCAAGACGACGGGGCAGAAGGAGCGCGAGGAGTTCATCGAGCTCTTCAATCGCGGCGACCGCGCCGTCGACCTGTCGGGCTGGCGTGTCGAGGGTGTGGACCTCGAGTTTCCGCCCGGAACGACCATGCGTCCCGGGGCGTATCTGGTCGTCGCCGCGGATCCGGGCTTCGTGAGGAGCCAGCACCGCCTCGACGCGTCGGCGATCGTCGACACGCCGTGGGGGGGCGTCCTCAGGAATCGAGGCGAGAGGCTGCGACTCCTCGACGCCGACGGCAACGTCGCGGACACGGTTCGCTACCACGACGGCGGCGACTGGCCGCGCTGGGCAGACGGCGGCGGATCGTCGCTCGAGCTGATCGACCCCTGGAGCGACAACGACGTCGGGCTGTCGTGGGACGCGAGCGACGACTCCGGCAGGGCGTCGACCGTGACCCTCACCTACGGCGGCGTGCGGCACGGCGGCGGCGAATCGGACTTCGGCATTCTCCTCGCCGACGAGGGGATCGCCATCGTTGACGACCTGACGCTGGCGCGCAGCACGAGTCCTTCCAACAACCTGATTCCGAACTCGACCTTCGATTCAAACACCGCGGGCTGGCGGATCGAGGGGACGCACAGTCGCTCCGGGAGGACCACCGATCCCGGCGAGCGCATCAGCGGCGGCGGCTCGCTGAAGCTGATCGCCACCGGCGGCGGGGGCGACTACAAGGTCAATCGCTGCGAGATCGATACGGCGAGCCAGACCAGCACGACGCACACGGTGCGATACCGCGCCAGGTGGGTGATCGGGAGCAACCGCGCGATCACCATCGGCGACTACAACGTCGGGCAGCCGTACAACGCGGGCATCGCCGGGTCGCAGGCAATTCCGATCCCGTCGGCGCTCGGCACGCCCGGCGCCCCGAACAGTGTCACGCTGAGGCAGATCGACCGTCACGGGTCACCGAACGCGGGTCCGGCGATCGATGCCGTGTCCCATTCGCCCGGAGTTCCCGAGCACCAGGAGGATGTCACCGTCCAGGCCCGCGTCAGCGACCCCGACGGGGTGCGCGCAGTTTCGGTGTGGTACAAGTCGGAGACGCCGGTCGGTTCGTTCATCCGGCGGTCGCTCACGGACGCCGACGGGGACGGTGTCTACACCGGGACGATTCCGGGCCAGTCGAACGGCGTTCGCGTGCTCTTCTTCATCGAGGCGGTCGACGCGGAGGACAGGGCGTCACGGTATCCTCGCGACGTCGCGGAGCAGACGCATCCACCGGTGCTGCGGCCCCGCTCGCCCGCCGCCGACGAGCAGCTTTACCTCATCTACCGCCACGACACGCGTCTCGTGTCGACCAACAAGCACAGCCTCCGCTTCGTGCTCCACCAGGCGCACGAGACGGAGCTCGCGACGCGTCGCGTGCTCTCCAATCAGATGCTCGACGGAACGCTGGTGTTCGGGTCGTCGGACGTGTATTACAACGCGTCGATCCGGTTCGCCGGCAGCCCATGGTTGCGGCCCGGCGGCGGCACGTGGGGCAAGAGCTTCGCGATCAAGACACCGCGGGATCGTCCGCTGCACGGCCGCACGCGCGCGGTGAACCTCGACAACCACGGGTCGGACGGCCGCGAGCGTCTGGCGCACTACCTGCTCCGGTACAACGCCGGATCGACGCGGCTGCCCTACTTCGATTTCCACGCGCTGGTCCGCTTCCAGCTCAACGACGTCGTCGACCGGACGCTCGAGGCGATCGACAAGCCGAACCGGGACTACATGCGATTCTGGTTCCGCGACGGTCTCGACGGGCCGCTCCTCGAGCTCGACGACCGGTTCTCGTTCAACGACGGCGGCAGCAAGACCGGCAACGCCGACGCTCATGCCCGCTATCCACCGTACGGCTCGACCTCCGGCGGCGCCGACCCCGAGAACTACCGGTGGTACTTCATCCCGCGCATGGGCGCGAACAAGACGCGCGACCGGTTCGAGGAGCTGATCGCGTTCTGCCGCCTCCTCGATCCGCGAATGACGGGCAACCGCGAGTTCGACGACAGGATCTGGGACGTCGCGGACGTCGAGGAGATCCTCCGGGTCTGGGCGATCGAGCTCAACATCGACGACTGGGACACCTGGGTCGGGCGTCGTGGCAAGAACGCCTACCTCTACCAGGCGAGCGATGACGGCCTCTGGCGCAAGGTGCCGTGGGACCTCGAGCTCACCTTCGGCGACGTCAACGCCTTCGCCATGCCGTCGAGCCCCTCGACCACCTACGGCAACCGCTTCGACGAGATCGAGCGGCTGATCAACAGGCCGCGCCTGAAGCGGATGTACTACGGAGTCCTCGCGGAGATGGTCGAGCCCTCGACGGGCCACTTCGATCCCGCCTTCCTGACGCCGTACATGCAGCGCCTCAGCTCGGCCGGCGTCGGGTCGACGAACCGCGGCACGAACGGCGGTTTCATCGACCAGCGGGCGGACAGGATCCGCGGGTGGATCCGTTCGGCGGTGTCGCCCGCCGTGCGCTTGCGGATCTCGACCAACAGCGGCAATCCGCTGACGGTGAACAACCTCGAGGTCGATCTGTCGGGCACGGCGCCCGCCGACGTGTTCACGCTCGCCGTGTCGGTCAACGGCGTCTTCCTCGACCAGACGTCGCTCGACGTCGCATTCTCGACCGCCAGCTTCACGTCGTGGACGATTCGCGATCTGCCGCTCGGCGGCGGCGAGAACGTCATCGACGTCGTCGGCTTCAGCTCGGGCGGACGCCTGGTCGACACCGACTCCATCACCGTGACCTCGACGGTGAACTGGGGACCGCCGCGCATCACCGACATCAGCGCGCCGCTGGGGGCGGCCGGCGACGAGCTCGAGCTCACCGGCTTCGAGTTCCACGACGGCCTGCGGGTGATCTTCGGCCAGGCGACCGAGGCCGCCGCCCGCTTCGACGAGGCGACCGATCCGACGCGCATCGTCGTCACCATTCCCGACCTGCCCCCGGGACCGACGTCGATCATCGTGCGCAACATCGATGGCAAGGAGTCGAACCGCGTCGTCTTCACGATCGCGCCGCCGGCGCCGAGGTTCGTGCGCGGCGATGCGAACCTGGACACGCTCGTCGACCTGAGCGACGCCGTGAAGATCCTCGCTCACCTCTTCCGGGGCGTCGCCGTCTCCTGCGAGGACGCCCTCGACGCGGACGACAACGGCGGGCTGAACGTCACCGACGCGCTGACCGTGCTCGAGTACATCTTCCGCAATGGCGCGCGGCCACCGGCTCCGTTTCCGCTCCGCGGCGTCGACCCGACCGCCGGCGATCCCCTCGGCTGCGACGAGGGGCTGCCGGGGAGGTGACCCCGTCTCCCGGACTTCGGGTTTTCTCTGGACATCCAGCTGCTGTTTCCGTAGTTTGGATTCTGTCCGGGTGGGTTGCCCGGACGGTCGAAGCGTTGTGATTCTGGTGCGATCGGCGTTTCGATGACGGGTCGTTCCGTACGGAACGCGCTCGTCAGCTCGGGTTAGGGTTTTCGCCACGCGGCTCTCCGTGCATGTTCCATTCCCTGAATCGGGGAGGTGCGGATCCGCGCGTCAGTTCCTCTCTCATATGAGGAGAATAAGAATGAAACGATTCCTCCCCCTTTCGTTGGCAGCGCTGGCGCTTTTCTGTCTCTCCAGCTCCATCCGCGGGCAGGAGTTCTCACAGGTCATCGACGGTCCGGATGAGTTGCTCGGCCTCGAGGGCGACACCGTGACCGGCACGTTCACGGCGGTCGCACGGGATTCCGAGGACAACGAGGAAAACGTCCAGGGCTGGTCGATCAGCCTGAGCGCCAACAACCTCAATATCGATTCGATCACAACCGCCGGGACCGACGCCGAGGCCCTCTTCATGGGCGGCTTCGAGAAGAGCGAGACGACGCCGGTCGAGGGCGGCGGGCCTTCCAGGGACGAATGCGAGGGCAGGAACGGAGCGGTGAGCGCGGTCGTCCTCTCGTTCACCATGCCGATCGTGCTGCCGAGCGGCGACTCGTCGATCGCGTCCCTCGAGGTCTCCGGCATCATCCCCGATGGCGAGGGCGAGGCGAGCATCGCTCCGGCCAACGGGTGTCGCGGCTCGGGCCAGCCCGTCGACAACAACTTCACCGTCGGCGGACAGACCGTCAAGCCTGAGCTGGTCGGCAAGGACGTCAAGCTGGTGGAGCTCGAGTGTTTCTGTCTCTCGTCCCTGGCGGGCGGATTCTCGGCCGAGGTGATCGCCTCCGACGAGCCATTTGAGGGCATCGCGGGAGTCGACATCACGAATCTCTGCTCCGCCGAGAACCCCGAAGGCAATCTCTGCACCGCCGACGGCGGCGTGCAGGAGATCGAGGGCCGGGCGGGTGAGCTGACCTCCGGCACCACGTGGGTGAACGTCGTGCAGCAGGGCTTCGGCGAGGGACAGGGCGTCCAGGGCTGGTCTTTCTCCATCGGCTTCACACCCGCCAGCGGCAGCGATCTGCTCCTCGTGGACGCCAGCGTCGAGGGCACGCGCGCGGCGCCCGTGCCGGACGGCCTCTGGAACGGCGGCTTCGAGAAGACCGAGGTGGTCAATGCGGATGACCCGATCAACAACGGACAGCAGGGCGCCGTCAGCGCGGTCGTCCTCTCCTTCACGATGCCGATCGTGCTGCCGAACGGCACCAGCTCAGTCCTCGGCCTGACCACCGAGGGAACGGTGCCCGCGGAGGACGACGGCGGCGAGCCGTCGGGCGGAGGCGCCAGTGAGGGCTCCTTCTCGTTCCGCAACGGACTGAAGGGCTCCGGCCAGCCGGTGAACAACGTCCTCACGGTCGGTGGCGGCAGCAACGTGCCCGCGAACCTCGCGACCGCGGCCGTGACCGTGAAGCTCGTGCCGCCCTCTCTGGTGGATTTCATCCGCGGAAACGCCAACGACGACAGGCGGGTCGACATCGCCGACCCGATCTGGACCATCAACGAGCTCTTCCGGGATGGTCCCCCCTCGCCATGCCAGGATGCCGCCGACGCGAACGACGACGGCATGGTCGACCTGTCCGATGCGGTGTACTCGATCGACTACCTCTTCCTCGCCGGTGCGCTGCCGGGTGCGCCGTTCCCGGAGTGCGGGTTCGACCCGTCCGACGAGGAGGGCGAGGGCGACGGCATCGGCTGCGACTCCGCGGTCAGCTGCGACTGATCGCGAGACAGCGGCCGCTCTTCGAGATACCTCGAGGAGGAAAAATCAGCGAGCCCCGGGTGAACTCCCGGGGCTCGTTTTTTTTACGACTCATGAGGAAGAAGGGAAACCGAGGAGAGCAGGAGACGGAAAGACTGAAGGGGTTCAGCTTCGTGAGCTCCGCTCGATCTGTCGACGGACCGCTCCCTGCTCGGAGGGGCGGGAACGCAGATGACGCAGATGAGGCAGATGAGGACACCCGTTGGCCGGCGTCGAATCGGCGAACCCGCGTCTCTGTAATCCGTACTCTGATCTCTGATCTCCGTCATCGGACTCGGTCATCGGAGTCGGTATCGGTATCGGAGTCGGTATCGGTATCGGTGTCGGAGTCGGTATCGGACTCCGCAACCAGAGCCCTCGAAGGACGGGCACGGGCACGGGCACGGGCACGGGAACGGGTACGGGTACGGGTACGGGTACGGGTACGTTTTTGGGGGCCGGAATCTGATCTCGAGGCCACTTCACCACCGCGCGTTCAACCCCGCCACAAAGCTCGTCCCCGGGCCGTTCGAGCCCGAGCCGTGGACGCGGTAGTCCTCGTTGGTGATGTTCTCGACGCCGGCGAAGAGGACCACGGCCTCGCTGATGCGCCAGTGGCCGCGGATGCCGAGGAGGCTGTAGCCGGGGGTGCCTCCCGGCGGGATGCGCTGGGTGTCGTTGCGGTCGTCGAATGACAGCTTGTCCTGTTTGAAGACGTACCGGTACGTCGCCTCGACGGCGATGTCTCTCGTCGGGTGATTCCAGCGCAGGCCGACCGCGATCGATGTCGGCGGACCCTTGCTGATCGGCGCCGTGTCCCTGTCGCCCGTGTCGTCGATCTGCTCGACGCGACCCTCGACGAAAGAGAACGAGCCGAGGGCGGTGAACCGGCCGGCGTCGCGCACCGACACGAACTCCCACTCGGCGTCGAGGTCGACTCTCTGGACGTAGCCGTCGCCGACGTTGTCCTTC
>JBFFXF010000311.1:0-8225 GCA_041569895.1 Planctomycetota bacterium | reverse complement strand
TGCGCCGCCGCGCCGCGGTGCTGCTCGCGCTCGACGTCGGCAGGAAGGATGCGGGCGACGGCGAGGAGCGTGACGGGAGCGCGAGCGACACCGGCGGGAGCGACACGCGCGCTGTTGATGTCGACGCCGGTGTCGATGTCGACGAGGTCGCGCCGCTGCTCCTCGCAGCGCTCGAGCTCGACGACCCGGAGACACAGGCCGACGCGGCGACCGCGCTGGGACGCCTCGAGCGGCTTCCGGATCACGTCGCGCCGGCGATCGTCAAGCTCCTCGCGTCGGGGGACGTCGGAGTGCGACGCGCCGCGGCCAGGGCCGCGGGGCTCGTTGGCGCGGTCGGGGGCGCCGCCGTGCCCGGACTGCGCGACGCGCTGCGTTCGGGGGACGCGGAGCTCGAACGGGCCGCGCTGGTCGCGCTCGAGCGCATTGGGCCTGCCGCCATCGCCGCAGTGCCCGAGCTCCTGGATCTCCTCGATCGCTTCCAGCTCGAGCCGTGGTGGAAGCCCGCGTCCGCGTTGAGGCCGGGAGGCTTTCGCGTCTGGGAGTTCGACCCGCGGCGGCCGACCGACCCGCTCATCTCGCTGTGGCTCTCGCTGGGTGACGCCGCCGTGCCGCCTCTTGCGCGGAGCGTCGAGCGCGACGCCGGGAAGCTCGGCTGGAAGTGCCTCGCCGTCCTGTCACTGCGGGGGGATTCATGGCCCGCCGCGAGGCGGGCGCTGGAGCGTATCGCCGGGGAGATCGACGCCCCGAGCGTTCGTCAGGGAGCCCTCCTGACGCTCTGCCAGCGATTCGATCGCCTCGACTTCCGCAAGCTCGACACCGGGGAGCGCGCGGCGCTGTCGACGTCGCTCCGCGGGATCTTCGGGGAGCCGGCGATCCCGGAGTACGAGCTCCTCGCCGCAACGGCGCTGATGGCGCTCGAGGGGATCGACGACGCCATCCGGACGGTGGTGGTCGCCGCGCTGACCGGCGGGGACGAGGACGGGACCGCCATGGCGCTCCTCGCGCTCGGGCGAGCGGGACGCGCGTGGCTCACCGACGGAAAGATCAGGACGGCGGTCGGCGCGCACCAGCAGGGCAACAACCATCTCCTGCGCGTCCAGGCGGACCAGGCGGTGGAGATGGCGAGGGCGGGGACAGACGACCCATGAGGCCGGACTTCCCCGTCTTCCTGCGTTCCTCATGAGTCGTCGTCAGACTCTGCCGGGTCTCGAGGACGAGGGCGAGGTCGGGTGCGGTCCCGGGCCCGGAGGCGTTTCTACAGCCTCTTGTATTCCTTCAGCATGAACTCCACCAGCGCCGCGTGGAGTTTCTTGAGGTCGGCGCCGTAGAGATCCCGCGCCAGTCCGGTCATCAGCACGAAGCACGAGAGCTGCGCACGTTGCGACCGGGAGGCGCGGTCCTTCTTCAGCGCCTTCGTTCGCTCGCCGAACTTCGCCAGGAGATCGTTGATCGACGCCTTGCGGCCGTCGATCTCGCCGCGATCGACGAAGTCGACAAGCGCGTAGCAGATGCCGTACCATCGATCGAGCATCCTCCCCGCCTGACCGAACCCGCGCTCCGCGCCGAGGAACGCGACGAAGTCGTCGTACTTGGCGATCGCGTTGAGGCCGTTGCGGGCGCTGGACTCCGTGTACTGCCGCGGCGTCGCGCGGTAGGCCTGGTAGTACTCGGTCGAGTGTCGGCTCTCGAAGAACTTCGCGAGCCCCTCCTCGATCGGGTGCGGGACTGTGCGTGCGAAGTGGATCGCGCTCAGGAAGTGCGCCGTCTCGTGATAGAGCGTGCTCGTGATGGTGGTCAGCCTGTCCTTCGGCGTGCCGGCCTGCTGTGGCAGATACCAGACGACCTCTCCCTCGAGGGATCGCTCCTTGTCCTTCGCCTGCCGCACCTCGAAATGGCCGCCGTAGTGGATGTTGCCCGTCTCCTTTCGATACCGCGCCTGGCTGTCGTAGAAGACCAGGTCGAGCGACCGTTCCCTGTAGTACGGTTCGAGCTTCTTGAAGTAGTCCTCGAGTGTCTTCAGCACCTTCTCGCCGAGTTCGAGCAGCTGCTCCTCGGAGTAGCCGAAGCGCTTGAAGACCTTCTTGTCGATCAGCCGCACGCGGATGATGTCGCCGATGCCGTTCTGTCGCAGGATCTCCCGCGCCTTCTTGGCGGCGGGTTCGAGGGGGTGCTTCTCGATCAGCCCGCGGAGGGTCGCGATGCCGCGGTCGCGGCCGCGCTTCGACGTCAGCAGCTTGGCGCCGACCCGCAACTCCCTGAGGGCCTCCTTCGACGGCTTGTCCTGGGCGCCGGCGGTCGGCCCGAGGAGGAGCAGGCCGAGAACGGCGACGACCAGTCCGACGGTGGCTCCGACGATGCGCCGCCGGCGTGCGCGAACGATCATCTCTCGTTACCTCGGTCTGTGGAAAACCTCGACGACGTGTCCGTCGGGATCGTAGAACCACACCTGGATGCAGCCATCGGGGCGGCGCGTCGGGCCGCCCATGATCGGCACGTCGCGCTCTCGCAGCGCCTCGGCGGCGGCGTACGCGTCGTCGACCTCGAAGGCGAAGTGGTGGGCGAGGCCCTCGGCCAGCGTCGACGGATCGATTCCGGCTCCCGGCGGCGAGCAGCCGTCGCCCGCGAGGATGAGGTGCACCTGCGTGCGGTCCGACTCGAACCAGAGGCCGGGGAAGGGAAACGCTGGTCGTTCGATCTGCTCCATCCCGAGCACGCCGGTGTAGAACGCGCGACTGCGCTCGAGGTCGGAGACGACGAGGGTGACGTGGTCGAGCCCCTTGACGCGGATCGGCGCGCCCGGGGCGCCTGACGGCGTCACTTGGCGGCCTCGAGCATCAGTTCGACGGCCTGGCGACCGGTCATGCCGATCTCGATTCCCATCGCCTTCGCCTTCGGTGTCGCGTCGACGATCTTGGCGTCGAAGAGGTCCTCCGGTTCGACGAGCGGATCCGCCGGCGTGCCCCTCGCGATGGCGATCGCCTGATCGAACTCGGCCGGCGTCTCCATGTCGTAGATGCCGCACCCGACGATCCCGGCCTTGGTGAGAATCGAGCAGTACTGGCCCTTGTGCCAGCGATTGCTGATGCCGATCGCCGCGCCGTTCTCGAACTGGAGCACACGGCTGACGCTCCTCGGCAGGTCATTCTCCATGAACGCCTCCGAACGGGTCCCCCGGAACACGTGAAGCGAATCGGAGAGCGGCCCCGCTGATGCGCGCGACTCGCTCCGCCGAACGGCTCGCGACACGGCCGACGCTTCCATTCGCGCGCGGCCCGGGCGATGATAGGTGATTGTCCCCGGCGTGACAACGAGGGAATCCGATCGGAGACCGGATGCGACACCGACCAACAACGGCCAGGAGATCGATCATGAGGTCTTTCATCGCAATCGCCGCCGCTCTGCTGATCGCCACCACGGCCGCGGCCGAGACGATCGTCGTCGGTCCCGCGAAGAAGACGGTGCGTTTCGTCGTGCTCGAGACGGAGGTTCCGGAGCCGGCGGCGGCGAAGAGGCCTCGCCTCGTCGACCTCTCGAGCGGCAAGACGGTCCCGTGTCAGGTGATCGGCGCCGCGCAGGGAAAGGCGCGGATCGCGTGGCTGCTGTCGCGCCTCGAGTCCGGCAAGACGGCGTCCTACGGTTTCTCCTGGACCGACGATGAGCCGCCCTCGACGTCGCATGCGATCTCTTTCGGGGGAGATCGCGAGCGCGCCCTCGACGTCAACGTCGGCGGCAAGCTCTTCACGCGGCACCTTCACGACGCGGATCAGTTCAAACCGTACCTCTATCCGGTCCTTCTCGACGGCGTCGCGCTCACGCGCCACTTTCCGATGAAGAAGGGCGTCGAGGGCGAGCGCTCCGACCACCCGCATCACCGCTCGTTTTCCTTCACGCACGGCGACGTCAACGGCGTCAGCTTCTGGCACGAGGGATCGAACGCCGGACGCATCGTCCATCGCGGCTTCCACGAGATCTGGCCCGGACCGGTCGCCGGCACGTTGAAGACGCGCTCCGAGTGGGTGATGCCCGGCGGCGAGGTGGTCCTCGACGACCGTCGCACCTACCGCTTCGTCGCCCCGGCGGATGGCGTGCGCATCGTCGACCTCAGCGTCAAGCTGACCGCGACCGACGAGAGGGTGACTCTTGGTGACACCAAGGAGGGCACCTTCGGCATCCGTGTTGCCGGGTGGATGAAGGAAACCAGCGGCGGGCGTGTCGAGACATCGCGCGGCGTGATCGGCGCGCGGGATGCCTGGGGCAAGCCCGCCGAGTGGCTCGACTACACCGCGCAGCACGGCGGCAAGACGTACGGCATCGCCATCCTCGATCACCCCTCGAGCTTCCGCTTCCCGACCCACTGGCACATCCGCGACTACGGCCTCTTCGCCGCGAATCCATTCGGCTACCACGACTTCTATCGCAAGAAGACGAAGGAGGGCAACCACACCCTGGCCCGCGGCGAGTGGGTGACGTTCTCGTACCGCGTCGTGTTCCACGAGGGCGATACGAAGGCGGCGAACATCGCGGAGATCTATGATGGCTGGGCGAAACCGTTGACCATCCGTCTGGAGTAGAGCTCCGATACGACGGCTTCACGTGACCACGGAGGCGGCATGGGCTCGGCAGGCCACCAAAGCGGCGATCGGAGGCTCGCTTGCCGCGGCGCTGCGAGCGGACCGCGATTCCTGCTCTCCGCGTTCCTCGCGCTCTTGCTCCCGGGTTGCTCGAACGACGGTCCACCCGAGCGCGAAGCCCCGGCCGTGCTCCGCGTTCCGATCGGTCGCGAGGTCAGGACGCTCGACCCGGCGTTCTGCAGCGACGTACTCGCTCACGACGTCGTCCGCCAGCTGTACGAAGGGCTGGTCGACTACGACCCGCGCGAGCTGACCGTGGTGCCAAGAGTCGCCAGGAGATGGCGGGTCTCCGAGGACGGACTCGAGTGGCGCTTCGAGATCCACGATGGGGTCACCTTCCTGGAGGACCCCTGTTTCCCCGCTGGAACACGGAAAGTGACGGCCGGCGACGTCAAGTACTCGATAACGCGAAGTCTCTCGCGTCACCGTTCACCGCCGGCACGGACCGAGGCACCGACGCCAGCACCGACGCCGGCGCCGGCGATTCTGCCGGCGATCTCGGGACTCGAGGAGTTCCTGGCGCGGACGAGCGACGAGATTCGCGGCATCTCCGTCGAAGGCCCGCTGAAGTTGAGAATCCGTCTCGATCGAAGGGATCCGGCCCTGCTGCACTTTCTCGCGTTGCCGTGCTGCTATCTCGTTCCTCGCGAGGCGGTCGAGCGGTACGGGGAGGACCTCAGAGTGCATCCGGTCGGCACAGGTCCGTTCCGCTTCGTCTCGTGGGACTCTCGCCAGATCCGGCTCGTCCGCAACCCGGGCTATTGGCGGTTCGACGATGAAGGGAACCGGCTTCCGTACCTGGACGATCTGCGTCTCGTCTCCGTCGTCAGGCACAACTACAATCGCCTCTACGCCGAAGGAGAGGCCGATGTGCTCGTCAGCTATGATCGGGATCTGCGCCTCGGATCGGTCTCCCGGCGAACGCATGGAGACGGAGACGGGCCGTCCGAGCGCGCGTTCTTCGTGCCCTGGTTGAATACGATCTTCGCTCGCTTCAATTATCGATCGGACCATCCGCTGGTGCGGAATCCGCGCCTTCGTCTTGCCCTGAGTTGCGCCCTGGCGCTTCGAACCGCGCGCACCGCCACGCTTCACGTGGCGGCTCGAGGGCTGCTGCCGCCCGGTCTGCCGGGATACGATGAGAACCTCCAGGGTCAGCGGCCGGATCTGCAACTGGGAAGGAAGATCCTCGAAGAGGAGGGATACTTCGACGATGCGAACCGTCGTGCGCTCAGAATCGTCTGGCCGGAGTGGGACCTCGGGGCCGGGCGGATGCTGAAGATGGCTCTGACTCAGCTCGAGATCGACGTCGAGCTGGATATCGTGAGCGCCGAGGAGTTTCGCTCGTCGAGCGAGGGCGCCGATGTCTTTCGAGACGGCTGGGTGGCCGACTATCCGGATCCCCAGAATTTTCTTCAGCTCTTCTATTCGAAGTCTCCCAACAGTAAAGGCTCGTACGTCAACGCCGAGTTCGATCGGCTCTTCAGGGAACTCGAGGTCGAGCTCGATCCGACGAACCGAGTAGCGCTTGCGCGGCGTCTCGAGAGCATACTGATCGACGACGTGGCCGCCCTCTTTCTCCGGCATGAGCGGCAGAGCCAGCTCGTTTCCGCCCGCCTGGAGGACTGGGAGACGAACTGCACCAATCCCCTGAACATCCACTTCTACGAGCGCGTCCGAATTCGTTCGGGAAAATGAGCCGTGACGGCAACGCGTATCATGTGAGCCTCTGCGCCGACCTGGCACGGAACTTTCGTTGAGCCTCCGAAAACGGCTGCTGCTGACTCTTTTCGCCCTGGCGATCGTCCCGATCGCAGTGATCGTGTCGGTGTTGAGCGTCGGCGCCTTCCATCTCGTCGAGGAGCAGGCTCGACAAGAGTTCGGAGGCTCGCTGGACAAGCTCTCGTCTCTCATACGGATGCAGCTCGACGAGGAGAGCCGCGTGCTCCGCCCGATCGTTTCGACGTGGACTGCCGTCCATTCCGTGGAGGGAGTCACCCTGTCGGATTGGATGTCCAGGAATCCCGATCTTCATGCCAGGTTGTTGGACCCGGATTCGGCCACGTCTCGCTTCTTCCTCCTTGAATCCGGCAAGAAGAAAGTCTACCGGTTCGAGCTGGACGAACGACTTCGGACGGGGGACAGCGGAATCCCCCTGACGTTGGACGCGGGTGAACCCTCCGGGGAGGTGCCGGATTCGTACATCGAGGAGTTGTCGAGGATCGGTTCTCGCCGGGGTGCTTCCCTCGCGGTCGAGACTCTCTTCGGTTACACCGGTACCACCCTGTCGCTCTCGCTGCCGATACCGGCGACCGCGAAGAACGCGCCCGGCCTCCTGATCGAGGAGATCGATGCCGCGTCGCTCGTCGAGCGCATCCTCGCGGGGCCGGCGTTCTCGGCGCTGTGGTCGAGCTTCGTCGCGGCGCGCTCGTCGGCGCGGGGAGAGTGGCGCTTTGTGCACCACTCGGACCCGACGCTCCTCGGGCTGTCCACTGAAAGAGACGAGACGACCAGTCGCCTGCTCGAGCCACTCATATCGAGAGTGAGCCGATCCGAGAACCCCTCCGGCAAGTTCGAGAGGCCGGGACACTCGAGCGCCTCCCGGTGGCATTTCAATCGTTCAGGGGACCACCTCCTCGCCGCCGGCTTCCAGCCCGAAACCGGCTGGTTGATCGGCGGCTCCCTGTCCCTGCTGCCTCGCATGCAACCCGTTCGCGAAGGTGTCCGCCTGTCGCTCGTGCTTTTGGCGATCATGACGGTGCTCGTCATCGGCGGTATCCTGCACGTGACCCGCGGCATCGGTCGCGCCGTCGAGGAGATCGCCTCGGGCACCTCCGCCATCGCCCGGGGGGACCTCGAGCGCAGCCTGGCCGTGCGCCGCTCGGATGAGTTCAAGACCATCGCCGACCACGTCAACCGCATGGCGCAGGAGCTGATGATCACTGCCGAATCCCGTGCGGTCACGCAGCTCAGCTCCCGGCTGGTTCATGACCTGAAGGGTGTGGCCTCGCAGATGAACCTCCTGCTCTACAACCTGAGGGAGAACCCGGACGATCCCGAGTTCCGGTCCGAGTTCGTCGGGCTGATGGAAGGGCTCGTGAAGCAGATCGAGTCGCTGACGCTCGAGCTCCGGCGGACGGGGGAGCGGGGCGAACCGACCTTCGAAGAGGTGGACCTGGATCGGCTCGTGCGAGCCGTCCTGGAAGGTCCCGTGGTGACGACTCGAGCGGGGATTCGCGTTGAAATGAAACTGGGCTCGTCGCGCCCGGTGGTGTCGGACGAGGGCCTGCTGCGGGAGATCGTCGAGAACGTCGTCTCCAATGCCGTGGAGGCGATGGGCGACACGGGGAGGCTGGAGGTGAGAACGGGAATGACGGTGTCGCTGGATGCCACCGACGGATCGACGCACTTCCTCGAGATCGAGGACGACGGGCCGGGGATGAGCGAGGAGTTCATCGAGAAGCACCTCTTTCGCCCGTTCTCGACGACGAAGGAGAAGGGCATCGGCCTGGGAATGTATCACGTCCGTCAGATCGTCGGTGAGCTCGGGGGAACGATCGAGGTCACGGCGCCTCCGGGCGCCGGAACCAGAGT
>JBFFXF010000310.1:0-8245 GCA_041569895.1 Planctomycetota bacterium | reverse complement strand
GTTCCCGGTCCCGTTCCCGTTCCCGTCCCCGTTCCCGTCCCCGTGCCCGTCCCCGTGCCCGTTCCCGGTCTCGTCCTGCCTGCGACCCACCAGATCGCCGCCGGGTCGGCTACAATGCTCCCGATGGCACTCCCCCGGATCATTCTCGACTCCCCCGCCGGACCCGAGGTGGTCTCCGACGGTCGCCGGCTCGTCTTTCTCGGCGGCACCAATTACCTCGGACTGAACGGCCATCCGGCCGTCGTCGAATCGCTGCGCGACGGCGCGACGCGCTGGGGGATCAGCTCGAGCGGCTCGCGGACGACCTCCGGCACGGCCGCGCCCCACCTCGAGCTCGAGTCGCGGCTGCGCGAGCTCCTCGAGGTCGACGCCGCGTTCATCGTATCGAGCGCGTACCTCGGGAACCACGTCCTCTGCCAGGCGCTCGGCGACGGCTTCGACGTCCTGGTCGCCGATGAGCTGGCCCACTCGAGCCTGCGGGACGCCGCCTCGCTCCTCGCCGGCCGATCGCACGCCGCCTACCGGCACCGTGACGCCGGGCACGCCCGGGCGATCGCCACCGCGGCCCGATCGGAGGGCCGGCGCCCGCTGCTGGCGACCGACGCGGTGTTCCCGACCAGCGGCCTCCTGGCGCCGATCGACGACCTCCTCGCCGTTGCGCGCGAGCTCGACGGCGGCCTGCTCCTCGACGACGCGCACGGCTTCGGCGTCCTCGGCGAGCGCGGTCGCGGCACGCCGGAGCACCTCGGCATCCCCCACCGCGAGGTCCTCCTCGCCGCCACGTTCAGCAAGGCGCTCGGCTGCTTCGGCGGCTTCGTCAGCGGACCGACCGCGCTCGGCGACCGGATCGGAACGAGCGGCGCCTGGACCGGCGCGACGCCGCTCCCGCCCGCGATGGCCTCCGCGGCCCTCACCGCGCTCGACCTGGCCTGCGCCGACGACGCCCTGCGAACGCGACTGCGACAGAACACCGAACGCCTGAAGCGCGGCCTCGACGAGCTCGGCATCGAGTTCGCCGACTCGCCGATGCCGATCGCCCAGTTCGTCCTCGGCGACCGCGCGACCAACGAGCGAGCCGCCGCGGAGCTCGTCGTGCGCGGCGTGCTGGTGCCGTACATCCACTATCCCGGCGGACCGGAGGGCGGGTACTTCCGCATGGCGGTGACGGCGGCGCATACGGGGGAGCAGATCGACCGGGGGCTGGGGGCGTTGCGTCGCGTGTGTTGAACCCTCCTTCCCGTTCCCGGACCCGGACCCGGGCCCGGTCCCGAAAACCCTCGGCGTCGGTGGCGTGGCGACCGTCTGAGCCGAGTCGGCGGACTTCGAGGGCCGAGCCCGACACCGACTCCGACACCGACACGGATTCCGACACCGATTCCGACACCGATTCCGATTCCGACTCCGAGGTGAGAGTCAGAGATCAGAGACGGAGATTCGAGTCCGACGTCGGAGCGAGACGCGTTCCCCAATCTGCGTCATCTGCGCAATCTGCGTTCCCGTCCTCGTCGGACGTCGGCCGCGCTTTCGTCTCGGGCACGGGCACGGGCACGGGAACGGGGACGGGGACGGGGACGTCATCCCCCGAGCATCCGGATCACCGCCGCTCCCAGCCAGGTGCCGACGATGTAGCCCCAGATGCCGACGAGGATCGACGGGACGACGAGTGACGTCCAGCCCTTGGCGATGGCCATGGCGGCCGCGCTCGGGGCGCCTCCGAGGGTGACGTTGACCGCGAGGGCGGCCTCCTCGAGGGGGCGGCGCAGGATCCATGAGAGGCCGAGGGTGACGAGGAGGTTGGTGATCGCCATGATGGCGCAGAGCACGAGCAGGATCGGCGCCTTGACGACGACGGTGACGAAGTCGGCCGGCGCGCCGAGGACGAAGAAGAAGAGGTAGATCAGGTAGGTGCCGAGCTCATCGGCGCCCTGGATGCGCGTCAGCCAGCGGTCGCAGGTGGTGGCGACGAGCACGCAGAGGATGGTGATCACGAGATACGACTGGCCGAGCACGGCCTTGATCCAGTCGGGCGCGGGCGACGCGTTGACCGCCGACGCGGCGAGGTTGGCGATTCCCGCAATGGCGACGGCGATCGCCAGCGCCAGGGCGATGTCGCGCAGGGAGATCGGCTTCGGCTTCCAGTAATCCGACGCGGCCGTCGCGTCGTCGCCGGCGCGGTCGACCTCGTCGGCGTGCGGGGTCCGGAAGGCCCGGCGCAGGAACGGCACCGAGGTGAGCGAGAAGCAGACCAGAAAGAGCACCGCCATGACGACGTTGTCCGCGACGAGCAGCGCGTTGGCGAGGCTCTCGGGCGGATCGTACCGGTCGGTCAGCGCGAGGAAGTTGACGCTGCCGCCGGTGTAGCTCCCGGTCATGATGCCGAGGAGCACGATGAGCTCCGACAGGCCGCTGTGGCGCAGGGCCAGGAAGGCGACGAACGCCCCGGCGACGGTCCCGATCGCCGCGATGTGAAACGCCAGGAACATCGGCCCGCTCTCGCGGACGATGCGCACGACGTTGGCGCGGAAGAGGAGCAGCGGCACGCAGACCGGGACGACGTAGTCCCACACCACGTCGTAGACGGGCGACTGGGTCGGGATCACCCTCGCGGTCGAGAGCACCAACGCGCCGCCGAGCAGCAGCACCGGCCCGGAGATCACTCGGGCCCAGCGGTACCGCTGCTCGAGCGTGATCGACACGGCCACCCAGGCGGCGATGATCGCCCACAGGGCCCAGGTGTTCTCGGACGCGATCAGCGAGAGGAGTACGGCCGTCACCGTCCGTCCTGTCGCGTGAACGTCACGGTCCCGAGGCGGATCGTGCGCACCATTCCGTCCTGCGACCGGATGAACTCGAGCTCCTCGCTCGCGTACAGGCCGCTGCGGAAGAGAAACGTGTCCTCTCCGGCCGGCTCGAGCACGTAGCGAAAGACGTTCTCGACGAGCGCGACGAGCTTGCCATGGCGCACCTCGACGACGGTCGGGATGAACCACGGTCCGTAGATGCCGAGGTAGTCGCGCCAGGCCGCCGGCGGATCGGTGACCTCGGCGAGCGGGTCGAAGCGCTCGAAGCTCCGGCCGGCGAACTCGATGGTGTCGCGGTCCTCGGAGAAGACGAGCGGCGTCTCGTGGAGACCGCCACCGAACGCCAGGAACCGGCGCTCGCCCGTCGCGCGCAGCTCGCTCTCGCGTCCCATGTTCTCGAGATGCAGGCCGTGGGGCGCCACGGACACCGTCAGCCACGAATCATCGCCGCGGAAGTGGCCCGCGAGCGGCGCCAGCTCATCCGGCGAGCGTGCGATGCTCTCGGGCAGCGACGGACCCTCGCGTCCCTCGCGCTCGGCGAGCATCCACTGCACCGCGCGCCGCGCCACCATGCCGGTCGCTCCGTTGACGACGTCGTCGCTGGCGCACACGATGACGCCGAGCCCGTCGTCCGGCAGCGCGATGAGCTGCGACGAGAAACCGTAGACCGCCCCGCCGTGGCCGACCCAGCGGTGACCATCGAGACGGTCGACCCAGAAGCCGAGCCCGAAGCCGTTCTTCTGTCCCGGCGCGGCGTACTGGATCTCGAACATCGACTCGAGCGTCTCCGGCTCGACGATGGCCTTCCCCGCCGGATCTCGTCCGCCCGCCAGGAGAAAGACGAGGAAGCGCGCCACGTCTCGCACCGACGCGTAGAGGTTCCCCGCGGGGATGGTGCCGAGCTCGAAGAGCGGCGCCGGCACCTCGCGCCCATCGGCGAGGCGCATGAAGCCCGTGGCGAGGCGACCGCGCACCCGATCGCTCGCGGCGAAGTCGCTCGACGTCATTCCGAGCGGGTCGAGGAGCGTCTCTCGCTGATGCCGATCGAACGGCACGCCCGCGACTCGCGCCGCGATGAGCCCCTCGAGCGACACGCCGATGTTCGAGTACTTCATCGTCGAGCCGGGCGCGTGCACGAGCGCGCAGCCGGCGAGCGAGCGAACGGTCTCCTCGAGCGTCGGCTCGGAGCCGTCGAAGTAGCTGCCGATCGGGGATTCGCGCGGAAAGCCGGAGCGGTGCGCCATCAGCTGCCGCAGCGTCGTCGGACCGGCTCCGGGAAACCCGCTGCGGTCGATGCGGAACTCGGGGACGTGGCGATCGATCGGCGCGTCGAGATCGAGCTTGCCCGTGTCGACGAGGCTCATGACGCCGATCGCGGTGAAGAGCTTCGAGATCGATCCGACGCGGTAGACCGTGTCTGCATCCGCGCGACGGCCACGCCGCGGATCCGCGAACCCGAAACCGCCGGCCCACACGACGTCGGCGCCGTCGACGAGCGCCAGCGAGATTCCGGTGATCGTGCCGCGCTCGATCTCGGTGGTGATCATGCGCTCGAGGAAGGCGATCGCGCGCGGATAGGCGCGTCGATGGTCGTTCTCCCCTCGCTCTCGAGCGAGCGCCGACAAGCGCCAGACGGGCGCGACCGTGACCAGAATCGCGACCGCGAGCGCGATCCGGACCGTGGCTTTCGAGTGCCCTGAGCTCGACGCAAATTTCACGAGAATTCCATCGTCAAGGCTGAAAGTCGCCTGTATAAGAAAACACGAGTCGAAACGCCCGGTCGAGAGAAATACACGAGAGATCACGAGAGATAACGGCGCAGGGTCGCGAGGCTTTCGCGGCAGCGATGCTTGACGCCGCAGACGAGGAGGAGAGGTCATGCTTCGACGCTGTCCGAAAACGTCGACGTCGGGTCTGGCGGGGCGCTGTGTGTCTCCATTGTTCGTCCTGGTGGTGTCGCTCGTCACGCCGGCGCTCGATGCCCAGGACGAGCGGTTCCGCGTCCGGATCCAGGCGCCGGCGACGGAGCTGACGACCGGGAGCGAGTTCAACTCGGCCGTCCTCCTCGACGCGCCGGTGCCGGGCGTGCAGGGATGGTCCTTCGGCGTCAGCCACGACCCGGCCGCGCTGGAGCTTCTCCAGGTCGAACGCGGCGAGACCGCGGCGCCGGCCGAGAACGGCGGGTTTCTCGTTCTCGACGACGAGGTCTTCAACGGCACCGGCTTCACGCTCGCCGTCGTCCTCAGCTTCACGCAGCCAGTCTCGCTCCCCGCCGGCAATGACCAGGTCTTCGCGACGATGCGGTACCGCGTCGTCGCGGACCCGGGATCGATCGACCCCTGCGAGCCGGTGGTGACGTCGATTCGCTTCGACGACACGCTGGCGAACACCGAGGGCGGCACGTCGGTCAGTCTCGTGATCACGGTCCAGGGCCAGTCCGCGCGGAACGTCATGCGCGTCGACGGACCGATCACCGTGCGCTGCCCCGGCACCATCGAGTTCACGCGCTGCGAGGGCGAGACCGACAGCGTCACGCTCGAGTGGATCTTCGGCGGCCCGCCGGAGTGGGACTTCCTCTTCCTGTATCGCGACGCCGAGTTCCTCGCCATGCTGGAGATCGATCAGACGAGCTACTTCGATCAGCCGGTGGAGGCGGGCGAACACGACTACACGATCCTGACGGTCGTCGTCAACGACCCGTCGGCGCCGACGCTCCTCTTCGCGCACTGCAGGGCGACGGTGATCCCGATCGCGATCGACGCCATCGACCCGGCGATCGGCGACTGGATCGGCGGCGAGACCGTGACCCTCACCGGCACGGGATTCACCAGCTTCCCGATCACCGCGCTGGAGTTCTTCGCCGAGGGCGAGGATCCACTGCCGCTCGAGGTCTCCGAGCTGACGAGCGACACCGAGCTGACGGCGATCACGCCGCAGTCGCCCCGTCTCGGAACGTACAGTCTGCGCATCGTCAACGAGCGAGGATCGGCGGAGCTCGCCGACGCGTTCGATTACGGATTCATCCGCGGCGAGATGAACTCCGAGGCGCCGACCGACATCTCCGACGCGGTGTACCTGCTCGGCTATCTGTTCCTCGGCACGGAGCCGATTCCACGCTGCCAGGACTCGGCCGACTTCACCGACGACGGCATGCTCGACATCTCGGACGCGATCCTGCTCCTCAACTTCCTCTTCCTCGGAGGGCCGCCGCCGAAGCCGCCGTTCCCGGAGCCGGGCACGGATCCGACCCCCGACTCCCTCGGCTGTCTCGAGTGACGGTCGGGCGCCGCGTGCCCGGCAGGAAACGCCAGCGTCACTACAGGCGGGTCACTGCAGGCGGACGACGTTCCCCGATTCGTCCATGCGCCAGATCCCCTTGCGGACGAGCTCGTCGCGCACCTCGCCGTCGCCGTTCGAATCGATGCGCGCGCTGTCGAAGTACCCGATCGGCAACTGCCCCCGATAGAACTCCATCAGCGTGCGGCTCCGTCCGAAGCCCGCCTCGCTGATGCGCACCGTCTGGCCGCCCTGCAGGATGACGACGTTCGCGCCGACGGCGGCGCCCTCGACCTGACGCCCGCCGTAGACGCCGTCCCTGGGGATGGCCACGGCCTGCAGCGTCGAGACGTCGATCGGCGGCGTGTCGGGATCGAGCGCCCCGGGCTCGGCTGCGTTCACGGCGCCCGCCGCCGCGTCGTCGACGGCGATCGGCGTGAGACGGGTGCTTTCATCGCCGGTTCCGTCGGTCGCGGCGCAGCCCGCGAGGATGAGCGCGGCCCACACACATGCCCATGGACCGCTGCGGCGCGCCGCATTAAGATTGCCTTCCATACTGTCCTCCCTTGTGTTCTTGCAGTTCACCTCTTCGCGAACGAAGAGCGATTATAGAAGGTCGACCGATTCAAATGAAGACAACGGTCGTCGGATCCTACCCCGTGCCCTCCTGGCTTCCCGGGACGTCGTCACGCGAGGCGCTGCGTGACGCGGTGCTCGCGGTGCTGAAGACCCAGGAGCTCGCCGGAATCGACGTCATCTCCGACGGCGAGCTCTCCCGGTTCGACCCGAACCACCCCGACACGAACGGCATGATCGACTCGTTCCTCAAGCCGCTCGACGGGGTCGATACGCGGCCGACCCGCGAGGACATCTCCGTCTTCCGGAACAGCGAGGCGAGCGGCTACCGCCTGGCGCCGGCGGCGATCGTCCGCTCCGAGATCGGCGAGGGCCTGCTCGACCTGCCGCGCGAGTGGGAGTTCATCCGGGACCTGTCGTCGCGTCCGATCAAGTTCACGCTGACCAGCCCGTACATGCTCGCGCGCGTGGCCACCGACCGGCACTACGGCGACCTGCACCTGCTCGCCATGGCGATCGCCCGCGTGCTGCGGCGTCAGGTGGAGGAGATCGACGCACCGGTCGTCCAGGTCGACGAGGCGAGCATCACCGGCCACCCGCAGGACGGCGAGTGGGCCGCGGAGGCGATCAACCACGTGCTCGGGGGCGTGCGCGGCGAGAAGGCCGTGCACCTCTGCTTCGGGAACTACGGCGGCCAGACGATCCAGCGCGGACACTGGCAAGCGCTCCTCTCCTTCGTCAACGCGCTCCAGGCCGACCACCTCGTCCTCGAGTGCGCGCGACGGAGCCGCGAGGAGATCGAGTGCCTGCGCGACATCCGGCCGGAGATCGGCATCGGCATCGGCGTCATCGACATCAAGGACAACGAGGTCGAGAGTCCCGAGACCGTCGCGGCCTCGATCGACACGGTGGCGAAGATCCTCGGCGGCGCCGAGCGCATACACTACGTCCACCCGGACTGCGGGTTCTGGATGCTCAGGCGCTCGGTGGCGGATCGGAAGATGCGCGCGCTGGTGGAGGGCCGTGACCTGTTTCTGGGGACGTGACGCGGCTGTTGCGACGACGCGGGACTTCGGAGTTTGCTGTCAGACGATTCATAAGGAAGGCAGGAAACGCAGGAAGGCAGGAAACGAAAGAATTGATGGGGGTTCGAGCTTCGTGAGCGTCACTCGCTCCTGGAACGGAATCGAGAAGGCAGGCCCTTGCTGATTGCCCAGCGCACGAAGAGACCCCTCCGTGCGTCTCTGTGCTCTCACGCGGCGCTGCGCTGCCGCAGCGCCGCGCCTCTGTGGTCAAAACCGTAACCAGCTCTCGCTCTCGACGGCGGTCTTCCAGTCGCAAGGCAGGACCAGACTCGTTTCCTGCGTTCCTGCCTTCCTGCTTTCCTTGCCCTGCCTTCTGCCGTCCGTCTCGCCCGTGGCGTCGAGCAGCCTTCTCGAACACGGGACCGGACCCGATCACGGACAAGGACCCGCCGCGCAGTCGAGCTCGTCCGGGGTCGAGTCGATGCCGCATGCGGATGGGGGCGGCAGCGGGGCGCCCCGGAGGAAGAGGCGTGAGAGGATGAACATCGCGTCGGAGAGCTGCACGGC
>JBFFXF010000309.1:0-8280 GCA_041569895.1 Planctomycetota bacterium | reverse complement strand
GGTCGGTCCGCGGGCTCGACGACCTCGGACGGACGGCTCAGATGGTCGGCATCGCGTCCGACCTGCGGCAGATCCTCGGCGCCGGCCTGCACGGCAAGGCGTTCACCAGCGGCGAGGTGCTGCGACCCGATCGTGATCGCCCCGACGCCGCGGGGCGCGATCGAGACCGCCAGCGCCGCCGGTTCGCGGCGCGGACCAGCCACCGCTTCGAGGGCCTCGCCGAGGCCGAGAAGGCCGCCAGGTTCACGGTGCTGCGGGAGGCTCGCCGGCGTCGCGACGCCGCCACCGATGACGCGGCCCCGGCGCGCGCGATCGGCGAGGCGACCTACTCGCTCGCCGACGGGCTGCTGCGGCGATTGAAGACAGAGTACAAGTCTCCGGCGGACGCGGCGTTCTTCGTGCACACCAAGAGCGCGATCGAGCGCGTCGAGCCGAAGAAGAAGGACGACGCCAAGAAGGACAGCAAGAAGGGCGACAAGAAAGACGAGAAGAAACCGGAGGCCGCGAAGCCGAAGGTTGTCGATCTCTGATCACCCCTGATCCCGCGCCGATCGCGGACCGAATTCGCCCGGCGGACCGACGCTCCCCGGGCGGTTTCGGTTTGACCCGTCTCGTCGCGATCCGATACACTCCCCCCTTCGTGCGGCCGAGGAGGGCCAGTTCGCACGAGAGAGTCGGCCTGGTTGGGGGGAAGCAATGGGAAACGGAGCGCCCCGGGAAGCGTGGGGATCCCGCATCGGGTTGATTCTCGCGGCCGCCGGCAACGCCATCGGCATCGGCAACCTGCTCCGCTTTCCAGGGCAGGCCGCGCAGAACGGCGGCGGCGCCTTCATGGTGCCCTACATCGTCTGCCTCGTCCTCTTCGGGTTGCCGATGATGTGGGTGGCGTGGACCGTGGGTCGCTACGGCGGCCGCTTCGGCCACGGCACCACGCCCGGGATGTTCGACCGCATGTGGCGGCCGCGGTTCGGATGGCCGATCGCGAAGTACCTCGGCGTCCTCGGCGTCGCCCTGCCGCTGATCTTCTGCCTCTACTACACGTACATCGAGGCCTGGTGCCTCGGGTACAGCTTCTTCTCGCTGACCGGCGATTTCGCCTCGAGCGCGGAGCGCACGGTCGCCATGCCGCTCTACTTCCGCGAGTTCCTCGGAGACGCGCCGACCTCGAACTACTTCGGCGGGCTCGCCCCGGCCTTCATCTTCCTCGGCATCACCGTGGCGCTGAACGTCTTCGTCCTCTATCGCGGCATCGCGAAGGGGATCGAGCTGCTCGCCAAGGTCGCCGTGCCAATGCTCTTCCTTTTCTGCCTGGTGCTCATCGTGCGCGTCTTCACGCTCGACTCGGAGCGCGCGATCGAGGGACTCAATTTTCTCTGGAAACCGAACTTCGACAGCCTCAGGAGTCCCGGTGTCTGGGTCGCGGCGGCCGGACAGGTCTTCTTCACGCTGTCGATCGGCATCGGGTCGCTCGAGTGCTACGCGAGCTACCTGCGCGAGAACGATGACGTCACCCTCACCGGCCTGACGACCGCGTCGACGAACGAATTCGTCGAGGTGATCTTCGGCAGCCTGATCGCCATCCCCGCCGCGGCCGTTTTCTTCGGCAGCGATCCCGAGTCGCTCCAGGGGATCGCCTCGGGCGGGACGTTCTCGATCGGCATGATCTCGATGCCCGAGACGCTGCGCGAGATCCCGCCGCTGCAGGTCTTCGGGACGATCTGGTTCTTGCTCCTCTTCTTCGCCGCCTTCACGTCGTCGGTGGCGGTGTGCCAGCCGGTGATGGCGTTCCTCCAGGACGAGGCGAAGATACCGAGGTCGCGCGCGGCGATCCTCGTCGGCATCTTCTGGGCGCTGTTCAGCATTCCGCTGGTGCTCTACTACCGCTACGGGTCGCTCGACGAGATGGACCGCTGGGCGGGCACCATCGGCCTCGTCGTCTTCTCGGCGATCGAGGTGGTGATCTTCGCGTGGATCTTCAGGCTCCGTCGTGGCTGGGAGGAGATGCACCGTGGCGCCGACATCCGTGTGCCGAAGATCTTCTATCCGATCATGCTCGTGATCACACCGGTCTGCCTGCTGGCGCTGCTCGGCTTCTGGGGCTGGGACGTGTGGGAGGGAGGCAAGCTGGCTCCGAAGCCGAAGATCTCGCCGGCCGTGGTCGATCGAGCGAGCTTCCCCGGACGCTTCGAGGCGCCCGAGCAGGGCCCCAAGATGGAAGAAGAGCGGTACAGGGAGCTCACCGACCGCATCGGCGCCGTCGCCGAGCAGGAGGGGGATCAGCGCTTCACGGTGACCATCGAGATCGCCGGCGACGGGGGCACGCTCGATGTCCGGGGGGTCAGCGGCGACGAGGCGGTCCTCGCCGCGTTCACCACCGAGGAGCTCGAGGCGTGGCTGACCCACGATCGTTTCGGGTATCGGGAGAACCGGGTCGCGACCGGGCAGCCGGTCACCGTGACGCTCGCAGTCGACGTCCTCGACACGGCGCCGTGGATCTCGCTGATTCGCATCATGATGATCCTCATCGCGCTCGGCTTCGGTGTGGCCGTTTACAGACTGTGGAAGACGCGAGGCCCGCCGTCACCAGCCGCAGGCGAGGCGGAGGGGGTACCCGAGGAGGAGCAGTGAGCCGAGAATACGACGACATGACCCCGAGCGGTGTCTCTCCTACGCGGATCCGTTCCCGGGGCCTGCGAATCGGGAACGGGAACGGGTACGGGTACGGGTACGGGTACGGAGGCGGGGGCCTCGATTCGTGCGCGGCTCTTTAGCTCCGGAGGAGACATGGACACCGGCGCGATCCTCTTCATGACCATCACCTGGGTCATCGTCATCTCCCTGAACATCTTCTGCTTCACCCGGGTGCTGCTGAGCGGCAAGAAGAAGGTCCCCGATGAGCCAGGTACCTGAAGCGCTCGCCGAGGTGATCAACGAGGAGCGCGCGTCGCCGCGCATGCTCGAGGACGTCCTGGGTCGGCTGGAGGCCGAGCGTCCCGATCTGGCGCCGTTCTGGGAGTTCCTCTCGATCAAGGATCGCCACGACCGCCACGCCTTCTCGATCCAGGTCGAGCACGCCATCTTCCGCCGCCTCGGCTGGCGGCTGATGCGTCCGCTCTTCATCGTCGCCATCGTCGCTGCCGCGGCGAGCTTCCTGCTGATGAAGCAGGGAGACCCGACGCTCCTGCTCGCCGTGTTTCTCTCCGGCGCCGCGTCCCTCTATCTCGCCTTCCAGGTGTTCCTGCACCTCTGGGCGTGGCGTGACGTCAAGAAGCTGACCGCCATCACGGAGGACTACCGGCGGCGGCTCGCGACGATGCTCGGGGAGTCCGAATGAAGGCGCGGCTCGTGGTTTTCGCGCTCGCCGCGCTCCTCGCGTCCGCGTGCCGTCACGAGCTCCGTCCACTGCCGGTGCCGGTGGTGGAGATCGATCCGGCGCGGCAGAGCTTCCCGGCCGGGACCGCCGTGTCGCTGGCGAACGCGGCGCCGCCGGAATGGAAGGCGGTGCTGCGGTCCTGCTGTCACAGCTACGAGATCGAGCGGTCACAGTGGACCGAGGAGTTCCTCCTCGCGCTCGAGAAGGAGCTCGGCCGCCGCGGCGTCGCCGTCCGGGACGGCGCGGGTCGAGAGCTGCGACTCTCCCTCGACCTCGTGCCGCTCGAGGACGGCGGCGTGCCGCTCCTCGAGGTGCACGTCACCGTCGGCGGGTGGAGCGCGGTCTACCCGCGTGAGGGACGCTTCGCCTCGCTGCGACGAGCGCTCGCGGTCGCCATGGAGGAGCTCCTCGAGGACGAGCGGCTCCGCATCGCGCTGGCTACCGCACCAGGCGCCTGAGCTCCGCGAGGTGGCGCGGCACGGCCGTCAGCGGGTCCTCGCTCGCCTCGTACTCGAGCGCGATGACGCCCCGAAAACCGCTGCGTCGAAGAATGCCGAGAATGCGCTCGACGTCCGCCGGACGCTTCGAGCTGCCACGGCCGACCTCGACCTTGAGCTGCACGACGACGGCGTGCGGCGCGGCTCGCTCGATCTCCTCGTACGGGTCGCGCTCGTGGAAATTGCCGGTGTCGAGATTGATGCCGAGCCAGGGCGAGTCGACCGTTCGCACCAGGCCGATCACCTGCTCGGCCGTCGCGGTGATCCCGCCGTGGTTCTCGATCGCCAGGACGACGCCTCGTTTCCCCGCGTGCTTGCATGCCTGCTTCAACGAGTCGACGCACCAGGCGGTGGCCTGGTCGACCGACACGCCGCGCGGCGCGCTGCCTCCGAAGACGCGCACGCACGGCGCGCCGAGGAGCGCAGCCCGGTCGGTCCACTCGCGCACGTGCCGCAGTTGACCGTCGCGCTCCGCCCCCGGCGGGTGACAGAAGTTGTTGCCGACGGGCGTGCCGGTCACCGCCAGGCCGTTGACGAACGCCCGTCGCTTCAGCGAGGCGAGGTAGTCGTCGTCCGTGCGCGGAAAGAAGTACGACGTGAGCTCGACGCCGTCCAGCTCCTGCTGCGCGCAGAAATCGATGAAGTCTTCTAGGGACATTTTCGGGTCGGGATTTCGCCCCGGCAGCAGGCTGCGGAACGAGTAGCCCGCGCAACTCAGCGTGAATCGCGCTCCCGCGACACGTTCCGGGAACGCGCTCGCAGCCGACGGGGCGCGAATCGGTCTCTCGGTCTCGTCCGCGTCGGAGCCCGCGACGAGCGTCCCGCCGGCCGCGATCACGCCCGAGCCGAGAACGCCCGCTCTGAGGAACTCCCTGCGATCGATGGTCTTCATGATCATTGCACTTCCGGGGCGCGCGCAAAAAAGGCGCGACTCCCGCCTTTCATACAGGTCCTGCGTCTTGCTATAGTGTCTCCGGGTCGTTGGCACGCCACAACGAGCAACTCGTCCGCAACTCGTCCGGGGGCGATTCACCCGAGGCGCTCCGGAAGGCGTTCCCAGCGCTCGCGTCTCCGAACGCTGGCTCCGAGTTGCGGAAGCTGTTCTTGCGGTACGCGACAGGAAGAGAGCTCGTGCCGAGCACGCTGGCGTAATGGATCCGCGAATCATCCACCAACTCGACCCGACACTCCACGAAAAAAGCCGCCTCTCGATCGCTTCGGTGCTCAAGGAGCGCGAGGTCCTCAGCTTCATCGAGCTCAAGCGTCTCCTCGGGATGACCGACGGCAACCTCTGCGTTCACATCAAGACGCTCGAGCGCAAGGGTTACCTGGTGACGACGAAGCGACGCGAGAGTGGCAAGACGTGCACGACGTGCAAGCTGAGCGACCGGGGCAAGGAGGCGCTCAACGCATACCTCGACAACCTCCAGACTCTGCTCGACGCCGTGCGCGGCACCGGTCGCCGCCGCAGGCGACGCCGCACCGAGCTCAACTGACTCCCGACTCGTGTTCCCGCACGCCCCTGAACCGGTATCGGGGCTTGCGCTCGTCGCGCCGTCGTGGAACACTCTGCGGCATGAACAGGACCCTGCAGGTTCTGCTCGTCGCGCTCGTCGCCCTCTGCGGCTGCTCCGCCGTGCCCCTCGCCGAGCTCGGGCCGGAGGACATGACGGTGAGCATCCTGCCGACGTCGACGCGCATCTTTCAGCCGGGCCGGGCGAGCTCGTTCGACCTCGCCATCACCAACCAGACCTCGCGCGCGGTCTCCTTCGACGAGCTGCGGATCGAGCTCAGCGCATCGCCCGCGGGCGCGCTCGAGCGGCGCGACCTGTCGCAGACGTGGACCTACAAGCTCGGCGAGCCCGTGGTGCTCTCCTCCGGAAAGACGTTCCGATTCCCGCTGCGGCCGGAGCCGATCGAATTCCGCATGGAGCAGCTCCTTCCGGGCAACTACGTCCTCCGCGCCACGGCCTTCGGACGCTACACCTCGAAGCCATTCGAGGTCCGCGTGCTGCGCCCGGACCTGCCCGGCGGCAAAAGGTCGTGAGTTTCGTCCCCGAGAGGCTGCTCGACTGCGCGGGCGAGACCCTGCACGGATTCAGCAGGAAGGCAGGAGTCCGCAGGAACGCAGGAAAAGAACAAGACGGGAACGCAGATTACGCAGATTGCGCAGATGACGCAGATTGTGGGGAATGGTCCTCGGAAATCGCTCTCGGATCTCTGAGTCTGACCTCTGACCTCTGAGCTCTGAACTCGGACTCGGAGTCGGAGTCGGAGTCGGAGTCGGAATCGGTCTCCGAATCGGACGTCGGAATCGGGACGGCACGCCGCGCGCTCGGCCCCGACGTCGAGCGCTGGAACGACGACGAGGGTTTCGGGCACGGGACCGGGCACGGGAACGGGAACGGGTACGGGAACGAGGACGAGCACGAGGCGCCGCTACCGTGCTCCCGTTCCCCCCGCCTGCCGGCGGCCCTCTTCATCGACAACCAGGATCTCCTCCGCCTCATCGGCCGCGATCGCCGGCACTTGCGGCTCGATGGTCGCGCGGTCGCCGATGAGGACGATGGTGGCCGCGTCCCAGTCGATGTACTTCGCGGCGGTGTCGACGAGGGTCTTCCGGTCGACGGACTCGATCTCGGCAAGGAAACGGGTCAGCTCGAGCGGGTCGAGGCCGTTCTCGGCGAGGTTCGCGAAGCGTCTGACGGTGCCGGCCAGGGTCTCGAAGCTCTCGACCACGCCCTGGCGCAGTGAGGAGCGCGCCTTGTTGATCTCGTCGGAGGTGATCGGCCCAGCGGCGATGCGGCGATACTCCTTCGCCAGCTCGGCGAGCGATTCGCCGGTGACGTCGCGCCGGACCGGCGTTCCGGAGACGAACGTTCCCTGTCCTCGCATCTGCATGAAACCGCTGCCGGCGCCGTAGGTGTAGCCGTGCGTCTCGCGGAGGTTGCTCATCAGGCGGCTGGTGAACGAGCCGCCGAAGATCACGTTCAGGAGCGAGAGCTCGGTGTAGTCGGGTGAGTGACGCGAGATCCCGGGTCCGACGACGCGGATGACGGTCTGCGTCGATCCCGGCTTGTCGACGACGACCAGGCGTGGACGTTCCGGCGGGATCGATGGGATCGAGCGACTCGCGGGCGCCGCGCCGCGATCGCTCCAGCCCTCGAATCGAGCCGCGAGGAGCGCCGCGAGCGCCGGCGTCTCGATGTCGCCGGCCGCGACGACGGTCACTCCGCCGGGCCGATACCGCTGCGTGTAGAACGCCTTGACGTCGTCGAGCTCGATCGACTCGACGCTCGAGATGTATCCGGAGACCGGCCGGCCGTACGGGTGCTCGTCGCCGAAGAAGACGCGGTTGCCCACCAGCCGCGCCACCAGGCTCGGGTTCTCGTTCCGCTGCACGAGATCGTTCGACCAGAGCGTCTTGACGCGGTTCCACTCCTTCTCCTCGAACCTCGGACGCAGGAGCACGTCGGCGAGGATATCGAGCGCCGGCTCGAGATTGCGACGCAGCACCTGGAGAGACACGGTGGTGCCCTCGTGGTCGGCGCCGACGCCGAGACTGGCGCCGAGGAAGTCGATCTCGTCGGCGAGCTCGAGGGCGCCGCGCTCGCCGGCGCCCTCGTCCAGCATGGTCGCCGTCAACGCCGCGAGCCCGGCCTTGCCGGCGGGGTCATCGACAGCGCCGACCGGGAGGTGGACGATGAGCGACACCGCCGGCACCTGGGTCGCGTGCACGTGCCACAGCTTGATTCCCTCGCGCACCGTGGCCGTCTCGGGGAGCTGCGGTCGCACCGGTGGCAGCGGCGGCACGTCGGGCAGCGGAGCGCGGAAGCCGAACCAGCAGGACGACAGGCCCGGGACCAACGCCGCGAGCAGGACAGTCGCGACCACGCGAGGGGTGTTCATCGGCCTCCTCCCGTCTCGCTCGCGGCCGCGTCGCCCGCGCTCGCGGGCACGATGCGGAGCGTCACGCGCCCATCGGACCGCAGCACCTCGTCCGCCCACCGCAGCACGCTGCGCGGCGTCACCTTCCGGTAACGCTCGATGTCCCTGGCGAGGGCGCCCGGATCCCCGAGATAGAACTGGTACTGATTGAGGAGGTCGGCGCGACTCGCCACCGACTCGACGCCGTGCCAGAACGACATCTCGATGCCGTTGCGCGCCCGGGCGCACTCGCGTTCGGTCGGCGGGTCGTCGCGCAGTCCCTTGATGACGTCGTCGACCTCTCGCTCGATCGCCTCGAGCTCGACGCCGGGGCGCGCGGTCACCTGGATCACGAACACCGATGCGAGCATCGACGACCATTGCCCCGCGCTGACGTCCTGCGCGAGCTCCTTCTCGTACACCAGGCGGCGGTAGAGCCTGCCGGTCTTCTCATCCCCGAGGACCGAGCCCAGGACGTCGAGG
>JBFFXF010000308.1:0-8290 GCA_041569895.1 Planctomycetota bacterium | reverse complement strand
GCGGCGGCTGCCGGCGAGACGCGCCTCCCACAGCTCGCTGCCGTTGTACGCGTCGACCGCGATGACCAGATCGTTCCCCGGAATGAACAATCGCCCCCTCGACACCAGTGGCGGCACCGGTCGAAGGTGGCGGTCGATCATGCGGCGCGGCCCCGGTCCGCCGAACCACTGCAGCCGGAGCGCGCTGCCGATCAGCGTGTCCGCACTGCAGGCCGTGTTCCCGGGATCGGCGTACTGGTGCGTCCACTCTCCCGCGCCGGGAAGCGCGGGCCGGCGATAGAGGGTCCACCCGTCGTCGCCGGGGACCAGCGCGACACCGCCGTACGGTCGCACGACGCGCTCGATCTCGGCGCGTGTCACGACGGTCTCGCCCCCGGTAACCAGATCCTCCGAGACGACCAGGTTGGCGACGCCGTCGGGGATCGGCAGCGTCTCTCCCTCGACGTGGTGCACGGTGACGCGAGCGCCGTGAACGCCGGCGCGGCGGAGCAGCGCCCGGGCCGACTCGACGCTCGCCGGATCCCGGTCGAAACCGACGACGGTCATGCGCGTGCGGCGGGCGATCTCGAGCGCGAGCTCCCCGCTTCCGCACCCGGCGACGACGCAGAGGCCGGGATCGATCCGGGACTCGCCGAGGATCCGCTCGACCGCCGCGGAGATCCGCGGCGCGACCTCGACCGCCGCTGACTCGCCGCCGTCGACGACTCGCGGTGCGCCGGCGTTCGCGTCGCCGGCCGCGAAGCAGTGGATGACGCCGCGGTCGGTCGAGACGAGGAGACGACCGGGCACCGCGCCGAGCCCGTACGCCTTGCCCTCGACCGGCGCGGTCCAGACGCGCGCGCCGTTTGACGCATCGTGCGCCGCGACCGAGTCCTCGCCGCCGGCGAAGAGCGTCGACCCGGCGAGGATCAGCGACAGCGGATGCCCGCATTCCGCTTCCCAGAGCACGCACTTCCGCAGCTCGCCGCCGATCTCGACGAGCCGCGATTGCACGGCGGCGATCTCCCGCTCGACGCGCGCGCGATCGGCGCCCTCACGCTTGAGCTCCTTGCGGAGCGCGTCGCGGCGCGCCTCGAGCTGCTTCCTCTCTCGCGAGAGCGCCAGGTGGCGCGTGCGGTCGATCGCCGAGAGTCGATCGCGCGCGTGCAGCCAGGACGTCGTGGTGGTGGCGACGAGGTGACTGCCGTTGACCGACGCGAGGCGGTCGCGGGATGCCGCATCGGCGACGGTGAGCTCGCCGACGTTCCCGGGCCCGGAGAGGAGCGTCTCGCCCGCGAGGAGCGCGTACGATCCGCCGACGCCGGGAAACGTCTGCATGCCGTCGCCGTCCTCGCGCGCGATCGCGAACGGGCTGGCGCGTCCCTGCGGCACGTAGAGGAGCCGCGGCGACGCCAGCAGATACCCCTGCGGGGAGACACCGTCCAGCTCGCGTCTCCAGATCACCGAGCCGTCGCCGGCGTCGAGCGCGAACGCGAAGACGCCCTGCGTCGGAAAGAGACCGGCGCATCCGAGCACGACGCCGCCGTCGACCAGCACGCCGGTGCGGATCGGCCACGTCGAGATCAACCGCCCGTTGCCGACGACGAGCGCTCGCGAGGGCGCCGCATCGTGAATCCAGATCGCCTCGCCGTTCGCTGCGCCGACGCAGTAGACGCGACCGTCGTCGCTCGCGAAGTAGACGCGGTCGCCGTCGATCGCCGGCGCGATGCGAATCGGCCCGTCGGTCGCGAAGGTCCACTGCTCCGCGCCGCTCTCGAGGTCGAGCCGTCGCACCGAGTCATCGGCGGACGAGCCGAAGAAGACAGCGTCGCCGGCGACGACGACGTGGAAGGCTCGGTCGTGCGTCGTGCGCGGCTCGATGGTCGCGAGTCGCTGCCAGTGGCTCCTCTCGGCGGGAGGCGGCCACGACGGACGCGGCGCGTGCGCGGCGCGATATCGCCATCGCTCGACGAGCGGCGGAGCCACGTCCGCGGTGGTGGCGCCGCTGCGACGGTTGTCGCCGAGGTGCGTCGGCCAGCCGCGCTCGCCGGCGATGACTCGCGCCGCGAACGGCATCGGACCGGGCCACGAGCCCGGCGACGCGGCAAGAACGACGGAGACCACGGCGGTGAGCTTCAGAATCCGCATGACTCGAGCCTCTCGAGGATTTCCGTGTAACCCTTCTCGAAGTCGAAGAACCTGCCGAGCGCCGCGTCCCAGGGATTGAGCACCCAGCCGACGAGGTTGACGTGGTCGCAGTCCCACACGGTGAGCGACTCGCCCCAGGTCGCCGACTTCACCGACACGAGGCCGTCGTTCGGGCCCTCGACCGGAAAGATCACGTCGTGGGAGAACTGCAGCGGATAGAACGTCATCCGCGCGCGCTCGCGTTGCCCGGCGACCGAGAAGTACCGCACGCCCCTGGCGTCGGGCGTCGTCAGGTTGAAGCTGTGACACCGATTGACGCGCAGGTCGTGCAGCGCGTCGTCGGGGATGCCGATGCGACGGATCCACAGCGCCAGCTTGCTCGTCACCTCATCGGCGACCGGGCTGCCGCGGTGCGGCGTGCCGAGCGTCGTCAGCGATCGCACCTGCTCCGCCATGCCGAGGTGCGCGATCATGCAGCGCGCGTCGAGCCCGCCCATGCTGTGCGCGATGATGTTCACCGGCTCCTCGTCGACCTGCGAGCGGATCTCGCGCTTCAGCGCCTCGGCGCGTTCGCGGATCGAGCCCGCCGGCGGGACGCGCGTCTGGATGACCCGGTTGCCGGCCGACTCGAGCAACTCCGGCACGCGACGGAAGTACGACGCCACCACCATGCTGCCGACCTCGAGTCGCGAGAACCCGAAGAGGCCGTGCGCGAGGACGATCGGGGATTGCAGTCGTGGGGCGGTCATCGGTGTGATACGTTATCCTCCCGGGGAGTATATCCGAAAGCGAGCCCACGCCCATGACCGATCCCTTCACCGGATCCGACGGCCGCCCGCGCCTCGTGCGCGGCGTCACCATCAACAGCAACGCCCCACGTCTCGCCGAGCTCGCGGGAATGCTCGGCTTCGAGACCGCGTGGATCGACGTCGAGCACGGCACCGTCAGCTTCGGCGAGGTCGAAGCGCTCTGCATGGCGGTCGAATCGGGCGGCGCGGTGCCGACCGTGCGCATCCCGGACGCGACCCGCGAGAACGTGCTGCGCACGGTCGAGGCGGGCGGTCGCATCGTCATCGTGCCGATGGTCGATACGGCCGAGATCGCGCGGCGCATCGTCCAGCACGGCAAGTTCCCGCCGCTCGGCCGTCGCGGCTTCAACAGCCGCAGCCGCGGTCTCCACTATGGGCTCGAGCCGCCGGTGAAGGGGTTCGCCGCGGCCAACGAGCGCACCCACTTCTTCGCACAGATCGAGTCGCTCGACGCGGTGGGGAACCTCGAGGCGATCTGCGCCGTCGAGGGCCTCGCGGGCATCTTCGTTGGCCCGGGCGACCTCTCGGCGAGCATGGGCAAGCCGGGCGAGTTCTCGGATCCGGAGGTCATCGCGACCGTCCAGCGCGTCATCCGCACGGCCCGAGAACGCGGCCGACACGCGGGCATCCTCGCCCTCCCGGGCCCGCTCCTCGACGCCGCCCTCGAAGCCGGCTGCGACCTGGTCTTCGCGGGCAGCGACATCAGCGACCTCGCCTCGACATGGAAACCACGCCTGGAGGAGCTGGGGCGGAAGGCGCGGGTTTGACTGGAAGACGATTTATGAATCGTCTTCCAATCGACCTACACCGGCGAATCCCCCCTGCGGAATCGCGCCACGAAGAATGCATCCGTCCCCGTTGCCGCCGGTGAGAGTCGGAGCCAGCCCTCGGGGGTGACCGCTTCCTTCGGCAGGCGGTCGGCGATTTCCGGGCGCTCGCTCGTGAAGTCGGGATGCGTCTCCAGGAACCACCTCGCGATCTGCTCGTTCTCGTCCGGCAGGATCGAGCATGTCACGTAGACCAGGCGTCCGCCCTGGCGTACTCGGGGCGCGAAGCGCCCGAGGATGTCCCGCTGTCTCGCCGCGAACTCCACGACGTCCTCCTCGCCGTACCGCAGCTTGAGGTCGGGGTTGCGTCGCAGCGAGCCGAGGCCCGAGCAGGGGGCGTCGACGAGGACGAGGTGCGCCTGGCGCGGCAGCGTCTGCGGCAGCTCGCCCGCCGGCGAGATCGGATGGACGGTGAGGCTGCGGAGCTCGAGCGGCTCGGCGCGTCGCATTAGCTCGGCGAGCTTCGACGCGTCGATGTCGCAGCAGTGGAAGGTCGCGTCGCCGCCGACCATGTCGGCGAAGGCAAGCGTCTTGCCGCCGCCGCCCGCGCACGCGTCGATCACGGTCTCGCCGCGCTGCGGCGCCGCGGCCATGGCGGCGAGCTGGCTGCCCTCGTCCTGGACCTCGATCCAGCCCGGCCACTTCTTGAGGAACCGTTTCAGATCGACGCGGCTCTCGAGTCGCAGCCCCGTCGGACTGATCGGCGTCGCCGCCATCTCCTTGCCGGTGGCGCTTTCGAGCTCGCGGCGGGCGACCTCGCGCTCGACCGACGACAGGTTGACCCGCAGGTCGACCGGAGCGGGTTCGAGCAGCGAGAGACCGAGCCGTCGCACAGCCTCCGGCGAGTCGCCAGACGCCGCTCCTGTGCCCGCCATTCGCTCCACGACCCAGCGCGGCAGGCTGCACTCGACGGCGACGCGCTCGATCGGATCCTCCGGCCAGAGGTCCTCGGGGAACCCCGACGCGAGCCGGTCGAGCGCCGTCACCCATCCCCCGCCCGCCGCGGCGGCGTACGTGCGCGCCGCATCGATCACCTCGGCGAGCGGCCAGGGAAAGAGGCCGTCCGCGGCGATCGCGAGCAGCGGCCCGAGGCGCGTCACGCGACCGTCGGCGCGCAGCTCGAGCCCCTCGCGCTCGCGCCACAGACGCCACCGCGCCTCTCCGCGGATCGAGTGACGCAGCCACGCGAAGACGGCGTCGCCGACGAAGCGGCGGTCGCGGCTGCCGAGGTATCGGCGCTTGCGGAAGAAGCGCGACAGGGCCACGTCGGCGGGATGCGAGGTCCTGCCGTGCTCGTCGAGGAAGTCGAGAACGATGCCGAGAAGTGAGGACGATCGCACGGAGCTCCGTTCACTTCCAGTCGAGTGTCTTCAACAGCGCCTCGAGCGCCTGCTCCGGCGTCACCGCCCTGGTGCAGATCTCGCCGCGACACGGCTCGCAGCCGTCTCGCTCCCAGCACGGGATGTAGGGCAGGTCGGGCACGAGGTTGACGTTCTGCTCGTAACCGAACACGTCCGGCGGGTGGTAGCCGGTGAAGATGATGACCGACGGCTTCTCGAGCGCGGTCGCGAGGTGCGCCAGCCCGGACTCGTGTCCGATGAACGCGTCCGCCTGCTCGAGCAGCGCGACGACGAGGCGGATGTCGTCGGTCTGCATGTCGCGGTGGAAGGGCCGCTCGGTCGGCGTCGCCGGCTCCTCGGGATTGCAGAAGCGGAGCGTCTCGATCTCATTGGGCAGCAGCTCGAGCAGGCGCTTCCAGTTGCTGAAATCCCAGAGCTTCGTGCGCGGCGCGAAGAAGCTCGAGAAGGGATGGATGACCACGAGCGGTCGCGCCGTGCGCGGGCTCATCTCGCTCGCGTGGCGGCGCTCCTCGTCGGTCGGATAGTAGTAGGTCCGCGGCTCGACGTCAGCGGGGTCGAGGCCGATGCGCTCGCAGACCGTCTTGAGGATGTGCTGCCCGCGCGGCGGCGGCCAGGGGTCCTCGTAGGTGATCTGGGTCCCCTCGGGCACCCTCGGCTCGCGGATGACGCGCACGGCGGCGACGTCGGGATTGCTCTGGAAGAGCGCCGGCCAGTGGGTGTGGATCTCGATCCGGCATCGCGCATTGCGCCGGCGCAGCTCGTAGGCGACCGTCGACATGAACAACGCGTCGCCGAGGGGTTTGCTGAGCCGATAGATGCTGACGTTTTCCTGGCGCAGGATCGGGGGGGTCTCGGACAGCGGTCGCGCTCCGTCTGCGAGCGACACAAAGGGGAACGTCGAGGCGTTCTCGACGCTCCGGGGATTGTGCCCCAGAGGTGTCCGGAGGTCAAGTCCACCGGAAGAGACGGGAGCCGAGAACGAAGGAGCCCACCGTCCACGCCAGGAGGATCGCCAGCTCCGCCGCCTGCGACGCGAGCGAGCTGCCGTCGAGGATCACGGCCCGCAGAGCGTCGTTGGTGGCCGTCAGCGGCAGCGCCTGGATCACCGGTTGCATGAAATCGGGGAACCGCTCCGAGCTGAAGAAGACGCCGCTCAGCAGCCACATCGGCAGTATGACGAGGTTGATCAGGCCGGAGATGGTCTCGAGCTTCCGCGCGCGCGCCGCGATCAGGAGGCCGAGGCCCGCGAAGCAGAACGCGCTGAGGACGATGACCGCGAGGAGCGCCGCGAAGCTGCCGCGAAACGGCACACCGAATCCGAGCGCCGCCACGCCGAAGATAAAACCCATCTCCGGGATCATGAAGAGGATCCGGCTCGTCAGGATGGCGAGAAAGAAATCGCTGCCGCGCATCGGCGTCGCCAGGAAGCGCTTCATCAGCTTGCGCACGCGCATGTCGACGATGACGAAGCCGACGCCGTAGAGCCCGCCGCCGACGAGGTTCATACCCATCAGGCCGGGCATCAGGAAGTCGATGTACCGCGAGCCGGGCTCCTCGACCAGGCGGTCCTCGGTGGTCACCGGGTCGGCGCGGCCCGCGGCGCTCTGAATCGCCCAGTCGACGCGTTCGCGGGCGAGCAGCGCCTCCGTCTTCGAGGCGTCGAAGACGTACCGGCACGTCTCGGCGTCCTCCGGCTCGACCACCAGGTCGATGCGGCCACTGACCAGTCGCGCCCGCGCCGCCTCGGCCGGAAGGATGGCCGCCTCGAGGCCCTCGACCGCCTGCAGCGCGGAGGCGACGCGGGCGGCGCCTTCCCGATCGACGATGCCGATCTGGAACTCCCGCTTCGGCGTGCTGCGAAACGCGATGCCGAGCCCGATGGCGAGCAGGACGGGGAAGCCGTACACCCAGAAGACGACCTCCGGCTCGCGGTAGAACTCGCGCAGGCGAGTGAGGATCAGCTCACGGAGTGGGCCGGCCCGAAACATGTGTGTCCTGGCTGCCAGGGGTGTCACCCTTGGTGTCGGCGCTGGTGTCGTCGCTGAGGTGCCGCCCCGTCAGCTTCACGAAGACGTCCTCGAGGCTCGCGTGACGCGTCGTCAGTTGGACGATCTCCAGTCGACGCGACTGGAGCAGCTCGAGCAGATCGGGAACGGCGACGTGCGGCTCGCCGACGGTGAGCGAGACGCTCGCGCCGTCGATGCGGACCGACCTCAGCGAGCCGACGCGCTGGAGGTCGGTCTCGGAGATCAGCGCGCCGCCGTCTTCGCGCGTCCCCGACCGTGGATCGATCGCGAACTCGATGATGTGCTCGCCGCCGAGCGATCTGATCAGCTCTGCCGGGGATCCCAGCGCGATCACCTCGCCGCGGTCGACGATGGCGACCCGGTTGCACAGCCGCTCCGCCTCGTCCATGTAGTGCGTCGTGATCAGCACCGTGCGGCCGCGTCGCTGCACGTCGCGGATCAGCGCCCAGACCTCGCGGCGCGAGCGCGGATCGAGGCCGGTGGTCGGCTCGTCGAGGAAGAGGAGCTCCGGATCACCGACGAGCGCGCACGCGAACGCCAGCCGCTGGCGCTGCCCGCCGGAGAGCTTGCCGACCCACGCGTTGGCCTTGTCGCGGAGCGACACGCGGTCGATCACCACGTCGGGATCGAGCCCGGTCTCGTAGAAGCTGCGAAAGAGCCTCACGGTCTCGCGCACGCTGAGCTTCTCCGAGAGCTGCGTCTCCTGGAGCGATATGCCGATCCTCTGGCGCAGTCGCGCGTCGCGGCTGCCCCACGCCTCGCCGAGGACCTCGACGGTTCCCGACGTCGGCTCGAGCAGCCCCTCGAGGATCTCGATGGTCGTCGTCTTGCCGGCGCCGTTCGGTCCGAGAAGGCCGAAGCACTCGCCGCGCCCCACCTCGAGGTCGATCTTGCGCACGGCCTCGACGCGTCGATCGTACACCTTGCGGAGGTCGCGACAGAGGATCGCCGGTCCCGATGTCGCGGCTCCCGTTCGCGCGGCGGTGGCCGGCGCGGTATCGATCGGACTGCGGAGGGGCTCCATCATGGCCGTAAGAGACTACTACAAACGAGTGGGGACCGCAGCCGCAAACCCCCGTCCCCGTTCCCGTCCCCGTTCCCGTCCCCGTTCCCGTTCCCGTTCCCGTTCCCGTGCCCGT
>JBFFXF010000307.1:0-8293 GCA_041569895.1 Planctomycetota bacterium | reverse complement strand
TGACCCTGACGCGATGACCCTGACGCGATGACCCTGACGCGATGACCCTGACGCGATGACCCTGACGCGATGACCCTGACGCGATGACCCTGACGCGATGACCCTGACGCAATGAGCCGCGACGGGCGCGGGCAGGCGGGACGCGCTCGCCTGTCCGTGTCGTTTGTCGTCCCCTTCCCGTTGCCGTTTCCGACGTCGTGCTCGTCCTCGCGTGCCCGAGCGCTCGGGCGGCCTGTTTCTCCGTTCTCGGCGAACCTCACTCACGGTGCAATCTGCCGAGACGACAGCGCGGCCCGGAACGGCCGCAATTTCGAGGGTGAAACGCCAGGAAGGGACCTGCGTTTTTGCAACTGTCGGGTCCGATTCCGACTCCGATTCCGATTCCGAGGTCCGATACCGACGTCCGATTCCGATGGCCGATACCGATACCGATACCGATTCCGATCACGCGGTCCGGTTCTTTCTCAATCTGCGTCAATCTGCGTAATCTGCGTTCCTCCTCGCTGGCGGGGTGAGGGGCTCTTCGGGAACGGGAACGGGTACGGGAACGGGCACGGGTACGGGGAGGGGGAGGGGAACGCACTCAGTCCTTGAGTTTTTTGCTCGCCTGCTCGAGGAGGCGTCGTTCGCGGGGGGTGAGGCTCGCCATGCCCGAGGTCGAGATCTTCTGGAGGATCGCGTCGACTCGCTGCCGCAGCTCGATGATCCGCCGGCGCTCGCGCTCCTCGCGTTTCTGTCGCAGGCGCTCGAAGAAGCCGGGCTTGCGCGCCTTCTGCTTCGTGGCGGGCATGGTGCGCTCGAGGCTGGTGTAGCCGCGAGAGAAGTCGTACCCGAAGACGGAGTCCTCCTCGCGCTCGTGCAGGCTCTGCCGCAGGCGCTCTGTCTGCAGGTACGCCCAGATGATGATCGCGAAGACGAAGTACCCGAGGTAGTCCTTCAGCGGCGGAAAGAACGACAGGATCAGCAGCGCGAGCAGTCCGATCCGCGAGGCCCAGATGGTGATCAGCGTGGCGCGGCCGTAGCTCTCGAGGCGGCGCCACATGATCGCCTGGAAGATCCGCCCGCCGTCGAGCGGGTAAATCGGCAGCAGGTTGAAGATCAGCAGGACGATGTTCAGCCAGAAGAGCCCCTGGAGCGAGTACCGCACGATGGGGAACTCCTCGAGCGCTGCGAAGTCGATGTGGAGATACAGGAAGGACCCGGTGGTGAAGTAGATCCCCGTGTCGATCAGCACCATGAGGACCGCGATGGCGACGTTGACCAGCGGACCGCCGGCGGCGACCCAGAACTGCGACCGCGCCGTGTTGGGCGCATCGCAGTAGGCGAGGCCGCCGAGCGGCCAGAGGAGCACGTGGTCCGCGCCGCCGCCCATCCGGTACGCCGCGTAGCAGTGGCCGAGCTCGTGGAGGAGGATGGTGAGGAAAAGACCGAGCGTCGCGAGCCCCCAGAGCTCGAGCGCGAGGAGCCCGGCGTGCGACTGGTCGATCCAGAGCTGGTAGAGCTGGTAGACGAGCAGCAGGAGCAGCGTCCAGTGAACCCAGATGTCGATGCCCTTGATGCGCCCGATGCGCACGCCGGCGGTCCTGAAGCTGAGCTCACTCACGTCGCGACTCGCGGCCCTTCGGTGGTCATTTCGCTGCTCCCGCGGGGCGCTTTGCGAGATGCGCGCGGATCCTCTCGAGCGCGCGCTCGAGGTTCTCCCGGGAGCTCGCGTACGACAGACGGATGTACCCCTCGCCGCCGGCGCCGAACGCGGTCCCGGAGAGCGCCGCCACGCCCGCCTCCTCGAGGAGCTCCGCGGCGAGTTGCTCCGCCGTGCGTCCGGTCCCGGTGATGTTCGGGAAGGCGTAGAACGCGCCGAGCGGCTCGACGCACCGGATGCCGGGGATGTCGTTGAGGCCGGCGACGAGGAGGTCGCGCCGCGCCCGGAACTCCTCGACCATCTCCCGCACCGGCGCCTGGTCCATGCGGAACGCCTCGAGCGCGCCGTACTGGCTGAACGTGGTCACGCACGAGACGATGTTGACGCTGTAGCGCTCGAACGTGTCGACGAGCGCCGGTGGGGCGATGCCGTAGCCGAGGCGCCACCCCGTCATCGCGTAGGTCTTCGAGAACCCGTCGAGGATGACCGTGCGCTCCTTCATGCCGTCGCACGTGGCGATGCTGTCGAAGCGGTCGGCGTAGTGAATGCGGCTGTAGATCTCGTCCGCGAGCACCATGACGTCGTGCGCGACGGCCTCCCGCGCGATCGCCTCGAGGTCATCGCGGTCCAGCATGCCGCCGGTCGGGTTCTGCGGCGAGTTGAGGATGACGAGCCGCGTCCGCGGCGAGAGCAGCTCGCGGAACTCGTCGACGTCGAACCGGAAGCCGCGTTCCTCGCGCAGCCGGATCGGCACCGGGGTCGCGCCCGAGTACGCGATGATCGACGGATACATCGGGAAACAGGGGTCGGGGTAGATGACCTCGTCACCCTCGCCCGCCAGCGCGTTGATGGTGTAGAAGAGGATCGGCTTGCCGCCCGGCGTCACCACGACCTGCTCGGGGTCGAAGCGCATGCCGCGAAGCTCGCCGGCGTGCTCGGCGATCGCGGCGCGCAGCTCGGGGAGGCCCGGGGTCGGGCCGTAGCCCGTCTTGCCGTCCCGCATCGCCTGCACGGCCGCGTCGCAGATCGGGCGCGGCGTCGGGAAGTCCGGCTGGCCGATCTCGAGGTGGATGACGTCCCGTCCGGCGGCCTCGAGCTTCCGGGCGCGCGCGAGCACCTTGAAGGCCGATTCGTTCAGCAGCTGGCGCGCCCTCGTCTGTACCTGCATACAATCGATTATCGGCAATGGTGGCCGCCGTCCGCAACCTGTATACTCCTCTCTTTGCACCGAACGCGACCGATGAAGCCAGCCGAGAAGCTCGAGACACCCCGGATACGGAACGAGAAGGAGCGGCGATTTCGGCCGCTCGCGATCGGCGATCGCATCTCCGTGTGGCCGCCGGTGGTGCTCGCGCCGATGGCGGGCGTCACCAGCTACCCGTACCGCAAGATCTGCTACGATCACGGCGCCGGGCTCTGCATCTCGGAGATGGTGAGCGCCCGCGGGCTCGTCGAGGACAGCCGCAAGAGCTGGACTCTCGCGCACTTCGGCCCCGAGGAGAGCCCGCGCTCGTTGCAGGTGTTCGGAACCGAGCCGGAGGTGCTCGCCGAGGCGATCCGTCGCGTGCGCGAGCAGGTCGACCACATCGACATCAACTTCGGCTGCCCGGTTCCCAAGGTCGTCAAGAAGGGCGGCGGCGCGGCGATTCCAGCGAGGCCCGATCTCTGCCGCAGGGTGGTCCGCGCCGCGGTGAAGGCCGCGGACCCGGTGCCGGTCTCGATCAAGGTGCGGCTGGGGCTCGACGACGACCGCTTCACGTTCCGCGACGCGGGGCGCATCGCCGAGGAGGAGGGCGCCCGCTATATCGGACTCCACGCCAGGACCGTGGCCCAGCGCTACGGCGGACGCGCTCGCTGGGACTACATCGCCGAGCTCAAGCAGCTCGTCAGCATTCCCGTCCTCGGCAACGGCGACATCTGGCAGGCCCCCGACGCACTGCGAATGATCGAGGGCACCGGCTGTGACGGCGTGATTATCGGCCGTGGCTGCCTCGGAAACCCGTGGATCTTCAGGCACCTCAAGATGCTCTTCGAGGAGAACGGCACCCCGGAGCGCCCGCCGCTCGAGGAGGTCGCGGCGGTCATCCGCGAGCACTTCCGCCTGCTGGCGCAGTTCGCCGGCAGCGAGCACGCCGCGGCGCGGATGATGCGGAAGTTCGGCACGTGGTACGCGACCGGCATCGGCAATGCCGCCACCATCCGCCGCACCTTCCAGACCATCCAGTCGGCCGCGGACCTCGAGAACGTCCTCGCCCAGATGCTCGCCGCGGGCTACTCGGAGGGCCTGCCGGACCCGTCGGACCCGTCGGATTACGCGGTGCGGTCGGGTTTGCTTTCAAAACCCTGACCGTTCCCGTTCCCGTTCCCGTCCCCGTTCCCGTCCCCGTTCCCGTTCCCGTTCCCGTTCCCGTGCCCGTGCCCGACAGGCTTCTCGACTTCGCAGGAGTCGGATGGAACGCAGATTACGCAGATTACGCAGATTGACGCAGATTGAGTAAGACTCGGGTCGGAGTCCGTGATCGGAATCGGCGATCGGAATCGCACCTCGGAGTCGGAGTCGGAATCGGAGTCGGTCTCGGAATCGGAGTCGAGGACGAGGACGAGGACGAGGACGAATGGGGGGCCTCACACCCCCAGGTAATCGAGCACAGCGCCACCCCCCGTCAGATCCGGCGTGGCCAGGAGATGGGCGCCCGCCCGGATCAGGCGTTCGCGCTTGTCGGCGTTCATGTGGTAGCGGTTGCCCTCGACGCTGACCACGCCGAGCGCCACCGCGCCAACGGCGCGGGCATTCTCGATCTCGACGTAGCCGTCGCCGACGACGAGGATCTCGGGGCCGCCGAGGCCGAAGTCCGAGAGGATGGCGCGGATCACCTTGGCCTTCGAGAATTCGGCGTAGTTCGGGAGCGCTCCGAAGATGCCGCCGTCGAAGTAGCGGGCGATGTCGAGCACCTCAGCCTCCTCGCGGACGAACTCGACGTCGGTGCCGCTCGCCAGGTAGAGGCGGACGTCGCGGCGTCGCAGTTCCTCGAGGAACTCGCGCGCGCCGCGCACGAGGACGCTGTCCGGCGAGGCGCGGCCGGCCTTGACGTCGGCCTTGCGCGCCTCCGCGATCGGCGTCAGCCGCTCGTTGTAGAGCCGCTTGTACTCGAGCGGCGACAGGGGCTCGCGGCCGCGCTTCTCGACCTCCTCGGCGAGCCGGATCATCTGGTAGATCGTCTGCTTGCCCGTGAGGTGATCGACGAAGTCGACCGCCAGCGCCTCGAGCTCCTCATCCGACTCACCGGTGCCGCACTCGCGCAGGACGTCGACCATCAGCGGCACCATGACGTCCTGCCACCCGTCGCGCACCATCGACAGCGTGCCGTCGAAGTCGAGCAGCGCGTGCCGCACGTGACCGGTCTCGGGGGGCTCGATGATCTCGATCGAGGTGCCCGGGATGCCCGTCGCTCTGTTATCTGGAGAATCCACCGCCTCCTGGTCGACTCGCATGAGGATGCGTGCGGACGGGCGCCCGCGCGCCCACACCGATTTGAGAGGAAAAACGCACTGCCGCGGGATTCTATCACCCTGGCGCATCGGCTACAATCGCCGGAATCATGAACGACGCGGCCAGCGCACGACAGCACACCCGGCAGGACGAGATCGAGCGCGTCGCCCGGCGCGCGAAGGAGGCGTCCTGGCGCCTCGCGACGCTCGACGGCGAGGCGCGCAACCGCGCTCTCGAGGAGGTCATCCGCGCCCTCGAGGAGCGCAAGGACACGATCCTGGAGGCGAACCGTGGGGACATGGACGCCGCCGCCGAGCTCGTCGAGCGCGGCGAGATGACCTCCGCGCTGCGCAAGCGGCTCGACCTCTCCGGGGAGAAGTTCGAGGGTGTTCTCGCCGGCATCCGCGACCTGATCGCGCTGCCCGATCCGGTCGGCCGCGTCGACCTCGCGCGCGAGCTCGACGACGGGCTCGAGCTCTACCGCGTGAGCTGCCCGATCGGCGTCATCGGCGTCATCTTCGAGTCGAGGCCGGATGCCGCGGTCCAGATCGCCACCCTCGCGGTCAAGAGCGGCAACGCCGTGCTCCTCAAGGGCGGGCGCGAGGCGTCCCGCTCGAACGAGGCGCTCGTCGCGGCGATCCGCGCGGGGCTCGAGCGCGCCGGCGTGCCGGTCGACGCCGTGCAGGGGCTGAGCACCCGCGAAGAGGTCCGCGCACTGCTCGACCTCGGCGAGTGGATCGACCTGATCATTCCGCGCGGCTCGAACGAGCTCGTGCGGTCGATCCAGGAGAGCACGCGCATTCCGGTCCTGGGGCACGCCGACGGGATCTGCCACGTCTACGTCGACGCGGCGGCCGACCGCGACCGGGCCGTCCGGATCGTCGTCGATTCCAAGACGCAGTACCCGGCGGTCTGCAACGCGGTGGAGACGCTGCTGGTGCACCGCGACGCGGCGCGGACGCTGCTGCCGCCGATCGCCGAGGCGCTGAAGTCTCTCGGAGTCGAGCTCCGGTGCGACGAGCGCGCCCGGGAGGTCGTCCCCGACTCGACGCCCGCGACCGAGGAGACGTGGCGCACCGAGCACCTCGACCTGGTGCTCGGCGTCCGCATCGTCGACTCGCTCGACGACGCCATCGACCACATCAACAGGCACGGCTCGCACCACACCGACGCGATCGTCACCGAGGACGACGCTGCCGCCGACCGGTTCCTGTCGCTGGTCGACTCCGCGGGCGTCTACCACAACGCGTCGACGCGGTTCGCGGACGGCTTCCGCTACGGCTTCGGCGCCGAGGTCGGCGTCAGCACGTCGAAGACCCACGCCCGCGGCCCGGTCGGCCTCGAGGGCCTGGTGATCTACAAGTACCGCCTCCGCGGCCAGGGCCATCGCGTGGCCGACTACGGGCCGTCACGCCGGCAGTTCACCCACCGGGAGATTCCGGCGGAGAAGCGCCGGCCCTGAGGGGGTGGGGTCACCCAGGAGCAGCGTTCGGGCAGCCAGAGTCGACTTCGGAGGGTTCGCTGTCAGACGATTCATGAGGAAGGCAAGAAACCCCGGGAAGGCACGAAACGGAAGACTTGAGGGGAAACTCCTCTGTGCGTCTCCGTGCTCTCACGCCGCGCTGCGCTGGCGCAGCGCCGCGCCTCTGTGGTTCACATCGTGACCTGCTCTCGTTTCTCGACGGCGTCTTCGAGATCGACGGCGCTCGCAAGGCACGATCAGGCTCGTTTCCTGCCTTCCTCTTCTTCCTGCTTTCCTGATAGATCCGTTGCACAGTCTCGCCCGCGAAGTCGAGCACACTTCGGGCACGGGGACGGGGCGGTGAGCGAGTCCCGCGAGTTTTACTGGGACACGCAGTCCGGTAGCGTATCGCTTGTTGGATCGAAGCCCGGGTCGGGGTAGGGCTGCGGGGGTTGCGGGCCGCCGCGGAAGAGGAAGTTCAGCGGGAAGACCGCGTCGGCGATGTTGATCCGCCCGTCGTCGTTCGCGTCGGTGGCATCGAGGCAGAACGGTGTTCCGCCGCCGACGAAGAGGAAGTTCACCGTGAAGATCGGGTCGGCGATGTCGAGCCGCAGGTCGCCGTTGGTGTCTCCCCGCACGAACGCGCCGCCGGGCAGGTCGCAGACGTCGCCGACGCCGTCCTCGTCCGAGTCGGTCTGATCCGGATTGAACACCGTCGGGCAGTTGTCCTGCGGGTCGTCGATCCCGTCGCCGTCCGAGTCGCCGTCGCACGCGTCGCCGAAGCCGTCGCCGTCCGTGTCGGTCTGCTCGACGTTGGCGACCAGCGGGCAGTTGTCAACGTCGTCGATGATCCCGTCGTTGTCGTCGTCCGTGTCGCAGATATCGCCGAGACGGTCGAGGTCGTTGTCCTCCTGCATGGCGTTGACGACGAGCGGGCAGTTGTCGTTGACGTCGAGCACCCCGTCCCCGTCGTCGTCCGCGTCGCACGCGTCACCCTCGCCGTCCTCGTCGGTGTCCGTTTGCTCGGGGTTGGCCGCGTCGGGACAGTTGTCCGCGTCGTTCGCGATGCCATCCCGATCGGAATCGGTGAACGGATCACACGCGTCGCCGATGCCGTCCTCGTCGGCGTCGGACTGCTCCGGGTTCGCGACCAGCGGGCAGTTGTCGAACAGGTCGACGACGCCGTCGTTGTCGTCGTCGCTGTCGCAGCTGTCCCCGGTGGCGTCGCCGTCGGCGTTCGCCTGATCGGGATTGGCGATCGTCGGACAGTTGTCGCAGTCGTCGCCGACTCCGTCCGCGTCGCCGTCCGTCTGTGAGAAGTTGACGACGGTGGGGCAGTTGTCCTCCGCGTCGACGACGCCGTCGTTGTCGTCGTCGTCATCGCAGGCGTCACCGAAGCCGTCGCCGTCGTTGTCGAGCTGGTCCGGATTCGGCACGTTCGTGCAGTTGTCGTCGTTGTCGAGCACGCCGTCGTTGTCGGCATCGTTGTCGCAGAGGTCGCCGATGCCGTCGCCGTCGCTGTCGACCTGCTCCGGGTTCGCCACCAGGGGGCAGTTGTCTGCGTCGTCGCCGAGGCCGTCGTTGTCGTCGTCGTCGTCGCAGGCGTCGCCGTCGCCGTCGCCGTCGGTGTCGACCTGGTCGTTGGCCACATCGGGGCAGTTGTCCTCGTTGGCGCAGAAGCCGTCGCCGTCCGCGTCGT
>JBFFXF010000306.1:0-8323 GCA_041569895.1 Planctomycetota bacterium | reverse complement strand
ATACGGGATTATTCCGGCCTGCGGGCGGATGTCCACCGGGCTCCGGCGCGCGGGCGACGAAACGGCTCAGGAACCCTCCTCCCGGTACGCCTTCAGCCGATTGTAGAGGCTCCGGACGCTGATTCCGAGGACGCCGGCGGCGCGCTTCTTGTTGCCGTCGCACTGCTCCAGCGTCGCGAGGATCAGGCGCTTCTCGGCCTCGGCGATCGACGCGCCGACACGCACGTGGACGACGCCAGCGCCGTCGCCCCCCGTGGCGGCTGGCGAGGCGGCTGGCTCGGCGGCTCCCGCGCCCTGCGGCTCGACGGGCCTGTTTGCCGTTCCCGCGGCGGTGGTCGCGGCGGGCGAGGGCGGCTGAAGGATCTCCGATTGCAGCGTCTCTGCCGTGATCGTCGATTCCGCGACGATGAACGCGCGCTCGAGCGCGTTGCGGAGCTCGCGCACGTTTCCGGGCCAGTGGTAGCGCCCGAGCGCCGCGAGGGCGTCGGGCGAGACGGTCTTCGCCACGCCGTGCTCGCTCGCCAGCTCGGCGAGGAATCGCTCGACGAGGAGCGGCACGTCGCCGGGACGGTCGCGCAGCGGCGGCAGACGGATCGGAAAGACCTTCAGCCGGTAGAAGAGGTCCTTGCGGAGCTTCCCCTCGGCAACGGCCTCCTCGGGCTCGCGGTTCGTCGCGGCGATGACGCGCGCGTTGACCTCGATCGGTTCCGTGCCGCCGACGCGGGTAATGGCCGAGGTCTCGAGCACGCGGAGCAGCTTCACCTGCAGCTCCATCGGCATCTCGGTGACCTCGTCGAGGAAGAGCGTGCCCCCGTCGGCCCGCTCGAAAAAACCGATGTGCTGGCGAACGGCGCCCGTGAAGCTCCCCTTCTCGTGACCGAAGAGCTGGCTCTCGATCAGGGTCGGCGCGACGGCGCCGCAGTTGACCGCCAGAAACGCGCCCTTCTTGCGGCGACTGAGGTCGTGGATGGTGTGCGCGACGACCTCCTTGCCGGAGCCGCTCTCGCCGATCAGCAAGACGGTGGCCCTGGTCGGAGCGGCCTTCGCGATCAGGTCGTAGAGCTCCTGCATCGGCTTGCTGACGCCGACGATGCGGCCGAATCGGCCGAGCTTGCGCAGCTCGTCGCGCAGACCGCCGATCTCGTCGCGGAGCTCCCGCGCGCGGGCGACGTTCGCGAGCACGGCCTTGAGGCGCGTCACGTCGATGGGCTTGGTCAGGTAGTCGGTGACGCCCTGGCGCACGGCCGCGACCGCCGTCTCGACGGTCGCGTGCGCCGTGACGAGAACCACCTCGATGTCGCTCTCCTCGCCGACGTCGTCGAGGAGATCGAGACCGTTGCCGTCGGGAAGCTGGAGGTCGAGCAGGAGGAGCGCCGGCGGGCGTCGCGACAGGAGGTCGCGGGCCCTCTCGAGAGTCGTCGCGGTCGACGTCGAGAAGCCCTGCCGGCCGACGAGCTCCGAGAGCGACTCGAGCGCGCTCTCGTCGTCCTCCACGATGAGCGCGTGCGGCTTGCGCTCTGCCGCGCCGGGTTCCCCCGTCTTCCGTTCCGCCATCGGAGCGTCGGCCTCCAGACGTGCATTCCGGACGTCCCGTCCAGGACAGCCCGCAAAAATAGGGTGAGGACGTTGAATATTCTACTGTTTTCCGCTATCTCGCGTACCAGTCCCGTACCCGTTCCCGTGCCCGTGCCCGTACCCGTTCCCGTGCCCGTGCCCGTGCCCGAAAACTCGCACAGCAACCCCGGCGGCAGGAGTGACGACCGCGCCCGCGCCGAAAGCGCCGGCTCGGGCACCGTGCTCCGCCTCGCCTCGAGAGCCAGCGCGCTGTCGTTTCTTGCCGACGGTTTCGCGCACGAGCTGCGCGGGCCGCTGAACGCGCTCGTTCTCGATCTGGAGCTCATCGCCCAGACCGCGACGGGGAAGGACGCGAGCGGCAAGGGTGTCGAGGAGCGCATCCAGGGGATGCGGCAGTCCGTCCGCAGGCTCGACGCGCTGATCGGTCGCTTCACCGGAGCGCTCGATCTCTCGCGAGACCGCGAGCGCTGCGACATCGCCGCGGTCACGGCCGAGGTCATCGACGTCGTCGGGCCGCGGTTGAGGCGCCAGGGCGTCGCGGTCGAGATCGACACCGGCGACGCGAGCCGCCCGCTCGACGGCCACGGCCTGCTCTGGCACGCGCTCCTCAACCTCGCGATCAACGCCACCGAGGCGCTCGAGCGCGGCGGGACCCTCGCCGTTCGAGTGGCTCGCGCCGTGTCTGGCGACGAGGGCCGGTCCGGCGCGACCACCGTCACGATCACGGACGACGGTGGCGGCATCGATCCGGCGGTCCTGCCGCGGATCTGGGAGCCCGGTTTCACGACGCGCGAGGGGCACGCCGGGCTGGGGCTGCCGGTCGCCCGCGAGCTCCTGCGCGAGCTCGGCGGCGCTGTCGCCATCGCCCCGGAACGCGGCGGCGCCCGGGCGACCGTGACGCTCTGAGCAGGCCGTCCGGCGCGCGCGCGGGGCAGCTCGAAGCTCGCCATTGTGCTGTTTTCTGCACGGCCTTGCAGGATTTTCCCGGCGGGGGGCGCACGGAGGGCCCGGTGAGTCGCTTCCGGGCGCGGACGCCCCGATGGAACCCCGATGGAACGGCGGTTGCACCTCTCCCCCGGCGGGTCGGGACGACAGGGACCGGCACGACCGGGTGAGTCACCAGGGCACGCGATCTCTCAGACACGGGAAACGCCATGAAAAACGCATACATGATCGGAGGGAACCGACCCATGATCGACAAGAAGAAGGCGTACGAGGAGCGCGTCGAGTCGCAGCTCAAGGCGTGGTCGGCCGAGATCGACCGGATGAAGGCGGAATTGCAATGCGCGGCCGCCGATGCCAAGATCAAGGCTCAGGACAAGCTCGATGAGCTCACCCACAAACGAGATTCGGCGCAGCGAAAGCTCGAGGAACTCAAGCTGCGGAGCGCCGACGCCTGGGAGGAGATCACCGACGACGTCGAGCGGGCGTGGGGCGATCTGAAGGACGCGATCAAGGGCGCGCGTGACGCATTGAAGAAGGGCGCGTGAGTCGCGCGTCCGACCGGCGGTATCGACGAAAAACAGAGAGCGAGGACCGAGACAGTGGCGACCGAAAAGCGGCGATCGAGACGGACGGGGTCGTGGACAGTGGGCATGCTCGGCGCGGCGGGAATCTGCTGCGCCCTGCTGAGTGCGCCGGGGTGCGAGCCCGGATCGTCGTCCAGTGAGCCGGCCTCGCGCGAGGGGTCGGGAGCGAAGGCGCCGGCCGTGCAAAGCCCGGCGAACCCCGCGACGGCGAGCCTCCCCGGGACGGGTGGCGACGACGTCGACCTGTCGCAGGTGAAGGCGGAGACCGACCAGGCGCTCGAGGCCACCGCGGCATACCTCGAGGAGCGCCGCGAGGAGTTCCAGGAGAGCGTCGCGAACAAGCTCTCCGAGATGCGCGCATCGCTCGAGCAGCGCATCGAGGCGATCCGCGACGACGCCGGCACCACCGCCGCCGAGGCGAAGCAGCGAGCGAAGGAGCTGCTGGAGAAGATCGCCGCGAAGGAGAGGGAGCTCCAGGAGCGCCTGGCGAAGCTCGGGGAGAGGGGCGCCGAGTCGTGGACGGCCTTCAGCGCCGGCGCGACCGACGCCCTCGCGGAGCTGCGCGACGCCTACAACGACGCCATGACCGCGCTTCGCGCGCCCCAGACGCCGCCGGCCCCCGCCCCGAAGTGATCGGACGGAAGCGCCGACCGGTGATCGCCGCTCGGGTGATCATCGGTCGGCGTCGTTCTTTTCCCTCCCGCCGCGATCCGCGGCTCCCCGACCCCTCCTCCCGGCCGGTCAAATCCGCGGCGCGCTCTCCGTCTACCCCGGCATGCACGGAACGATGGTGTCCGCCATACGCGCCGCGCTCGGCAGCGACAGAACGCTCTTTCACTACTTCCGCGACCGTTACGCGTTGATGCTCCTCGAGTGGTTCGTCGGCGAGGGCAAGACGGTCCGCGAGGTGAAGCGCTCGAGGTACGGCCGCCTCCTCCAGAAGCCCTGCGTGCGCGAGTGGCTCGCGCGGGGGGGCGGCGATCGCCTGACTCCGGATCGGCTGGCCGGCATCTGGCCGTCGCGTTCGGAGTCGTACGTCGTGACCCTCGACGAGTGGAGGGAGACTCCGGGCTTCCGCGACCGCGAGGTGGACCAGACCACCCGGCGCGGCAGCAGCCTCGTCCTCCAGCTCAACTTCTCGCGACGACACGACGTCGCCTTCGAGGCCCTGCTCGGCGAGGACGCGTCCTCGGAGGGCTGGCTCAACTCCTCGCTCCACCCGGTGAACCTCGACGGGCGCCGCACGCTCGCGTGGGCGCGGCTCGACGTCGAGCTGGATCTCGACGAGGTGCTCATCGAGGAGGTGCAGTCCGACTGGGCCTTCTGGGCGACGTGGCTCGCGTCGCTCGCACGGCAGCGGAAGAGCAGCATGCGCGTCCTCGGGCGGGTCGTCGAGGTCTGGCGCGCGCGGCGATACCTCGAGGAGGTCCTGCACCCGCACCTCGTGATGTGGGACGAGGCGGTGCTCGCCGCCGTGCTCGACTTCATCCGGCGCGAGCTCGGCGTGCGGCGGGTCTACTACCACAGCTACGACTCGAGCACGCACTTCAAGTGCTGCGAGCCGCCGCGATCGCTCTACGCCCGCCTGCCGCGGAGGTTCTGCTTCGAGGAGACCCCGGAGCCGCCGCGCATCGTCGAGGAGGCGAGCGCGAGCGACAACTTCATCCGCTGCGCGCTGAAGAACCGTCGGTTCCGGTGGTTCAGGCTCGAGCTCTGATCTCGGGTTTCTCGCCTCAGGCGAGAAACACCGAGATCAGAGTCAGCGCGCCTTGCGCCGGATCCAGATCTCGCGCTGGAGCGTCTTCGGGTTGCGACCCTGATCGTCGACCAGTCGCATCGTGACCCGCACGGCCGACGGCAGGAACGAGGCCTTGTAGAGCAGTGACGGCTGGTCGCTCTGCCAGGTGGACGAGTCGATCGACTCGTAGAACTCGAGCAACCCGGAGACGTTCGCCCTCACCGTGTAGAGCCGCGACGGAAACTGGAGCTGCTGGCCCGACGGCCGGTTCGCTCCCGCCACCTGGCCGCTGCCGCGATCGCCCTCGGTGAAGACGTAGATCTGGTCGCCCTGTGTGAGCTCGGCGAACTGGACCTCCGACGAGCTCAGGAACCCGAAGCGCACCGGCTCGTGCTGTCCCTTCTGCTCGCGGTCCCCCTGACGCGCCTTGAACGCCGTGCCGCGGGCGAACTGCTGCTGCACCTTGTTCGTGCCGTACCCGAACACCTTGCGGAACTGCCGGTAGGACGGCTCGACCTGCGGCGACTGGAGCTCGGTCGGGCGGGTGGCGGTCTCGACCGGACGCTCGAAGTCCTGCTCCGGCGTCTTGAATCCGCCCTCGCGCGACGGGTTGAAGGGGTTCTCGGTGAAGTACTCGATCTTGAAGTCGGTGATGTTCGAGGCGACCTCGATGCGGCGCCTCATGATCGGGAAGTTCTGCGCGACCTTGAACAGCTGGTCCCAGTGGATGCTGTGGTATCGCACCACCTTGACCAGGACGAGGTCGGCCATGCGCTCGCCGACCACCTCGCGCGGGGGCTGCGGGTTGCCGTTCGGCCCCGGTCGGTTCGGGTCGAGCAGCTTGTACTCGACGTTCGCCTCGCGCACTTGACCGTCGACGTAGGCCATGGTGCGGAAATACGCCTGGTACGCGTCGTGGATCTTTCGATTCGACGGATTGGAGGGATCGAGCCCGGGAGCGACGCCGAGATAGTGGAGCTCGGTGATGCTCGCGAACTCGTCGTACTCGCCGAAGACGCCGCCGTCGAGGACGCCCGGCCCGAGCGCATCCCTGGTGTCGGGGAGCTGCTCGCCCTCGTCCCACTGGAAGTTGATCCTCGTTCCGACGCCGCGGCCGTCGGCGAAGTACTCCATGTTGGCGGTATTGACCCACTGCCGGAAGTCGCGGTCGATGTTCAGCAACGCGATGCGGAACTTGTTCGACAGCTCGACCTTCTTCGTGGTGCCCTGGTAGATCTCGCGCGCCGTGTTCGAGATCACCATGATAGTCATGGAGATGATCGCGGCGAGCGTCAGGGCGACCATCAGCTCGACGAGCGTGAAGCCGCCGTCCGGCGCGCCGGTCACCGTCCGGATCCGGATCCGCTGGCGAAGCGTCTGTCCGATCGCACGTCCACTCATCGCGCCACCTCGAAATCGAGCTCGTAGACCGGCTCCACCGGGACGCCGCCCGGCGTGTAGTTCTGGTTGAATGCCCGGAAGATCATCACGCGGAAGTGGTAGAGCTCGTCACCGGGAACGAAGTTTCCCTGATAGAGATCCATGTTCGCGTCGTAGATGCTCGAACGGACCGAGAAGGCGTACGAGTACTGCTTCAGCACCTCGTCCTTCTGGTCCGGGAGGACCCTCGGCCCGGCGAGATTCGGGTCGTTCTCGGGCAACGTCGTGCCGAACGAGTACACCTTCGAGACCAGCGGGTCGTCGTCCTTGTCGTCGTCGGCCCGGAAGGGGTCGCCACGTCCGTTCGGGAGGTCCTCGTCCGATTCCGGGTAGACGAAGGTCTTGCCGTAACGGCCGGTCGCCGCGGCGCGCCGGCTGTCCTTGTGGGAGGCGCCCGGGATGGTGCGGCCCGGCACGTGTCGGGGCAGCAGGATGTAGTAGTTCCCGGCGGGATCCTCGCGGTCCCGTCTCCGCGGCACGGGATCGACGCCGTCGTGTCGCAGAACGAAGTACGTGTACGTCACGCCGCCGCGCTTCGTCTCGACGCGGAGCTCGTTGCGGATTCCCTTGCGGATGGCGTCGGCGACCGATCGCGCCAGCGCGATCGCCGTCGAGTCCTCGACGACCTCCTTCCCGACGTAGATCCCGGCCGGGAAGAGCGCCAGCACGCCGACCAGTCCGACGACGAGGATCGCCGTCGCGACGAGGATCTCGAGGATGGTGAATCCCGAGCGCCGTCGAGCGCCCCGGTCTCGAGTCATCCGCCGGAGCGGTGTCCGTCTCTTGATGGGCATGATCGCAGGACTCTCCTTTGCGGCACTCACCGCAACTACTTCAGCAGGTTCCGTTCGAGGACCTTCTCGGCGGACGCGACCTCCGACTTCACGGAGCCCGACATCTGCAGGTCGACGAAACACGCATAGTCGTTGCCACGCTGCCAGATCATGATGTCCGCCGACTCCTTGCGCTTGTACAGCGCGCTCGCCACGTCGCTCCCCTTCTTGCTGAGCGTCTTCAGGCCGATCGGCGGGTGGAAGCTCGTGGGCGACTCGTTCCGCGCGCCGGGATCGTGAACGAACACCGTGTCCGGAACGACCGTCTGCAGCATGCCGTCACGGCTGTAAACGACGGCGATCAGACCGTCGATCGGGAACTTCACCGGCGCGCTGGGATCGACCTCCGACGCCGTCGAATCCACCGTCGCGGCCCGGTTCTTGGTGATGAACCACCACCAGTCCTCGTAGCGCGGCAAGTTCGACCAGACCATGTCGCACTCGTTCGAGCACGCCTGATGCTCCTCGGCGAAGTGGCACTCCCGGGATCCGCCCGCGATCGTGCCGCACCGGTTGTGCATGCGGGCGAACACGAAATCGATATGGATCTCGTCGCTCTTGGAGAACCCGGAGCGCGGGTTGAAGTCGTCGTCGGCCTTCCAGGTCCTGCGGTCGACGTCGTAGACCCGCGCGCCCTCGGCGAAGAAGACGACGGCGTAGGTCCGGTTGCCGGATACGGCGTGCAGGCGAGCGGAGGAGAGCGTCGCGGTGACGCGCGAGAGCACTCCCTCGAGCTCGCGGTTCCTGAAGAAATCCGTCAGAGACGGGATCATCAGGCCCGCCGCCATCGTGATGATCGCGATCACGACCATGAGCTCGATGAGCGTGAAGGCACCGCGTCGCGTCGCGGCCCCTCGTTGCGTCGTGTGTGATGGCTGCATCAGCGTCTCTTTCCTGTCCCTCGCCACGCCTCGACGTGTCGATCGAGAGCGTCTCTCAGATATCGCTCGCGGAGATGTTCCACGAGGCGATAGTCTCCTTCATGGCCTCATCGAGCTCATCCGCCTTGGTCCGGTGAAGCCCGCCGCCGTGCGACCACAGGTCGTATCCGACTCGCTGGATCCCCTCCTTCGGGACGACGCCGTAATCGGTCGACTCGCGCGGATCCGGCGGGTGATCGAGGACCTCCGGCATGTGCGCCGAGCCGTCCTGGGGCACGAACTGGCTGTTCTGCGTGTTGTCGTAGTGCATCGGGATGCCGAAGGCGT
>JBFFXF010000305.1:0-8424 GCA_041569895.1 Planctomycetota bacterium | reverse complement strand
TGCTGCTGGCATGTTGACTATTGTATCGAATATTCCGAACTAAAAATACAATAAAATGCTTGAGATGTCGAGACGGGGGTTTCGTGGCAAGCTCTAAGAATCATCTTATCCGTGATTTAAGGACTCGTAACGATTCGGAGAGGAGACCCGTGCCCGCTCGAGCGCTGGTAAGGTGGTGCGCCAAATCTGCCGGCTGACCGAGGTGCGACCGAGCGCGGTAGGTCGAGGCGATGTCTTCGGCGGAGAGGATCTCCACCGGGATGCTCGTCAGGTAGCAGTGATAGGTCCGCTCCGCGGTGTTGCGCACAGCAACCATGCGGAATCGCTCGAGGAACTCAAGCGCATCCAGAGTGTCGACGTCGTGCTGCCGCTGAGCGACGGCAGCGAACTGCGTCTGCGGTGCGTGGTGCGGCCGGACGAAGCGCAGGCGGAGCTCCTCGACCGCCTCGGCCTCAGGCTGCCACGGCGACTTCGGAAGCCCGAGATGTAGTGCAAACTTTCGGGGTGCCATCGGCGTAAGTGCCTACAGCTCCCCATCTTTGTCCTGAAAAGTGTTCAACTTGGGCCAGGATCAACAGATACCCCCGGTAGCGCTCGATCTCCCGTGAGTCTTCGTCCGCGCGAGACACGACAACACCCTCTCACCCGGCGCCGGGAATTCCCCCGTCCGGATTCAGTATCCCCGAGGGCGGCGCGTGCGCGCAAGTGCCGGCCGCGTCAGGAGGACGGGAGCTCACTCCCCGCACGCGTCGTACTCGCAGACGCGGTGGTCGTCGTCGGTGGGGTCGCGGCCGCAGGTTTCGGGGCCCGGCGGGAAGGCGATGTCGACGCCGCGGAAGAGGTAGCTCAGGAGGACGATCGGGTCGGTGAGCTCGACGATGCCGTCGTCGTCGAAATCGGCGGCGTCCGGGCACGGGAGCGGGCCGTCGCCGACGACCGGCCGCGTCGGGAAGAGGTGGTTCAGGATGATGATCGCGTCGGCGATGTTGACGCGGCCGTCCGAGTTCGCGTCGCCGCGGCGGAAGCCACGCGGGGGGGTCTCGCCCGCGAGGCCCATCCAGTAAAACGTGACCTCGGGCTCGGCGAGGGTCTGGAAGTCGGCGCCCAGGTAGCGCGACTTGGCGCGCGAGGCCGCCCCGCCGCCCCGTGGCGGCCCGTCGTTGACACGGGCGAGCCAGGGGGACGGATCCGGCTCGGCGAGCTCGACGACGTGGACGTTGCCTACGGCCGGCACCGTGATCGGCGGATCGAGCAGGACCCAGAAGCGCGCGCCCTCGTTGTGGTGCCTGGCGGCGTAGACCAGGTGAAAGTAGTCCGCGACGCGACGCTCGACACCGGCGAGCGTGACTCTCGCCTGGACGATGTCGGCCGGCGCGGAACCGGCGAGCGGGATGCGGAAGCGCTCGTCGAGGCGGATGGTGGAACCGTCGTCGAGCTCGGCGCGAATGTCCCAGAGCGGCAGCGTCTGGAGACCACACGCGCGATAGAGCACGATGCGGCTGTTGTCCTTCTCCGGCACGCCGGTCATCACGAGGCGATCGGTGAGGAACTCGTCGTCGAGGAGAATTCGACCGGCCACCGGCGCCCCGCCCTCGTTCTGCTCCTCCTCCTCGCTGCTGCGTTCGAGACGGAGGATGATCTTGACCTCCAACTGCTCGCCGCTGGCGAGCTCGTAGCGCTGGCGATAGGTGTAGTCGAAGGCCTGCTCGGCCCGACCGTCGGACGAGATGACCATGTCGACGCGACCCGATCCCGAAGCCGTCGCCGGCGCCGCGTCAGGTCCGAAGACGACGCTGTCGATGAGGTCGAGCTCGAACGAGTCGGAGTCGGTGGTCAGCAGGTGAGTCCCCGCCGTGAACGTGACCCGGCTCTTGACCGCGAGCTCCTTCTCCGGCCCGCGCGAGTCGGCGAAGAGACCGCAGACCGCCGCGTTCTCCGGGACGATGAGCTCGAAGACCGGACCGGTGAACGGCGGGATGGTGACGAGGAACGGGCGCACCTGTTTCACCGCCATCGAGCCGTCCGCATCGATCTTGAACTCGACGTCGAGGAGCACCTCGTCTCGCTGGTGATCGCCGAGCTCGATCGGCAAGCGCTGATCGATGGTCCACAGCACCGCGCCGAGCTCACGGAGCTGATCGTCCGTGAGAACGCGCTCGCCGCGGGGCACCAGCGACGACGGCTTGCTGCGATCGATGCGCGTCACCGCGCCGGAGAGATCGACCTCGAGGAGCGTGCGCTCCGGAAAGACCCCCGGATCCGGCTGCACGACGCTGAACTCGCCGATCTGCGCGGTCACCAGGAACCGCCCGTCGCGGGGCGAGGTCGGGTTGCCGGTGAACGCGACGCCGTTGGCCTTCTCGTCCAGGAACGCGCGCGTCACCAGAACGCCCATGCCGACGTCGGCCTGCCGGATCTGATACCAGTCGCGCTCCTCGAACGCCCGGAACGTCCACAGGCTCGTCCACACCTTCCTGAGCGCGCGTTCTATCGTGCGCTCCCCCGGCTCGCGCGGATTGCATCGCGACGGCCCCTGGTCGCCGGCGTCGAAGCTGTCCGCCGCGCACCCCGTCGTCGACTCGTAGAGCCCCGCGCCGTTGAACTCGAGCTGGTCCTCGGCGTTCGAGCTCGAGCGAAACCGCACCGGGACGTCCGTGCCGCCGAAGACGTCGGCGATGGTGGCGGCGATCCTCGCGGCCAGCGCGAACGGCACCCGCCCGTGATCCCGCGCGTGCTCGCGAAAGGCGGCGAGCGCCTCGAAGCGCGTCTCGGAGCTCGCCCGGAAATCCGCCTCCTCGAAGAGCTCGCGGAGGTACGCCTCGTAGGTCAGCGTCCGCCCGTCGACATCGATGGTGTTCGCCCGCATGAAGTCGACGTAGTGCTTGATCGGAATGCCGAAGCCCGGCGCGCGGTACCGCTCTGCCTCTCCGATGAAGACGAGCTGCTGGAGTCGCGCGAAGTTGACCGCCTTGCCGCCGAACCGCGACACGGCTCGCTGCGGATCGGAGAGGTCGATCTCGAGCACGCTCTCGATCGTTGCGAAACCCTCGTCGACTGTCGGATCGACCGCGAGTCGCGGGCGGTTCTCCCTCCACCACGCCTCGGCGTCCTCCGGCGTCGCGGGCTCGACGGCGAAGTCGAGCTTGCGGACCTCGAGCCGTATCAGCTGGTTCTCGAAGGGAGCGAAGGCCTCCATGGCGCCGGCGAGGAACGCGTTCGGCGTCCCGCGTCGCGCCGTGCGGATGGCGATGTGGCTGAGGTCTCCGAGCTGCGGCTCGGCGGTGATCACGCCGGCGATCACCCCCTCGATGTCGGTCGGCGCGCGCTCGAGGACGAGGATGTCCCGCCAGGTGATCAGCCCGCGCGAGTTCGCGTCCTCGAACTCCTCGAGCGTCATGATGCGGACGCGCCCGTACGCGACGGCCTGCGTGTACGCGACGTAATCACTGTCGGTGATGCCGCCGGTGAAGATCGGAAAACCCGGATCCTGCCACTCCCTGGCGAGGTCGATCTCGGCGGGACGCAGGGGAGCGTACTTGAAGGGCCGCGGATCGAAGACGGCCGCGAGCGCGTCGTGAACGGATTTCGCCTCGGCCTGCGACGCCGGTTCCGTCGGATCGGTGAAGAGCGAGAAGCCGTAGAACTCCTCGCGCGCGGTCCTGAAGAGCGAGACCGTCCCGGCCCAGTAGACCCGCGTGGCGCGCTTGAAGACGAGCCGCTCGTACTCGGGCTGGCCCATGCCGGAGAACAGGTCCGGCCAGACGTCCTGCATGAACTCCTGGTGAAACTGCCAGCGATTGACGTTCTGGAAGGCGGGACCGACGAGCCCGGGGTCGTCCGTCGCCGGGAGGAGGAACTTCGTCAGGCGCACCTGCCGTCCCTCGGACGACGCGGGGCGAGAGAGGCGCTCGAAGTCCTCCGCCGTGCGGATGGCGGACTTCCAGTCGACGCCCTCGGGGATGGCCTGGCCCATCACGCGCGACGCGGCGAGACCGAGAACGAGGATGAGACCCGGTGCGAGACGTTTCGGTGTCATGGCTCCCGGCGCCCGATCAGAGGATCAACCTCGGATTGTACAGGACCCAACCGGGGGGGTCATCAGAAAGACGACGTGCCTCATTCTCCGGATCGGAGTTCGGGGAGGGAGAGTCGACTTCGGAGGCTTGCTGTCAGACGATTCATGAGGAAGGCAGGAAACTCAGGAAGGCAGGAAAGGAAGATCTGATGGGTGAGTTCGCGGACGCAGTCGAGACGTCAGAGACTCGCGCCGTTTCACTTGGTCTCGGCATTCTGCAATCCGTGTTTCTTTCACCTCTTTCTTTTCCTGCCTTCCTCTTCTTCCTGCCTTCCTTATGGATGCGTTTCCAGTCTCGCCGGCGGAGTCGAACAGCCTTTCGGGCACGGGAACGGGGACGGGGACGGGAACGGCAGACCCAGTCCGCGGGGCTCACCGGCACCCGCCACGGCATGCCGGCAGACCATCCGGTGTCGGATCGAGGCCGCACTCGTCCGGGCCCGGGGGCGGTGGTCTCTTGCCGCCCAGGAAGAGGAAGTTGAGGACGCTGATGGCGTCGGAGAGGTTCACCGCCGCGTCGTCGTTGGCGTCGGCGGCGTCCGGGCACGTCGGCAGGGGTCCGCCGAGGAAGATGCCGTTGAGCGTGAACACCGGGTCGGAGATGGCGACGCGGCCGTCACCGTCGGCGTCGCCGCGGCGGAACACGCGCGACGGATTGGCGAAGATCACCGAGACGGTGTCCGTGACGAAGTCCGCGGTCAGGAGATCGAGCGCGCCGTCGCCGTCGACATCCGCGACCGCGACCGAGCGCGGGTCCCCGGCCTGGTACGAGTCGCCCAGCGTGAACGAGCGCGGCGCCGAGCGCTCGAGTATGGCGACGCTGTCGGCGCCGGATTGAGCGACGACGATCTCCGGGACGTCATCCGATCCGAGATCGGCCACCACCAGCGCGGTCGGGCCGCCGCCGACAGGAGTCGCCATCGGTGGGGCGAAGTCCCCGGCGCCGAGGCCGAAGAGCAGCGTCACGCCGGTCTCGAAGTCCGCGAGGGTGATATCGGCGATCGCATCACTGTCGAGGTCACCGATGGCGACCGCGGGATCGTTGGCGTCGACCTCGACGATCGCCTTGCGGGAGAACGTGCCGGCGCCATCACCGGTGAAGAGAGCGACAACGTCCCTCGCTGCGACGACGATGTCCGCGTGGCCGTCTCCGTCGATGTCGCCCGCGGCCAGACTCGTCGGGCGATCGGGCACGCCGAACCTCGCAGCCGCGGAGAAGGTCCCGTCGCTTCCGCCGCGGAAGAGCGCGACTTCCGACGTGCCGGAGACCAGCACCGCCATGTCGAGCGCGGCGTCGGCGTCGATGTGGAAGAGCTCGACCCGGACCGGGAGGAGACCGGCGTTGTACCGTTCACCCGGTCGCGGCAGCTCGCCTTCCTGGCCGAGAAACACGCGCGCCTCGCCGCTGGCGAAGTCGAGCGCGACCAGGTCCGTGAAGCGGTTGCCGTCGAGGTCACCGGCGGCGACCCAGTGAAACGATGACCCCGGGCTGGCGATCTCGGCCGGCTCGGAGAAAGTGCGACCGCCGGCGCCGGCGAAGAACGTCAGCGACCCGCCCTGGGAGTTCGCCGACACGATGTCGGCCCGACCGTCTCCGGTGAAGTCTCCCACGGCGACGTGGCGCGGTCGCGCTCCGGTGTCGAGGACGGTGCGGCTGACGAACGTGCCGTCACCGCGACCGGCGACCAGGATCAACCGATCCGAGACGTTGCTCCCGACGGCGAAGTCGCGAGCGCCGTCGCCGTCGAAGTCCGCGACCTCGACGGCCATCGTCCCGGAGAGGGTGAGCGAGTACGTCCCCGCCCGGAACGCCCGGTCGCCCTCGCCGAGAAGCACCCCGAGCGTGCTCTCACCGGCGGCCGTGTCCCGGACGACGACGGCGAGATCGATCGCCTCGTTGCCGTCGAGATCGCTCGCCGCCAGCCAGTTCAACGGACCCTCGAGCTCGATCACGGACGATCCGGGAAAGCTCCCTCGCCCGTCCGAGTAGAGCATCGAGACGCTCTGCGAGTTCTGGTTGCCGACGCCGATGTCGGCGTTGCCGTCGCCGTCGAAGTCGGCCGTCGTCAGCCAGCGCGGCACCTGACCGACCATGACGCTCGACCTCAGGAACTCGCGTCCGGGACGACCGAGGAGCAGCTCGACGCGATCCTCATCGCCGATGGCGATGGCGAGATCCGGACGCTCGTCGCCGTTGAAATCGGCGACGGCGATCGAGTGCGGACTCGAGCCCACCTCGATCCTCACCGACTCCTCGAACTCTCCCGGCGCGCTGCCGTGGAGAATCGACACGCTGCCGCCGTTGGTGTTGATGGTCGCGAGATCGAGCCTGTCGTCGCGGTCGAGATCCGCGATCACCGTCTGGCGCGGTCCGCGCCCGACGGCGAAATCCCGCCCCGGCCCGAAGGTGCCGTCGCCGTTGCCGCCGAAGACGAGCACGGAGTCGGACGACGAGTCGGTGACGACGAGATCGACGCGCTCGTCGCCGTCGAGGTCCGCGGCGGCCACGTGCACCGGGCTGAGGCCGACCGCGAAGCTCTCCCCGAGCTCGACGAGGTCGCCGGCGCGATTGAGGAGCACGACGGCCTCGCCCTCGGTGCCGGCCACCACGAGGTCGGGCGCGCCGTCGCCGTCGAGGTCCGCGGCGACGAGGGCGGAGACGGTCTGGCTGATGGAGACGCCGCGCTCGGCGAGGAAGCCGTCACGCGCCGTGGCGAGACGACCCGCGAGCGCGACGGACACGGCGAGTGTCAGAAGCGTGACGAGCGTCGCGACGTCGCGCGCGCGACCTCCGGTCGACGGCGGCGAGAGATCATTCGATCGGCCGGACGGCGAGGGAGAAGAACGTGAACGCGTTCTGTCCCTGCCCGCCCTTGTCGAGGCAATTGACGAAGCCATCGTTGAAACGCACCGTCCACGCGCGGCTCGTATCGAAGACACAGGTACTCGAGCTCCAGTACACGAGCGGCTTCAGCGAGAAGAAATCGCGGCTCACGGACGGGTTGTTGCGGCTTATGTCGACGATCGAGTAGAGCTCCTGGATGTTCGGGAGGCGCCAGTCGTCGAAACCGCCGAGCTCGAGCTCCTCGACGTGCTTCAGCGTCTCGCGCCAGGAGCGCTTGACGCTGTCGTCGGTGTACTGCCACATCAGCCCGGTGCTCCTGTCGAGCGTGATCCACGTCGACGTGTCCTCCTCGACCTCCTTGACGAGCTCGTAGCTGCGCGGGATGCCGGCGCGGAAGTTGCCGTCCTGGCCGTAGTCGTCCATCCCCGGCTGCGGGCACGGGTTCTGCTCCTCACCGCGCAGGCCGCTGAAGCACCGAATCTGCCCCGTCACGAGAAGCCCTGGTTCCCCGGGGAGGAGCCGCGGCGGCGCATCGCCCCCCATGAAGATGAAGTTGAGGATGAAGACCGCGTCCGAGATGTTGAGCGCCCCATCGGCGTTGACATCGCCACGGAGGTCAGGCGTCCACCGTCGTCCGCCCTCCTGTGCCGAGGCCTGTCTCCAGATGCTGCAGAGGTATCCGCCCGCGAATCCGCAAGCGAGCAGCGCGAGGACGGTGATGGTCTTTCTCATGACGACGACAGTCCCGGTGAAGCTTCCCGTTGCCGCCCCCGAGATCGATCGGGAGCGGCAACGGGAACGAAATCGAGCATCAGCGACAAGCGTTGTACTCGTCGCACGAGAGGATGAGGCCCGGGTTGTCCACCTCGCCCGGCACGGGACCGGGGGTGAGGTCGAGACCGCAGCCCTGGAAGCACAGGAGGAACGGCGACTTCGGCCGGGCCCCTCCGAGGAAGAGGAAGTTCAGGGTGTTGATCCCGTCGGCGATGTCGAGCGCCTCGTCGTCGTTCGAGTCGCCCGCGTCCAGACAGCGGGGCGGGTCGCCGCCGAGGAAGAGGAAGTTGAACACGGCGACGCCGTCCGTGATGTCGAGCTTTCCGTCGCCGTTCGTGTCGCCGCGCTGGAACGGCGTGTCGCTCCGGTTCCGGCTGTCGAGGAGCCCGAGCGCCCAGAGCGCCGAGCGGCGGACGAGTGATCGCGCCCTCGGCGTCGTGTACGGGAAGCCGCGGTCCGACAGAAAATAGAACACCACGCGCGCCTCGAAGTCGCCGGGGTCCTCGCACGGGCGACCGGGCTGGTCGGGACTCGGCGGACAGGGGAAGCGCGGCGTTCCCGCCTCGGCGGCGACGATCGCCATGTGGCCCCGGCCATCACCGCCGACCGTGCCGTCCTCATTGAGCTCGCGGAACGGCTCTCCGGTGCAGGGTTCGTTGAAAGCGGCTAGGGCGAACGCGCCGTCGGCCACCGGGTAGCCGACGAACTGCGTCTCGGGATGGCCCGATCC
>JBFFXF010000304.1:0-8449 GCA_041569895.1 Planctomycetota bacterium | reverse complement strand
GGGCCCACCCGGCGCCCCGCGCACGATCTGGAGGCGCTGGCGCAGGTCGTCGCGGACCCACGTCTTGACGAGGAACTCGACACGCTCGCCGGCTTCCGATGTCGTGAAGGCGAGGTTGATGTTGTTCGGTCGAAGCTCGCTCGAGTCGAGCGGAACGACCGACTCGACGCCGTCCGGACCGCCGAGCCGCAGCACCCACCCCGCGTCGAGGGCGTCGAAAAACGCCAGGCGCGGCTCGCCCGCGACGGTCACCGCGAGTGTGGGCTCCTCGACGGCGCCGGGCTCGCCGATCGGCACGAACGTCCAGCCGGACGCGTCGCGACGACCGACGCCCGGCCAGTGCTGGCGATCCTCGCCGACGTCGAGCGCCGCGAGCAGGTTGTCGGAGCCGTCGCGCGCGAGCGCGTGACGCCTGCCGATGACCTGCCGGCCCTCGAGCACGTCCGTGCGACGCCACGATCCGCCGTCGTCCCGGCGCCAGATCGCCGCGCTGTCGAAGGCGATCAACGCGGCGAGGTCGCCATCGCGGCCGGCGGAGAGGTCGACCCAGTACGCCGGCGCCGCCTCCCCGGTGCCCGCGTCGACGAGCGGTCCGGAACGCCACGCGCCGCCCGCCTCCCGGTGCGCGACGTACGCCTCCGTGCCGACCGGGAACGCCACGTGCACCGACTCGCCGCTGACCGCGATCGACGGCGAGCCGTTCCGGAAGACCATCGCGTCGTTGATGACGCGATCGTCGAGGAGAGTACAGAACGGCCCATCGGCGCACGGGCCGCACGCCAGCGCGTCCGCGGTGGGATCGGCGCCGGGCCCGGGAAAGGGCTCCGGGGGCGCCGGCCCGCCGATGAAGAGGAAGTTCAGCACGTACGACGGGTCGGCGATGTCAATCGATCCGTCGTCGTTCGCATCGGCCGCGTCGTCGCACCGGATGCGTTGCGTCCCGAGAAAGAGGTCGTTGAGCGTCACCACCGCATCGGTGAGCTCGAGCGCGCCGCTCGAATCGGCATCGCCACGGATGAACGACGCCCCGTGGATGAGCCCACCGGGCACCACGACGGCGGCGACGACAGCCACTCGAAAAAGCATCGATCGTGCTCTCATGGAGCCCCCCTCGAAGGAGTGAAACGCGGCGAGACTCACCCGACACCGATTGTACCGGGCAAAGGCGGCGTTGGAAGGGGGGCGGGGGTGGGGTGATGCCGTGTGGGGCGATGGCGTGGGGGAGTGGAGAATGGGTAAAATCGCTTTCGGGCCGACGCCGCTCCGCTCGGTCGGGTCGATCATCGGCGTCGGTCATCGGAATCGGAATCGGAGTCGGTCATCGGCATCGGCATCGGACTCGGACTCGGAGTCGGAGTCGGAGTCGGGGTCGGTGTCGGTCATCGGAGTCGGAGTCGGAATCGGCGTCGGTCATCGGCGTCGGCCATCGGATTCCCCACCGAGAGCCCTCGAGGACGAGGACGAGGACGAGGACGAGGACGAGGACGAAAGCGGGCCCATGCCCTCGGCAGTTTCATGAAACTCTCCGGCGATCAAGCCTTTGCCCGTGGCGCGCTCGACGCCGGTGTCGCGGTCGTCACCGGGTATCCCGGCTCGCCGAGCTCGGGGACGCTCGAGGCCGTTCTCGCGCTCACGCGTCGAGAGGCGGTGCACGTCGAGTGGTCGGCGAACGAGAAGGTCGCTCTCGAGGTCGCCATCGGCGCATCGCTGGCGGGTCGTCGCGCGCTCGTCTGCGTCAAGAGCGTCGGCATGAACGTGCTGGTCGACCCGCTGATGACCGTCAACCTCACGGGCGTCGACGCCGGCCTGGTCGTGCTCCTCGGCGATGATCCCGGCGCGTACGGCTCGCAGAACGACCAGGACACGCGGCCGCTCGTCGAGTTCGCGGAGCTGCCGCTCATTGAACCACTGACGCTCTCCGATGCGGCCGCGGCGATGGTCGAGGCGTTCGACCTCTCGGAGGAGCTCGAGACCGTCGTCGTCGTGCGCGAGACGCGCCGCTTCGCCGCGCGTCGTGAGCGTATCGAGAATGGCCCTCGCGCGCGACGGCCGGCGCGACGCCGCGCCCGGTCCGGGCCGACTCGTCGCGTGACGCACCCGCGGAACTCCGTCGAGCTCCACCGCCGGCTGCACGAGAAGCTCTCGAGCGCGGAGCGGTGGGCCGAGTCGTCTTCTTTCAATCGCGTCTCGGGCGGCGGTCGCCGCGGCGTCGTCGCGTGTGGCGGTGTGTGGGCGGACGTCGCCGAGATCCTCGGAGATGGGCGGGACGACGTGCGCCTCCTCGGTCTCGCGACGCTGCACCCGCTGCCGCGACAGCTGCTCTCGGGCTTCCTGCGAGACTGCGACGCGGTGCTCGTGATCGAGGAGAACGAGCCCTTCGTGGAGCTCCGGGCGATGGCGCTGGCGCACGTCGCAGGCGTGGACACGAGCATTCACGGCTCGCTGGACGGGCGCGTGCCGCGCGAGGGCGATCTGCGGCCCGGAGAACTGCGCGCCATCCTCGCGGCGTGGAACGACCGCTCGCCGGGGGCGCCCGCGGCTCACGGCGGATCGCCCGGCGCCGCTCTCGCCGACGAGGCCGACGACGATCGACCACCGCGCGAGGACCACTGCGCCGGCTGTCCCTTCCCGGCGATCGTCGATGCCGTTCGCGCGGCGGCGGTGGAGACGGGCGGCGAGCCGCTCCTGGTCGGCGATCCGGGGTGTCTCGTCAAGGCGGTCGACCGGCTCCACGCGAAGTTTGCGATGGGATCGGCGGCGGCCGTCGTGCAGGGTCTCCGTCACGGCGGCGTCGACCGCCCGGTGGTGGCGCTCTTCGGTGACTCCGCCTTCTTCCACACGGCGATCCCGGCGATCATCAACGCGGTGCAGCACGCGGTCGACGTGCTCTTCGTCGTGCTCGACAACGCCGCGACCGTGACCTCGGGGTTCCAGCCAAACCCCGGGACGGGCCGCGACGCGCGCGGTCGCGAGTCCCCGAGCCTGTCGATCACCCGCATCGCGTCGGCGTGCGGCGTGGAGCTCGTTCGCGTGGTGGAGGAAGGGGGCGACGTGGGCGCGCCGGTGCGAGAGGGGCTGGAGCACCCCGGTCCCGCGCTCGTCGTGGTGAGGAGCCGATGTGAACGGTCGGAGCGGACGGAATGACGTCCGGTGTCAAAAATCCCCCGCCGGGGCGCGAGGCGACTTTACGGCTCCACCGCCCCCGCGTCGCTATCGCGCCAATCCGGAGTGACTTAGAGCCGCGCCGTCCGGTGTGGAACGCGCTTTGCCTCCAGTCTCAGCGACAATTTGAATGTCGTGCAAGGCGCGGCAAACTCACCCAGAACCCCGCCTGGCGTGCAGGCGGGGTTTCTCTTTGGGCCCCGGTACGCGTTCCGCCATCCCGTCCCGCCGGGGCTCGCTCCTCCCCGCTCCAGAGACTGACCTCCCGGACCGGGAGATGGTACAGTACCGGTCGTCGTGGCAGCCCTCGCTTGCCGTTCAAGGGCGGGCGATGCGCTGCCGAAAATGAGGAGTGTCGCTGCGCGGCGCGTCGCGAGGTCGCTCCGCGAGCGCTTCCCGCCGCCGGCGCCACGCGCCAGTACTGATCGGAGAAGCCGAGCCTTGATCAAGAAGTTCATCGTCCATCCCCAGGTCCCGGAGCGTCTCCGCGCGCTCCTCGAGATCGCCAGGAACGTCTGGTGGACCTGGAACCGCAACGCGGTGCAGCTCTTCCGACGAATCGACCCGGATCTCTGGGACGAGTGTCACCACAACCCGATCGCCCTTCTGGGCAACGTCCCGTCGGACCACATCGAGCGGCTCGCCGCCGACGAGGCCTTCCTGGCCCACCTCGACGGGGTGAAGGCGGAGCTCGAGAGCTACCTGTCGCGCACGACGTGGTACGCCCGCGTCTACGGCGACCACCTCGACGTCCAGATCGCCTACTTCTCCATGGAGTTCGGACTGCACGAGTCGCTGCCGCTCTACTCCGGCGGCCTCGGCATCCTCGCGGGTGATCACCTCAAGTCGGCCACCGACCTGGGATTGCCGTTCGTCGGCGTGGGCCTCTGTTACCAGGAGGGGTACTACCGCCAGTACCTGAGCCTCGACGGCTGGCAGCAGGAGCGCTACCCGGAGAACGACTTCTACAACATGCCGATGTCGCTCGAGCGCGACGGCGAGGGGAACGCCGTCACCATCGAGGTCGAGTATCCGGGGCGTGCGCTCACGGCGCGCATCTGGCGCGTCCAGGTCGGCACTCTGCCCCTCTTCCTCCTCGACGCCAACCTTCCCGAAAACGCGCCGCACGACCGCGCCGTCACCGCGAGGCTCTACGGCGGCGATCTCGACATGCGCATCCGGCAGGAGATCCTCCTCGGCATCGGCGGCGTGCGCGCGCTCGAGAAGCTCGGCTACAAGCCGTCGGTCTTTCACATGAATGAGGGGCACTCGGCCTTTCTCGGCCTCGAGCGCATGCGCAAGATGATCGAGACCGAGGGATTGAGCTTCGACGAGGCGCGCGAGGCGAGCGCGGCCGGCAACGCCTTCACGACGCACACGCCGGTGCCGGCCGGTAACGATCGCTTTCCGCCGGCGCTGGTCGAGAGCTACTTCAAGGACTATCTCAAGCAGCTCGGCATCGGCATCAACGATCTCCTGGCGCTCGGGCGCGAGGATCCGGCGGATCACTCGCTCGACTTCTGCATGACCGTGCTGGCGATCCGCTGCTCGTCGCACGCGAACGGCGTCAGCCGGCTGCACGGCCGCATCTCGCGCCGGATGTGGAAGCAGGTCTGGCCCGGCGTGCCGGAGTGGGAGATCCCGATCGCGCACATCACCAACGGCATCCACTCGTGGAGCTGGATGTCGGAGGAGTTCTCCCGTCTCTACGAGCGCTACCTCGGGCCGAAGCTCCTCGACGAGCCGGTCAACCAGAAGATCTGGAAGCGCGTGGCCGAGATTCCCGACTCCGAGCTCTGGCGGGCGAAGGAGCGCCTGCGCGAGCGGCTCGTGGCCTACGCGCGGAAGAAGCTCGAGATCCAGCTGCGGCGCTTCGGAAGCTACCAGCGGAAGATCGCCGGCGCCGAGGGGGTGCTCGACGCCGACGTGCTGACCATCGGCTTCGCGCGGCGTTTCGCGACCTACAAGCGCGCGACGCTGATCCTCCGCGACATGCCCCGCCTGAGGAAGCTGCTGCTCGACCGCGATCGGCCGATCCAGCTCATCTTCGCGGGCAAGGCGCACCCGAACGACCACCCGGGCAAGGAGCTCATCCGACAGATCACTCAGCTGACTCGCGACGAGGAGGTGCACCAGCGCGTGGTCTTCCTCGAGGACTACAACATCGAGGTGGCGCGCCACCTCGTCCAGGGCGTCGACGTGTGGCTCAACACGCCGCAGCGCCCGCTCGAGGCGAGCGGCACGAGCGGCATGAAGGTGCCGGTCAACGGCGGCCTCAACCTCAGCGTGCTCGACGGCTGGTGGTGCGAGGGCTACAACGGCTCCAACGGCTGGGCGATTGGCGCCGGCGAGGAGTACACCGATCGGGCGTACATGGACCAGGTCGAGAGCATGATCCTCTACGAGATCCTCGAGAAGGAGCTGGTGCCGCTGTTCTACGACCGCGGCCCCGACGGCATCCCGAGGGACTGGGTGAAGTTCATGCGCAAATCCATCCAGAGCGTCTGCCCCGTCTTCAACACCAACCGCATGGTGGAGGAGTACGCCGAGAGGATCTACCTGCCGGCGGCGATCCAGTCGAACCTGCTCTCGAAGAACCACTACGAGTCGGCGCGCATCCTGGCGAGCTGGAGGCAGCACGTCGCGAGCTCGTGGCATGACGTGCGTGTCGTCTCCGTCGAGGCCGATACGGCGCGCGAGATCGAGGTCGGCGGCGTGCTCGACGTCGTCGTCCGCGTGCACCTCGGCGCGCTGACGCCCGCGGACGTGCTGGTCGAGGTCGTGCACGGCCCGCTCGACAGCGGTGGCGAGATCCGCGCGGGGGACGCGCTGTCGATCGCGTTCCAGTCCTCCGACGGCCCGGTCGCGACGTTCACCGGCGCCATCCCGTGCTTCGACGCGGGGCGCAACGGTTTCGCCGTGCGTGTGCTGCCACACCGTCGCGAGCTGGTGCAGAAGTTCCAGTGCGGCAAGGTGACGTGGTGGACGGGGGACGACTCGACGCCATCGGAGATCGTCGCGGAGCGGGTGCTCGGCGCGATGGAGTGAGCCCCCGAGCCGTTGCGGTTGACGGTGCGCGCCGCGCGTCGATCCGGCGCGCCCCGCGTGTTTTCATCTCTCCGGCGTCATGTTAAGATCGCCCCTCCTGACTGAACAGGTCTGATGCCGGCACTGTCGGCTGAGACGGAACCCGAAGAAGGAGTCCTCCGCGCGATGACCCTCGAGGTCCGATTTCCACTGTGCCTCGCCGCGCTGTCGATCGGTCTCGCGGGGGCTTCCTGCAGCGATGTCGGCTGGGGGCGGTCCACCGCGCCGGCGTTGACCGTCGGCCGGGAGCGGGTTCCGGTGCCGCCCGCGACCAAGGTGGTGGGCCTGATGTTCAACTACCCGCCGGCCGAGGCCGGCGCGTCGCAGCCGCCGCCCGGCTTCTTCCTGCGCACGCCGAACTCGCTCGCGTCGCACGGCGACGTCATCCGGATTCCCGAGCGCTACGACACGGTGCTCTACGAGGGGGAGCTCGTGATCGTCATCGGCAAGCGCGCGAGCCGCGTGTCGCCGTCGGAGGCCCGCTCCTGCATCCTCGGGTACACCTGCGGCATGGACGGCTCTCCGGTGGTCACCGACGAGAACGGCGAGCGAGACATCGCGCGCAGCCTCGCCGGCAAGTCCGCCGATGGCGTCGCGCCGGTCGGACCGTGGGTGGTGCCCGATCTCGACGTCTCCGCGCAGAAGATCGAGCTGCGCGTCAACGGCCAGGTCGTCGAGCGCTGCCTGACGGGCGACCTCGTCTGGGACCCGGCGCGCGTCGTCTCCGAGATCTCGCGGACGATCACCCTCGAGCCGGGCGACCTGATCTTCACCGGCGCCAGCCGGGCGGTTCCGAAGTTCACGCCCGGAGATCGCGTCGAGGTGGAGATCTCCGGGATCGGAACTCTCGTCAATACCATCGCCGAGCCGTGATCCAGGTGTGATGTCCAAGTCGACGAGGAGCGGTTCCACAGCGACGGCGACCACCGCGCGCCGCGAGGACATCCAGCGGCTGGTCGACGCGCGCCATCCGGATCCCTTCAGCGTGCTCGGGCCGCACCTCGTCGAGGTGGGCGGCCAGCGGGCGGTCGCACTCCGCGTGCTCATTCCGGGCGCGGAGTTCGTCGAGGCGCATCTCGAGGACGGCGCCAAGGAAGTCGTGCGACTCGAGCGGGTCCACCCTGTCGGGTTCTTCGAGGCGATCCTGCCGCGCGAGCGGGAGCCGCGTTACTGGCTTCGAGCGGCGTTACCGGGGCACCCGGCGTGGGACTTCGAGGACCCGTACCGGTTCGGGCGCATCCTCGGCGACTACGACCTCTACCTCCTGGGCGAGGGCTCGCACTTTCGCAGCTACGAGAAGCTCGGCGCGCACTGTCTCGATCTGAGCGGCATCCGGGGCGTCCATTTCGTCGTCTGGGCGCCGAACGCGGAGCGCGTCAGCGTCGTCGGGACGTTCAACGCGTGGGACGGTCGCCGGCATCCGATGCGCAACCTCGGCGCCACCGGCCTCTGGGAGATCTTCCTGCCGGGCGTTGGCGACGGTGATCTCTACAAGTTCGAGATCCGCACGCGCGGCGGCGACATCCGGCTGAAATCGGACCCGCACGGGTTTCTCTTCGAGTTCCGCCCGGGGACATCGTCGATCGTCCAGGACCTCGACCGCCACGAGTGGCGGGACGGTGAGTGGCTCGAGCATCGCTCGCGCACCGACTGGCACTCCGCGCCGATGTCGATCTACGAGGTCCACCTCGGCTCGTGGCAGCGCGTTCCGGAGGAGGGCGATCGCTTCCCGACGTATCGAGAGCTCGCCGATCGGCTCATCCCTCACGTCCGCGACCTGGGCTTCACCCACATCGAGCTGCTGCCGCTCCAGGAGCACCCCTTTGACGCGTCCTGGGGCTACCAGGTTACCGGATTCTTCGCGCCGACCAGCCGGTTCGGGAGGCCCGAGGACCTGATGTACTTCGTCGACCAGTGCCACCGGAACGGCGTCGGGGTCATCCTCGACTGGGTGCCGGCGCACTTCCCGAAGGACGATCACGCGCTCCGATACTTCGACGGGACGCACCTGTACGAGCACGCGGATCCGCGTCGGGGCGAGCACCGCGACTGGGGGACTCTGATCTTCAATTACGGCCGCACCGAGGTGAAGAACTTCCTCGTCTCGAGCGCCCTCTTCTGGCTCGACAGATACCATTTCGACGCCCTGCGCGTCGACGCGGTGGCCTCGATGCTCTATCTCGACTACTCGCGCGAGCAG
>JBFFXF010000303.1:0-8586 GCA_041569895.1 Planctomycetota bacterium | reverse complement strand
CGTCGTACGCCGGGAAGTGCTTCTTCAGGTTGCCGAGCACGTCCTTGACGTGCGCGATCATGTCGCGGTAGGCCTTGCCGTATCGCGCGCGGATGTCGTCGAGCGTCGCCTCGGGGTCTCGCTTGCGGGCGCGCTCGAGCTCCTTCTCGAGCTCCTCCGCCGGCGGCATGTCGGCCCCGGGCGGCAGGAAGTCGCGCTTGACGCTGCGGCCGCCCCAGCAGGTCTTGATCAGCAGCACCTGCTCGTCGAAGTGCTTGCCGACCACCCAGCCGAAACCGAGCTCCGGCCCGAGCTTCACCTCGTTCGCTCCGAAGCCCGGCCTCAGGTTGCCGCTGCGCTCGCCGTCGCTCGTCCAGATCCACACGTCGCGGCGCTCCGTCCAGCGGCCGTCGCGGTCCTTCCAGTGCTGGTACTCGGCGGCGGTCTCCTCGTTGTAGATCAGGTACTCGAGCGTGCGCAGCGAGGCGTGCCCCTGCATGTTCGACTGGCCGGCGAGGACGAAAACCTTCACCGGGCCCTTCTTCGCCACCGGCCACGGGTCGCGATTGAAGGCGGACTCCGGGACCTGCGCCGGGGCGCTGGTGACGAGGGCGACGGCGACGTTCAGGAACACGGCGGCGAGGGTCGGGCGGCGACGGACGGCCATCTGCATCGGTGCTTCTCCCGGGACGGGGTTGGTGAGTTCCGGTCGCCTCATCTTCCGGGCTCGCGGCGGCGAAGTCCACGGGTTCCGGGGCGTCGGGCGCCGACGGCGACCTTGGACGCGATCTCGGCGGCTGACCGATCGGCTCGGGGTCGGATAGAATGGCGGCGGAAAGGGGGAACCATGACCGAGACACGCGACCCGGAGCGCGACGTCGGCCCGCAGCACATCTTCACGCTCCTCGGCGCCTACCAGCAGACCGCCGCGCTGCGCGGCGCCATCGAGCTCGACCTCTTCTCGGCGATCAGCGCCGGTGCCGGATCGGTCGGGAGGCTCGCGTCGCGCTGTCGGGCGGCCGAGCGCGGCATCCGCATCCTCTGCGACACGCTCGTCGTGCTCGGGCTGCTGACCAGGACCGATGAGCGCTACGCGCTGACGCCGGACTCGGCGAAATTCCTCGATCGCGCCTCGCCGGCGTGTGTCACCGACGTCGTGCGGTTCCTGATGTCGGAGACCATCACCGGCTCCTTCCGCGACATCGCGGAGACGGTGCGCCGCGGAGGCACGATCATGGACGCCGGCGGCACGCTCGCCCCGGACCACCCGGTGTGGGTCGATTTCGCGGCGAGCATGGTGCCGATGATGCGGCCCCCCGCCGAGGCGGTCGCCAGCCTGCTCGAGCGATCGCTGCGGGGCGAGCCCGCGCCGCGGAGCATCCTCGACGTCGCGGCGGGCCACGGCATCTTCGGCATCGCCATGGCGCTCCGATTCCCGCAGGCCGAGCTGGTCGCACTCGACTGGACCGACGTGGTCGACGTCGCGCGCAGGAACGCGGAGCGAGCCGGAATCGCCGATCGATTCCGCGCCGTCGCCGGCAGCGCGTTCGATGCCGATCTCGGCTCGGGCCACGACCTCGTCCTGCTGCCGAACTTCCTGCACCACTTCTCCCGGGGCGAGTGCGTCGAGCTCCTCGCGCGGCTGCACGCCACCATGGCTCCGGGGGGGCGTGTCGTCATCGTCGAGTTCATCCCGGACGAGGACCGCATCTCGCCGCGCGATTCGGCGCTGTTCGCGCTCGTGATGCTCGCGACGACACCGGCGGGAGACGCCTACACCTGGTCCGAGTACGAATCGATGCTCTCGGAGTGCGGCTTCGGCTCGCACCAGCGCCACGGGCTCGGCCCGCTGCCGCATCGAGTCATCGTCAGCCGGAAGAAAGCCCCGACGTCGGCACGGGCCGAACGATGAGAAATGACGCGATGGGCGGTTTCTGACGACGACTCATGACGAACGCATGAAGACGGAGAGTCAGGAGGCCTGTTCGACGGCTCGAGCGAAGCTCACGAAGCGCAACCCCATCAATCCATCCGTTTCCTGCCTTCCTGAGCTTCCTGCCTTCCTTATGAATCGTCTGACAGCAGACCCCCCGAAGTCGACTCTCCCGGCCCGAGCCCCCGCCGGGCACCGCTCCGGTCAGCTCTTCTTCCGCTGATCGCGCTCGATCGCCGTGGAGTCCGTCGACGTTCTCCTGATGGCCTCGCCCTCGCCGACGAGCCGGATGCGCGGGCGCGGCGGCGGTTTCATGCCGGCGCCGAGGAAGAAGCCGGGGTGCGGCGGCTTGTTGTAGACGACGTTCTGCCACGCGATCGCCAGCCGGTACTGCGGATCGTGCATCAGGGTCGGGATGCGATGCGTGGTCGGGATGGTCGTCGTGTGGAGTCGCAGCGCGGTGCCGTCGCGAGTCGCCACCAGGAGCTCCTCGCGCCAGTCGCCGAGGAGATCCGCCGCGAGGCTCGGGCCACGCCCGCGCCGCCTCTCGATCACGAGGACGGGCTCCTCGCGGCCGCGCTCCCAGTTCCACTTGGTGATGCTCGAGCCGGCGAGCAGCTCGCGAAGAAGATCTCCGTCCCACCAGATGGCCCAGCCGCTCGTGCGCGGCCGCGGACCGATCTCCTTGCCCCGCGCGTCGCGGAGCTCGCCCGGCCCGCCCCACGCCTCGCAGCCCGGATGCCGCGGATCGATGTCCGCGACCAGCCCCTGGCGCACGTCGACGCCCGGGCTGTGGCTCCAGAGAATCTCGCCGGTGCGGGCGTCACGCATCGCCACGCCGGGCGTCATGAAGCGCACCGTGGCGCCCTCGTTCTCCTGGATCGTGAACACCTCGAGACCGGGGCGCCCGGGAATCAGGTCGCCGACGTGCATGGCATCGCCGTGGCGGAGCCCGCTCGAGTGGAGACCCGTGCCGTCGTCGTCGATGACCATCGCCTGGTAGACGATCTCGTCCCTGCCGTCGGCGTCGACGTCGGCGACCGAGAGCGAGTGACCTCCCATGCCCGAATACGGCGAGGCGTTCTCGAAGGGGGGATAGCTGATCCCGGAATCGAACACCCAGCGCGAGCGCAGCTTTCTGTCGCGCCAGTCCCACGCGGCGAGGACGGTGCGCCCGTAGACGCCGCGGCACATGACGACCGACGGCCGCTCGCCGTCGAGGTACGCGATGCAGGCGAGGAAGCGGTCACAGCGGTTGCCGTAGCTGTCGTTGCCACCGTTGCCGCCGATGCCGCCCCAGCCGTCGATCGGCGACCGACCCGGGATGTAGTCGACGGTCTTCAGCGCCGCGCCGGTCCGTCCGTCGAAGATGGTGAAGTACTCCGGGCCGGCGAGGATGCGGCCGTACGTTCGCGACCGCTCGTCGAGCGACCGCCAGTCCTTCTCGGCGTCGCCGATGAGCTTGCCGCGTCCATCGGTGGTGCCGTCGGCTGTCTTGCACGCCAGCTCGGCCGACCCGTCGCCATCGAGGTCGTGGACCATGAACTGCGTGTAGTGCTCGCCCTCGCGGATGTTGATGCCGAGGTCGATGCGCCAGAGGTGCGTGCCGTCGAGCTCGTAGGCGTCGAGGATCGGGGATCCGGTGACGCCCGGGTGCGCGTTGTCCCGCGGACGCGAGACCTGGTGGAGGACGATCTCGTACTCCCCGTCCCCGTCGAGATCGGCGACCGATGCATCGCCGGGCCGGTAGTCGGGGATCGGCCGGATGGGGATCTCCAGGAAGGCGCGCTTCCAGACGCGCCGCGGCGCGGAGGGCGCGAGCTCCGTGCCGTCGAGGACGGGCCGCACGAAGTACTCGAGCGCCTTCGCGGTGTCCGCGGCGCGATCGACGTGATTCGTGGAGTCGGCGATCGGCGTCTCGTTCACCTTCACCGGCGCAGCGCCGTCGGTGACGCGATAGAGGTTGAAGGCGATCGATTCCGGATCGGTCCCGAGGAGCCGCCAGCCGACGTACACCCCGCCCGCCTCGCGCTCGACGGCGACGAGCCCGCGGCCGAGGTTCTCCATCTGCCGCTGGGCGGGGGCGAGGGTGGTGAGGCCGAGAACCAGGGCGACTGCGAATGAAACTCGGGGCCCGTACCACATCTTTCCCACCAACTCGGCGGAGCTCACAGGCAGAGGAGAAACGCGACGAGGTCCTCCTTTTCCTGCCTGGTCAGCCCGAGCTCGAGCACGAGGTCGAAGAACTCGACCGCATCGTGGAGGGTCGGACAGCGGCCGTCGTGGAGATAGGGCGGCGAGTCCTTGATGCCGCGTAGCGGAAAGGTCTTGATCGGCCCCTCGGGGCGCCCCTTGTAGAAGCGCTCGACCCGGAGGTCATGCATGTAGTCGTCCACGAAGGCCGGGCCGGAGTGGCACGTCGCGCACTGACCCTTGCCGTGGAAGATCTGCTCGCCCCGCAGCTCCGCCTCGGTCGCCTTCGACGGAATCAGCTTCATCAGAGGGCCGAGCTTCGGAGCGGGCGGGAAGTCGAGGATGGCGTTGAAGTCGCCCATGCGATTGGTCACCTGTCGCTGCTGCGAGCGGGGTCCGATGGCCTGCATCAACCCGGGATCGCCGTCGAAGTACTCCTCGACCTCGGCGAAGTGATCCATGCTGCGGATCGAGCGCTTCGAGGAGAGCTGCATGAGGTTGTAGTTGCCTCGCATGGACGGCGTGTCGACGCGCAGGCGCGCCTCATTCGGCCGGGAGTCCGGAGCGAGCTCGATGGCGCCGTTGGAGTGGCCGTTCACGTGACAGGAGAAGCACGCAACTCCCGCGCTCGGATCGACGGTGACACGGTGCTCGGTGTGATTGAACCACGTCGTCGCAGTCGGGCGCAGCAGCTCCTTGAGACCCTCCATCTGCTCCGCCGTCAGCAGGCCGTTGAAGAGCTCGTAGTAGTTCCCCAGGGTCACCTCCTGACCGCGTGCGACGTCACCGAGCTCCTTGTGGTTGGTCAGGAACATCGGCGGGGGGAACTCCGGCAAGTACGCGTCGGGAATGTCGAAGTCGACGTCGATCCTCTCGTGCTCGGGGTGGACTCGCGTCCACATCGCCGGAAAGAGCATGTGCGCGGTGGTCTGGAGCGGGTGAGCGAGCGGTTTGTAGGGAAAGAGATCACGCGCCTTGATCTCATCCGGGCTCAGACGCGCGAGCTCCTCGAAGGACGCGATGCCCTCGGGAAGCCGCGCCACCGGCCCCTTCATGATCGACTTGCCGCCGCTCATGGTGGCCCCCGGGAGCTTCTCCCCGGAGAAGTCGTAGCGCGAGCGCATGTAGGCGTGCACGGCGGCCATGAGCTCCGGCTTCTGCTTGCGATGCTTCTCGATCCAGTCGGCGAACGGCATCGGCAGGACCGGTGACCCCCAGGAGCTCCTGCCGCGGCCCGCATAGCGCCACAGATCGAAGGGCGTGCGGTCCCCCGCTCCTGCGGCGGGATACGGCTGGAGCTTCGCGATATAGCCGTCGCCGAGGCCGAAGTCGTTCTCGAGCCACGCCGTGGCGGAGGCGCCCGGGCTCTGGCGCAGGTACTGATCACCGGCCGCGCCCGCCCGATAGTCCTTCTCCCCGTCGTCGTTCGCCGTGTCCTTCGTGCCGTTGCCCGGCCGTGGCACGGCGTCCGCCTGCGGGGCGCGCAGCAACGCACAGGCCACCAGCAAGCCTCCGGCGACGCCGATCGCCAGGGCCACGACGGGTGAGATTCGCTCGAGTCGACGTGCAGTCCGACGCGCAGTCATGGTAGCTCCTCCCTGGTCGAACGCGGGCCGTTCCTGTCGAAGGATGCTTCCGCTGATACGGGGAGGGCTCGATCCATCGAGCCCCGGAAAGGCCAGCGAGACGTCAAGTGTATCAGACGGCGACTCGGCGGTCATCCGGACGTCCGAGCGCCCGTGCCCCAGAAGATCGGCGGATGGGGGTCGAAGCTGACCCGCGACCGCGCCGGTCGTGTCGCGGAAGACCGGGGGGCGGTCGGGCGTCTCGTCAGGTGCTCCCGAAAGCCCGCGAACGGTGCGTGGTATAATCGAGATTCGTTGAAGTCACCGCGCGCGCGAGTTTCTCGCTTTCGAGGTCGAAGAATGAAAGTCAACCTGCGTTCCGCACCACGTCTCTGCAGTCGCCTTCTCGTCCACCTTTCCCTGATGGCATCCGTCATCCTGCCCGCGGCCGCCTCCGGTGGCGACACCATCGGCAAGGAGCTCTCGGTCCCGAGGCACCTCGCGGACGGCGAGGAACTCCGCCAGCCGCTCGACCGGGTTCTCCGTCACGGACAGGATCTCTTCGCCGCCAACTGGACCGTCCAGGAGGGCGGCGGCCGGCCGCTGACCAAGGGGACCGGAGCGCCGCTCGCCGACCCCGAAGATCCCCTCGTCTTTCCGCGGAACTTCAACCGCATCTCCGCGCCGGACGCGAACTCCTGCGCCGGGTGTCACAACGCCCCGTTCGGGGTGGCGGGCGGTGGCGGCGATTTCGTCACCAGCGTCTTCGTGCTCGGGCAGCGGTTCGACTTCGTCACCTTCGACCCGGAGGACACGGTCCTCACCCGGGGCGCGCACGACGAGGGCGGGCAGTTCCCGGTGCTGGACGCGATCGCCAACCGCCGCGCCACCCTCGGCATGTTCGGCGCGGGCTACGTCGAGATGCTCGCCCGGCAGATGACCGCCGACCTGCAGGCGATCCGAGACGGCACGCCTGCCGGCGAATCACGGGCGCTGGTCACCAAGGGCATCTCCTTCGGCGCGATCGCCAGGAGCGCGGACGGGGCGTGGGACGTCTCGGGAGTCGAGGGCCTGCCGGCGACGAGTCTGAGGACGACCGGGCCCGATGTGCCGCCGAGCCTCGTCATCCGCCCCTTCCACCAGGCCGGCGCGGTGGTCTCGCTGCGCGAGTTCACCAACAACGCCTTCAACCACCACCACGGCATCCAGTCGGCCGAGCGCTTCGGCGACGGCGCCGACCCCGACGGCGACGGATTCACGGACGAGCTGACCCGTGCCGACGTCACCGCCGCCTCCGTCTTTCAGGCGACGCTCCCCGTGCCCGGACGGAGGATCCCGAACGATCCGGACGTCGAGCGGGCGGTGCTGATCGGCGAGGAGCTCTTCGAGAGCATCGGCTGCGCCAGGTGTCACGTTCCGAGCCTGCCGCTCGAGAGCGGAGGCTGGGTCTTCACCGAGCCGAATCCCTACAACCCGCCCGGCAACCTGCAGGCGGGCGAGGCCCCCGCGCTGAGCGTCGACCTCAACAGCCGCCGGCTGCCGGGCCCGCGTCTGTCGAGCCGGGACGGGGTGGTGCACGTCCCCGCGTTCACCGATCTCAAGCTGCACGACATCACGAGCGGCCACCACGACCCGAACGTCGAGCCGCTCGACATGACGCAGGCGGCCGGGTCGCCCGGTTTCTTCAAGGGGAACTCGAGGTTCCTGACGAAGAAGCTCTGGGGCGCCGCGAACGAGCCGCCGTACTTTCACCACGGTCAGTTCACGACCATGAGGGAGGCCGTGCTCGCCCACGCCGGCGAGGCGCTCGATGCGCGCGAGGCCTTCGAGGCGCTGGGCGAGTACGAGCGCGACACGGTGATCGAGTTCCTGAAGACGCTCCAGGTGCTGCCGCCCGGAACGAGGCACCTGATCGTCGACGAGCACGGCAACAAGAAGTCGTGGCCTCCGCCGGGACGCGGCCGTCGAGACCGGCGAGTCGACGACGACGACGACAAGCGCGAGGGGAAGCGCGGCGGGCAGCGTGGGCGGCGTCACGGCGACCGGCGGTGACGCGAGGCGCAGTCAGTCCCTCACCCCGTGCGTGCGGAGGATGTCGACGATCTCGCCGTGGCCGCGCTTTCGCGCCCACGCGAGCGGTGTGGACGCCGGCGCGTCACGGGGCGCGTCGATCGTCGCGCCTCGCTCGATGAGGAACTCGACCAGTCGCGCGCGCCCGTGGCGGGCTGCCCAGCCGAGTGGCGTCGATGGTGTCTCGCCGTCCTCGGCGTCGATCTCCGCGCCGTGGTCGAGGAGCAGCCGGGCGTACTCGATCATCCTCTCCTCGCTGCCGTCGATGCGACCGCGCGCGATCGAGATCCAGTGCAGCGGATGCGAGCGCGGCGGCACGCCGTGTCGAGTGGGTTTCTTCCTCGACCTGGCGGGCGCGGTCGGCGTCACGCCGTGGGCGAGCAGGAGCGTCGCGACCGCGAGGTAGTCGTTCCAGTCGCCGACGACGTTGTGCGTCCACATCGTCGCCCAGAGGAGGTCGAGCCCCTCGCCGCTCGCGATCCTCGGCTTGCGGCGGAGGCACATGCGCGCCACGTTCGGCTCGCCGGGATCCCCGGCCGGATTTCCACGAGCCTCGACCGGATCCCACGACGAGTCGAATTGCATCGCAAGAAGCGGGAGGCGGGCGTGTCGACCAGCGAGTACCCTGTCCTCGGCGACGGCGGATCGGTCGGCGCCCCCGGAGACGGAGGAAGCGAGCAGGACGACGCATGGGAACGACGGCCATGAACGACGAGACGCGCTGGTCGCTCGTGCGGGACCGCGATGGCTCCGCGGACGGGTCGTTCGTCTACGCGGTCCGGACCACCGGAGTTTACTGCCATCCCGGCTGCTCGTCGCGGCGGCCGCGACGCGAGAACGTCGTCT
>JBFFXF010000302.1:0-8631 GCA_041569895.1 Planctomycetota bacterium | reverse complement strand
CGTACCCGTACCCGTGCCCGACTCGCACGTCCGGGAAGCGGGAACCGGTGGAGCCACTCATGCTCACGTCGCTCATGTGCATACGTTCCATCACGTCCGTCCGAACCACCACGCCACGGCCAGCTCCGTCAGCAGGATCAGCCCGGCCGCGATCGCCAGCCACCGCCAGAGCTCACCCTCGCGCTCCTCCCGGAACGCGTCGACGTCGACCTCCTGGCCGATCGAGTACTTGATCTCGCCCGCCTCGAGCAGCTCGCGGAGCCTCGCCTCGCCGAGCGGGGCGAGGTCGCTCTCGCGGGCCGGCCGGCGACACGCGTACCACCGCACCATCGGTGGCTCCTCCGGCTGGATCGATGGCCCGGCATCCTCGCGCGGACGGTCGCGTTCGAGGAGGCGATAGAATCCGGCGCGGGACGTGCCGGCGAAGGACAGGCGCTCGACCGGCTCGTCGCCCTCCGCACGCACCGGATGGCGGTCCCCGAGCGGTGTCTCGACGTCGTAGATCTTGCCGGGCGTCACTCGCCAGGAGATCTCGTCGCCGGCGGTGATGTTGAAGCTCGATCCGCGCCGCGGCGTCAGGTAGCGCACCCACTCCTGGAGCACGATCACGTAGCTCGGGTCCGTGGGCCAGTCGGACCAGTCGCGATCGGCGGTGGTGTTGAAGATCACCACGCGACCGCGCCCGAGCTGCGACTCGACGATGGCCGGCACGTCGCCCCCGGCGCCATCGAAGCGCGCCACGACGCGCGCCCCGTCGATCGGCTCGAGCCCGAAGAAGCGCTCGAACCGGACGTCGCGGAACGAGAAGCCCTCGACGCCGGCGACCACCGCGAATGCCGGGTGCGCGTCGTCCTCGATGCGGATCGTCGGGCGCTCGGTCGGCTCGCGCTCGAGCTCGGAGAGCCTCGCCGCGAAGAGGAACCGTCGCTCGCTCTCGTCGTTCAGGCCGCCCGGACGGTACGCGTCCGGATCGACGCGGTTGCCGAGAAAGAACGCCAGCCCGGTGCCGTCACGGACGCGCGGCTCGAGCACGTCCCACTCGGAGGCGGCGATCGTCTGGCGATTCAGGATGAACACGACATCGGCGTCCTCGACCAGATCCGCCGTGATCGGTTCGCTGACGACGCGCACGTCGACGCCGGTCGTCAGCCGGCCGCGGGGCGCGAGCGCCGCAGCGAGGAAGCCGGCCTCGCCCCGGAAGCGATCCCTTCCCGGATCGCCGTCGACGATGACGACGTGGATCTCGTCGCGGACGCTGACGACGAGAAAACTGTCATCGTCGCGTGCGAGCTGGTCCTTCTCGAGCGTCGCGCGCACGAGGTACTGCCCTCCCTGATCGAAGGTGTAGTCGACCTCGACGCTCGCGGACTCCCCGGGCGGGACCGACTCGAACGGCGGCAGCGGCACGCGGAAGAGCGGCGTGAACGCGGCGACGTCGGACTCGCCGATCTCGAGCTCCCCCTCGATGCGCGCGCGCTCGATCGAGGAGAAGTTGGTCACCTCGACGCGCAGCTTCACCGGCACGCCGGCGAGGATCTGGTCCGACACGGTCTCGAGGCCGGTGACGGCGACGTTCTCGACATCGCTGCGGCCGACGTCGACGAGCTGGAAACCGAAGCGCGAGGCCATGTCGTCCTGGCGAACGGCGTGGAACGCGGCCTCGATCGATTCCGCCACATCGCCTCCCTCGGAGAGCCAGTCGACGGCGCGGAAGTCGCTGATGAGCACCACCCGGCGAAAGACGGGTGACTTGTCGGCGTGGGCCTCCTCGACGAGCTGCGTCACGGCGCGACCGAGGCGCAGCGGGATATCGCCCGACTTGAGCTCACGCACCGCGCGCAGCACGTCGCTGCCGCTCTCGATGACCGACGCCGGGGCGCCCTCGCCGGTCTCCCCGTCCTCCGCGACCGGACGCCCGACGGTGAGCGCGGTGGCGTCGGGCCGGCTGCCGCGGCGCAGCGACACCGCCATGCCGCGCCCGATGGCGTCCTGGACCTGGTTGATGGCGCTCTCCCGCGCGTTCTCGAAGACCGCTCCCGTCGGCGTGAAGACCTCCATGCTGAAGGAGTCGTCGAGCACGACGACGCGCTCGTCCTCTCGCCATCCCGCCCCGCCCCCGGTGACCAGCGGACGCGCCACCATGAAGACGAAGAGGACGATGACGAGCACGCGTAGCGCCAGCAGGATGAGGTCCTCGAACTTCAGACGCCGCCGGTTGGTCACCGCGGCCTGGAGCAGGAAGTCCATCGCCGCCCACTCGTGCACGCGGAAGCGGCGTCGATTCAGCAGGTGGATGATGATCGGCGCCGATGCCAGGGCGAGGCCGCCGAGGAGCCACGGGTTGACGAAGAGCTCTCCCATCAACCGCCCCTCCCGCGGCGCCCGGTGCGCTGGCGGCTGATCCGCCGCGCGAGGAGCGTCGCCACCGCCGGTCCGACGTCCGCCGGCGAGTCGAGCAGCTGGTAGTCGAACGCGCAGTCCTGGGCCAGAGAGCGGACGTCGCCGATGAACTTCTCCAGGATATCGAGGTACCGGCGGCGCAGGCGGTGCGGCTCGGCGATGAGGTCGCGCCTGTCCTCGAGGCCGCGAAACAGCGTGTTGGTCGTGAACGGGAAGTGCCGCTCGGCCGGGTCGAGGACCTGAAGGACGATGGCCTCGTGCCCGCGATAGTAAAGGAAGCGCAGCGCCGACTCGATCTCGGCGATCGGCACGAAGAAGTCGGACAGGATGACGAACAGGCAGCGGCGGGGCAGCTCCATGACGACGCGCTTGACGATCTCGTCGAACGCCGTCTTCCCCGAGGGAGTCGTCTCGCGCAGCTCCCCGGCGATGTTCGCGAGCGACACCAGCCGCACGCTCGGCGGCTGGTAGACGCGCAGGTCGCTGTCGTGCAGCGCCAGCCCGACGGCGTCGCGCTGGCGGTTCAGCATGTAGCCGAGGGCGGAGGCCGTGACAGCGGCGGTCTCGAACTTCGTCACGTGGCCGGACCCGTACGTCATCGACGCGCTCGCGTCCACGAGGAGCATCCCGGTGATGTTGGTCTCCTCCTCGTAGCGCTTGATGTAGTAGCGGTCCATGCGCCCGAGCACCTTCCAGTCCAGGTGACGCAGGTCGTCGCCCGGCGTGTACTCGCGGTGCTCGACGAACTCGATGCTGAATCCGTGCCGGCTGCTGCGGTTCTTGCCCGCCAGGAACCCGTCGACGACGCGACGGGCGGTGATTTCCAGGCGCGCGAGTCGCGCCAGCAGGTCAGAGTCGAAGAATCCGCCGTGTCGTGTCATCGTAACCGGATCTTTCTGCGAATGACGGCGTGTCATCGAGCAACCGCAGGACGAGATCGTCCGCGGTGAGCTCCTCGGCCTCCGCCTGGAAGCTCGGCAGCAGCCGGTGACGGAGCACCGGAAGCGCCACGGCGCGAACGTCGGAACGCTTCACCGCGTACCGGCCGTGCAGCAGCGTGCGCGCCTTGGCGGCGACGATCAGCGCCTGGCTCGCGCGTGGACCGGCGCCCCACGAGATGAATCGACGCACCCAGTCCGGCGCGAGCTCCTCGTCCGGCCTCGAGCGGCGGACGATTCGCGTGGCGTACTCGACGATGTGGTCCGAGATCGGGAGCGCCCTGACGACGCGCTGGAGCGACAGCACCTCGGTCAGCGTCAGCGCCTCGGTGATCCTCGGAAAGTCGACGCCGGTGGTGCGCTCGACGATCGCCCACTCCTCGCCGAAGTTCGGATAATCGACGTGGATCTTCAGCAGGAAGCGGTCGAGCTGCGCCTCGGGCAGCGGATAGGTCCCCTCGTGCTCGATCGGGTTCTGGGTGGCGAGCACGAAGAACGGCCTCGGCAGCACGTGCCTCGTGCCGGCGACCGTGACGCGGCCCTCCGCCATCCCCTCGAGGAGCGCGGCCTGCGTTTTCGGCGGGCTGCGGTTGATCTCGTCCGCGAGCACGACGTTGACGAAGATCGGCCCCTCGCGGAAGACGAAGCCGCGCTCGCCGGTGCGCGGGTCCTCGCGCACCACGAGGGTGCCGGTGACGTCGGCCGGCATCAGGTCGGGCGTGAACTGGATGCGCCCCGCCTTCAGGCAGAGCGCCGCGGAGACCGTGTTGACGAGCAGTGTCTTGGCGAGCCCCGGCGCGCCCTCGAGGATGGCGTGTCCACCGGAGAGCAGCGTGATGAGGATCTCGTCGACGACGCGATCCTGGCCGACGACGACGCGCGCGATCTGCTTGCGCAGCGTGTGGGCGAGCTCGGGCAGCCTGTCTATGAACTCCGGACCGGGATCGAGGCGGCCCTGCCGCGCGGCGCGTGGTTCCATTCCTTCTCCGGCGCTCTTCACCTCTCGTAGACCGGCAGCCGGTTGTACGGGATCTGGAGCACGAGCACGGCGATCGCCGTGCCGTAGATCTCCCCTCCGTCACTCCCCTCCCAGCTGCCGTCGCTCATCTGGTTGTCGAGGAACATCGCCGCGTACTGCTTGTAGAAGTCCGGCCAGTCGGATCCGCCGAGCAGGAAGCGCGCCTGCGCGAGGTAGTACATCACGTACTCGGCGTGGTGCTGGTTCTCGAACCGGAGGTAGATGTTTCGCTTGATGTAGTCCGCGATCCGCGTCAGCAGCGGGTCGTCGTAGCGTCCGGCGTTCCACAGCGTCACCAGCGCAGCGCAGGTGACGCCGGGGCGGATGCGTCTCGAGCCCGGACGGTAGCGCACGCTGCCGTCGTCGTTGGTCGAGCTCTCGATGTAGCGGACCGCGTTGTCGATCACCTCGCGCGGCACGTAGATGCCGGCATCGCGGCACGACCGCAGCGCCTGGAGCTGCGTCACCGTCAGCGTTCCCTCGTCGCTGTAATAGTTGGCGCGGTAGCCCCATCCGCCGGCGTCCGTCTGCGTGCCCATGGTGAAGCGGACGGCGCGCTGGAGGACGGCCTTGATCTCCCGGCGCCGCTCCTCGCTCTCGACCTGGCCGTAGATGTGCGCCAGGAAGGTCATCGTGAAGGCGTGGGAGTACATCGGACGGTCCTCCCCGGCGCCGAGATCGGTGAGGTAGCCGTTCGGGTTGGCGCAGCTTCCGAGGAGGTAGTCGGTGATGCGGCGGATCTGCTTGGCGTACGGGCCGCGGGTCGGCGTGCTGCCGCTCGCCAGGAACGCCATGCCGACGAGCGCCGACATCGCCGTCGGATAGGTCGGGAAGTTCTCCCAGCGCGACTTGCCGTACGAGCCGTCGATGCGCTGGTGCCGCGCCAGGAACTGGAGACCGCGCTCGATCGATCGCTCGACCGCCGGAATCACCTCCTTCGGGCGCAGCGGAGGCGGGGAGACCTGGGCGAGGGTGGGGCCCGGCAACGCGACCAGGGGCGTCATCAGCACGACAAGAAAATGGGCTCTCATGTCCCGGCGTCCTCCGGGGTTCCGATCGCGAACCGACGTGGCCAGCACGAACGCTCAAATCAGCATATCGGTGGGGGTTTCGAGATCCAACCTCTTTCCACCGGGAGCCCGGGGGCGGCGGTGAACCGGCCGGTGGCCCGGGGCGTTGATGCGGGGGGCGAGGATGGGGCCGGTGTCGTATGCTTGATGGGATGTTTACGAGGATCGCGAGCGTCGGCGAGACGAGATCGGGTCCGGGACGCAAAAGGACGACATGAACGAGTCCGTGCACCACCAGCGGTTCCAGGTCGCGTTCGACTATCCGGTCCACTTCACGCGTGACGTGTTCCGCGTCGACAATCCGCTGCTCCTCGACGTCCTGGCGCGTCGCGGCGAATCGCGGCGCCACCGGATCTGGGTCTCGATCGACTCCGGCGTCGCGGAGGCCCACCCCGGGCTGGTCCGCGCCGTGCGGGACTACTGTCACGAGCATCAGGACCGCGTCGAGCTCGTCGCCACGCCGGAGGTGGTCCCGGGCGGGGAGGCGGTGAAGAGCTCGATGCAGGTGGTCCAGGACATCATGTTCGCGCTCGGCAACCACCACCTCTGCCGGCAGAGTTTCGTCGTCGCCGTCGGCGGCGGGGCGGTCCTCGACATGGTGGGATTCGCGGCGGCGCTCGTCCACCGCGGGCTGCGACTCGTGCGCATGCCGACCACGGTGCTCGCGCAGAACGACGCCGGCGTCGGCGTCAAGAACGGCATGAACGAGCACGGCATGAAGAACTTCCTCGGCACCTTCGCGCCGCCGTTCGCCGTCATCAACGACTTCTCGTTCCTCCCGACGCTCCCGGACGCGCACTGGCGAGGCGGGATCGCCGAGGCGTTCAAGGTGGCGATCATCAAGGACCGGGAGTTCTTCGACGACCTCTGCCGCGCCGCGCCGGCGCTCGGACGCCGCGAGCAGGCGCCGATGGAGCAGCTCATCCGGCGCTGTGCCGTGCTCCACCTCGAGCACATCGCGTCGAACGGCGACCCCTTCGAGATGGGAACGGCGCGGCCCCTCGACTTCGGCCACTGGAGCGCCCACAAGCTCGAGACCCTCTCCGGCTACGCCATCGGCCACGGCCAGGCGGTCGCGGCCGGCATCGCGCTCGATTCGTACTACGCGATGAAGAAGGGACTCATCGGCCGCTCCGACCTGCTGCGCATCGTGCAGGCGCTGACCACGTGCGGCCTGCCGGTCTTCTATCCGGAGATGACGCAACGCACCGCGGACGGCGAGCTCGTCCTCCTCGAGGGACTGCGCGACTTCCGCGAGCACCTCGGCGGCACGCTCACCGTCACCCTGCCCGACTCGATCGGCGCCAGGTGCGAGGTGCACCACATCAACGCGGACGCGGTGGAGGAGGGCATCTTCTTCCTCCGCGACCTGGCGGCCCAAAGCAACAGCCGAACGGCCTGAGAGCTTCCGTTCCCGGCCGCGGACCCGTGCCCGTACCCGAAAAAGCTGCTCGACTCCGCCAGCGACATACGGACGGCAGAGCACGGCAAGGAAGGCAGGAAAGCAGGAAGGCAGGAAAAGAGATGGAGAATGGAACGCGGACCGCACACGGCGAAAGCGCGGCCGACGGTCGACGTGGACGGGAACGCAGATTACGCAGATTACGCAGAAGTCTCCGCGGTCAGAACTCTGCATCGGCCTCGGAGTCGGAATCGGGTCTCGGAGTCGGTATCGGAATCGGGTCTCGGCATCGGAATCGGATTCTGATCTCTGATCTCGGACTCTGATCTCTGTCCTCGGTCCTCTGTCTCCGTCGTCAGTCTCGGTCCCCGACCCCGACCGCCCGGCCCCGACGGCGAGCGTCCGTCCGATTGCGACAGTTTTCGGGCACGGGGACGGGGACGGGAACGGGAACGAGGACGAGTGGACCCGTTGACAACCCTCCCGCCCGCGGCGACACTCGATTGCGTGGAATCCCCCCGCGTGCTCATGGGTCGTCTCGCCGTCGTGCTGCTCGCGCTGTTCGCGGCGCCGCTGGATGCGCTCGAGCGGCCGCCGAGCTACGTGGTGATCTTTTGTGACGATCTCGGCTACGGCGACATCGGCTGCTTCGGCTCGACGAAGCACCGCACGCCGAACATCGATCGCATCGCCACGGAGGGCATGCGGCTGACCAGCTTCTACTCGACGAGCGGTGTCTGCACCCCGTCGCGGTCGTCGCTCTTGACGGGGTGCTACCCCCGGCGCGTCAACATGCACCAGAACGCCGCCGGGGAGTGGGTGCTCTTCCCGATCGCCCGGAAGGGGCTGGCGCCCGCGGAGGTCACCATCGCCGAGGTGCTCCGGGAGCGCGGCTACGCGACGGCGTGCATCGGCAAGTGGCACCTCGGCGACCAGCGGCCGTTCTTGCCGACGCGGCAGGGGTTCGACTCGTACTTCGGGATTCCCTACTCGAACGACATGGGCGTCCGTCAGAGGCGACCGGTCGAGAACCCGCCACTGCCGCTGATGCGCGACGAGGAGGTCATCGAGGCGCCGGCCGACCAGACCACGCTGACGAGGCGCTACACCGAGGAGGCGATCGCGTTCATCCGCAAGAACCGCGATCGGCCGTTCTTCCTCTACCTGCCGCACACCTTTCCGCACTGGCCGCTCCACTCGAGCGAGCGCTTTCGCGGCAAGTCGGCGAACGGGCCGTTCGGCGACACCGTCGAGGAGATCGACTGGTCGACCGGCCGGCTCCTCGACACGCTCGACGAGCTCGACATCGCCCGCACGACGCTGGTCCTCTTCACCTCCGACAACGGCGCCGCCTCGCGCCATGGCGGATCGAACGGGCAGCTGCGCGGGCACAAGGGGAGCGTCTGGGAGGGCGGCATGCGCGTGCCGTGCGTCGTGCGCTGGCCGGGCGTCGTGCCCGCCGGATCGACGTGCGATGAGGTCACGACGACGATGGACCTGCTGCCGACCTTCGCGCGGCTCGCGGGCGCCGCGCCACCGGCAGACCGTGTCATCGACGGGCGCGACATCGGCACGCTCCTTCGCGGCGAGCCCGGCGCGCGATCGCCCCACGAGGCATTCTTCTATTACTTCCGCGACCGTCTCGGCGCGGTGCGCGCCGGGAAGTGGAAGCTGCACCTGCCCGGCGTCGAGCGCCGGCGCGGACGCGATCGGGAGATCGGCCTGCAGCTCTACGACCTCGATGCGGACATCGCGGAGAGCCGCAACGTCGCTGCCGATCACCCCGTCGTCGTCAAGCGGCTG